>CAITUY010000076.1 GCA_903895695.1 uncultured bacterium
CTCGATGCCTCTTCATCCCGAAGGGATAGAGCGCGGCTGATCCCGTCCTCCGAATCCAACCCCGTCCACCCGCGCGTTGCTCGGCCATCCACCCCCTCTACTCGTCACCCTACTACCCACAGATTCTGTCCAAGAGCCCAAAAAAGGAGACGGCCATGGATATAGACGCGCTGCTTAAACGCATAGTCGAACGCGGTGCCTCCGACCTCCACTTGAAAGTGGCCACCCCTCCCATACTCCGCATTGACGGGCGGCTTGTCCCGCAGACCGACTTCCAGCCCTGCTCCAAGGAAGATCTGACTGCCGTCCTCGACAAGGTCACGAATGAGGAGCAACGGACGGCCTTCGCGCAGGTACGCGAACTGGACTGTGCCTATAGCGTGCCAGGCGTGGCGCGTTTCCGCGTCAACGTGCTGCAGCAGCGCGGCACCATGGGGTTCGCCTTCCGACTGGTTCCCTTCAAGATCCCATCCCTCGACGAGCTGGGCCTGCCGGCGATCTGCAAGGACCTCGTGCTCAAACCCCGAGGACTGATCCTGGTGACCGGCCCGACCGGCAGCGGCAAATCAACGACCATGGCGGCCATGATGGACCATCTTAACCGCACGGCCTCGAAAAACATCATCACCATCGAGGACCCCATCGAGTTCCTCCACAAGGACCAGCGCTGCATCATCAACCAGCGCGACCTCGGCGACGATACAAAGTCCTTCTCCGCGGCCCTGGTGCACGCCCTGCGCCACGATCCCGATGTCATTGCCGTCGGTGAAATGCGCGACCTGGAGACGATCGCGACCGCCCTGATGGCGGCGGAAACGGGCCACCTCGTTCTTGGCACGCTGCATACGACGGACGCTCCGCAGACAATCGACCGCATCATCGATATCTTCCCCTCCCAACAACAGCGGCAGATCCGCCTGCAGTTGTCACAGGTGCTGGAGGCCGTGCTGACCCAGGCCTTGCTCCCCCGCGCCGATGGCAAAGGACGGGTGGCCGCCCTTGAAATACTGATTCCGACGACCGCGGTACGCAACCTCATCCGGGAAGAACGCCTGCACGAGTTGTATGGAGTCATGCAGATTGGCAGCAAGGATGGCATGGTGACGCTGGATCAGTCGCTCGCCGACCTGGTGCACCGGGGCACGGTCGCCATCGATGTCGCCATGGAAGTAAGCAGCAACCCGAAGCGGTTACGCGCCCAGGTCGAAGCCGCCATGGCCGGCGGGAGGCCCTAGCGCCGCGGAAGAGTGCAATGACAGGCCAACTTGCGTATTGGCTTGTCAAGAGTCGGTGCGGGGCGCTATGAAGGCACGTCACGGAGACGGGGACACCGTTGGCCGTGTGGCAACGGGGCCGCTCTCGAAGCGGCGCCGTGGCATTCGAAGAGTTTCCCTGAGGAGAACCGAAACATGATGCGGAATCTCGCCATGAACGCGTGCGCGCTCGCATTGGCTCTGGTCGCCAACCTCGGGCAGGGGCAGACCGCGCCAGTTGTGATCAGCGACGAGTATTGCCCGACTAACACCGACATCCGCAGCCTGGACGTCAGTGGCGTGAAACTGGGGATGGCCATCGAACAGGTTCGGGCCATGAACTCCAACCTGGTTCAGTCGTCACAGTTTGCCAAGCGCAAGGACATCGACCAACCGGTTGAGGAATATACCATCCTATCGGCCTCGGAGATCCTGCATGGGCGCGAGCACGTCTGGCCGGGCTGGACGACGGTCGACATCATGTTCACCCGTCCCGAGCTCGGCAGCAAGGCCTGCTCGATGTCTTTCTCGAAGGAAGTCGGGGCCCTGCCCGACTTGACCGAGTTGGAGAGCCGGCTATGCAAGAAATACGGCCCGTGGTGCCGGAAAAGAGTGACCAAGCAGGACACCGGGGCCGTGACCGTCAAGTTCACGTGGGGCATGTTCGATAAGCAACAGAACTGCTTTATCGGCACCAGCCCCACCTTGGACGTATGGATGACCCCGGGGCGGTGGACCAACAACGAACCGATCTACAAGGTAACATTCAACCTCGACGACCCCAAGTTCAAACGTGCCAACAGCAACGCCGTCGACACCGCGGTGAGCGAACTCAAGGTCAAGTCCGTGCAAGCCATTCCATTCTAGTCCGGTGCCTGCCACACCCCTAATGGTCATGGGCTGCACGAGCGACGCCGGGAAGTCGTTCCTGGTCGCGGCCCTTTGCCGGCACTACGCCAACCGCGGCCTGCGTGTCGCGCCGTTCAAGGCGCAGAACATGAGCAACAACGCCGCCGTCACACCTGACGGCTTGGAGATCGGCCGGGCCCAATACCTGCAAGCCCTTGCAGCCCGCACGGTGCCGCAAGCCCGCATGAACCCCCTGCTGCTCAAGCCCAGCGCCGATACATTCAGCCAGGTGATCGTCATGGGCCGGTACGATGCCGCGATTTCGGCCCTTCCGTGGATGAGCCGCAAGGCGAGCCTTTGGCCCGTGGTCTGCGACGCGTTGCACAGTCTGCTCACCGATTTCGAGCAGGTCGTGATTGAAGGGGCGGGCAGTCCGGCCGAGATCAACCTGCGGGCCGGCGACATCGTCAATATGAGCGTCGCTTTGGAATGCGGTGCTGACGTCTACCTGGTAGCCGACATCGACCGCGGCGGCGCCTTTGCCCACCTGCTCGGCACCTGGATGTGCCTGGCACCGGACGAACGCGCCCGTATCAAGGGGTTTGTGCTTAATAAATTCAGGGGGGACCAGGCCTTGCTCGGCAACGCGATGGATTGGCTCCACGAGAAGACCGGCATACCGACCGTCGCGATCATCCCCATGATTCGTCATAGCCTGCCCGAGGAGGATACCCTGCATCACCGCGGCCGATACCTGGCCGGTCATGTCAACATCGCCTTGCTTGCCTACCCGTATGCCAGCAACCTCGATGAATTCGACCCGCTCTTCCACGAGCCCGGCGTGTCCGTCGTTCCGCTCCGCGATCGCGCCCCCCTGGGGACCTTTCAAGCCATCATCCTCCCCGGCAGCAAGAATACGGCGGAAAGCCTGCGTTACCTTGAGAAGACCGGCCTGGCTGCCGAGGTACTCACCGCGGCAGCCGGCGGCACGCCTATCCTCGGGGTTTGCGGAGGCATGCAGCTTTTGGGCCGGCAGATCGCCGACCCGCACGGCCTGGAAAGCGGCGACATTCAAGGACTCGGCTTGCTCGACGTCACCACCACGCTGTCCATCGATAAGACGACGTGCCAGCGCCAGGTGCGCTGGCTGGAGGGCGGGCTGGTGACGGGTTATGAAATTCACCATGGCCGGACACACGCCGGCCCCAAAGCCTCCGCGCTGCTGGACGACGGCTTGGGCTGGCAGCAGGGCAACATCATGGGCGTGTACCTGCACGGGCTGCTCGAGAACACGGCCTATCGGCAGCGCTTCCTCGAGCGGCTGGGTTGGCAGGGCCAGGCCACCGACTGGCGTGCCCGCCTTGATGCCGAGCTCGACCGCGTCGCTGCGCTCGTCGCGGCCACGGGCTGGCCGGCCTGAAACGTCAGGAGCCGACCGGCGATTACGGCTTCTTTGCCGGCGAGGCCGCAGGCACCGCGGGGGCGGGTGCGGGTGCGGCGGCGGCTGCGGCTGCGGCAGGACCCCGGAATGAAATCCCGTACTTCTTCACAATGGCGGCCGCATCGGCATTACGTCCCGCCAAATCCACCAGATCCTGCATCATCTGCCGCAAGCGACTCTCGACCGCCGTCGCCTGGGTCAACTGTTCTTGCTGCTGGTCCGCAATCCGTAAGCCTGCCTCATGCTGTTGAACCGCCACCGTCAGGTTCCATGTCAGAAAAATAAGGCTGCTGAGTGCGAGCAAGAGAAGAGGCAGAAACGACCCGAAGGCCGGTCGCGGGGTTGGATCGCTCATCGGGGACCCTCCTTGACGGGCTCTTTCTGGGCAGGAGGCGGCACATCCGAAGCCTGCGTACCGGCAGCCACTGTATAGCCGTACTTGACCAGCAACAGCCGCATCGGCTCATTGGAGGTAGATGCCCTTCCCATGTCCTGGAGGACGTTATTCGCAATCTGCTGCGCCTGGGAACCGAGGACCCCACTGTTGAGTTGCACCTGTCGTTCCTGCAGATCCTGCTGCAACTGTTGGTTTGAGCGCGCCATGGCGACCAGCGCTACGCTGAGCCCCAGGCAAAGAACCGACAGGAGCAGCACGGCGAAGAATTGCCACGATTTCATCATTTCCCCGTTCCCAAGACTACGAAATTGACGCGCCCACACACACCGACCGGCGAAATACTACCTTAACGTCACCCTGCGGCAAGCTTGCATTACCCGCTTGATAGGCCATCGACGGATTCCGCTTTCCGGTCGGCGGCGCTAGCGGTTACCGCGTGGCCCGGATGCGGTAGAGCCGCACTGCGCCGCCTGAGCCGGTATCTGTGAAGTTGGTCACTGTGGCCGTGGGCGGCAGGTTCGTGAACAGCGCGCTCCATGTGGCCCCTGTGCCCGCCACATCGCGCAGGACTTCCAAGTACTGGGTTGCCGTGGCGCCACCCTCCCATGTAACTCCCACGCCGGCCCCCGATGGCCGAATCGTCAGGATCTTCAGGCACGAATCCGCACGCGTCGGGTCAGTGCCGGCGGCGTACTCCTGCCCATCCGTCAGCCCATCGCCGTCCGTGTCCCGATTCGCGTCGAAACCATTGGCCGCAACACCAAAATAGTACTGCTTCCACCACTCCGGAACACCCCCCGCAGCACCACCAACAAACGGCGCCGTCAGAGCCGCGGGCGACGCCGCACACCGAAATCCAAGATCGGCATACCGCGCGAACGGGTCCATCTGGTAACGCGTCGCGCACCGCAACCGGCTGGCCGGATTCACCCACGAACCGCCCCGCAGACTCTTCGTCAGCCCAGCCGCCGGCCCCACCGGATTCGTCACCGGCCCCGTCAGCGTACTGACGTACCAATCGCCGCACCACTCCCACACATTGCCCGCGATGTCGTACAGCCCGTAGTGCAGCGTGGGCGGGTACGTCCCGGCCGCGGTTGGCAGGCCCACGTTGGCATTGTAGTTCGCCTGCGTCGCGGCGATCGAATCACCCCACGGATACGCACTGTTCGTCAGCGAATCGCGCATCGCGCATTCATACTCGGCTTCTGTCGCCAGGCGCTTGCCCGCCCAGGTGGCATAAGCGGCGGCCTCATCCCACGTCACCATGACCATCGGCAAGCTCGTGTTGGTCGTCCAACCCGCCGACCACGCGGGTGCGTTCGTCGGCATGGCATTCCCCGTGGCCGTGCAAAAGTCCTGGAACTGCGCCACCGTTACCGGACGCCGATCAATGAAGAACGCGTTCAACGTCACGGAAACACCGCCCGCCCCTTGGTAGATTCCCATCCGGTACGTCTGCGCCGGAATCAACGCCATGTTGTTCGGCACGTAGATCGCCGTCACGGCAGAGATAGCTCCCGGCACCGGCGCAAGGCCCGTGATGTCAGCCGGGGTCACCCAACCCGCAACGGCCAGGAAAGTCACCGTGTACGGCGACCCGGTTGGCGCCAGTGGAGCAGTCACCTCGCCGCTCGCGTGCCAATTGGTATCCGCCCCTGACGTCACCCGCCACTGGGCACTCGTGCCAACCGCCGGCGGTAGAATCGTGCATTGGATCGTTCCATCCGCAGCGAAAGCCGCATTGACGATGGCTTGGACCGGCGCCATCCGGTCAGTGGGCACAGGTCCCATCGGCAGCACCTGGACGTTCAAGCCGTCAGGATTGGCGGTGGCCAGTTGCCAATGCCCGCCGATATTCCGGTTGAACACAAGCTTCGACCCGTCCCGCGTGAAGGCCGGCCGCTCGTCACTATACGCGTTGTCGACGATCATCGTGTCGTTCGAGCCTGCGGGGCTCACGGTCCAGAGCGTCGAATTGCCGGGATTGCTGTAGCCCATCTGGTAGACGATCGTGCGGCCGTCCGGCGAGAACCGGCAGGTGAACACCTTGAAGTCCTCGCCGTTGCCATGGCTGGTGAGCCTCCGCTCGTTGCTGCCATCCGCATTGATGACGAAAAGATTCTGGGGCCAGGCGTACCAAC
Source organism: uncultured bacterium (assembly GCA_903895695.1). Lineage (GTDB taxonomy): Bacteria > Verrucomicrobiota > Kiritimatiellia > CAIKKV01 > CAITUY01 > CAITUY01. The sequence goes on from CAITUY010000076.1 coordinate 6,085, forward strand.
CCGTCTCGTTGCGTGCGTAGCAGATCGTCAGGCCATCCGGCGAGTAGGAGGCGAAGTGCTTATCGAAATCGGTGTTGGGCACGACCAGCGCCTGCCCCGTCCCATCCTTGTTGATCCGGTACAGGTACCCGTCGCGCGTGCTGTTGTCGGAATGGGCAACGTAGACGAGGCTCGTGCCGTCCGGCGCCCAGTTCACGCAACTAAGCCCGAAGGCAGTGGTACATTGGGCGATCGAATGCTCACCTGCGCCGTTGATGCTCGCGATGCACACTTCCGACGTGCTCCCGGTCCACCGGATGTAAGCAATCTCGGTCGCGTCAGGCGACACCGCCGGATAGAGCCGGGTGACAGCGTCATTGAACAGGCGCATCTCGCCGGACCCGTCTTCACGGCACCGGTACAAAGTATAAATCCCGTTCGTGCCGGCGCCGCTGTAGAAAAGCGCGGACGTGCCCAACGCAGCAAAACCCGCGTCACTGGCGCTCACCGTTTGCCGGTTGGTCCCGATCTGACCCGCAACCCAGTAGTAGTAGCGCTGCAATGGCACGGCCGTAACGTCATCGTACCGGTTGGTGGTGGGGGCCAAACCGCCGGCCACGAGCACGGCTGCCGCCAGGTTGGTGGAGGTGCCGCGCCACACGCCGTAACCCGTCACTCCGGGCACAGGATCCCAGACCAACGCCACCCTATTCGTATAACCGCCGTCCGTGGCGGCCAGGCGCTGCGGCGCCGGCAGCAGGGCGTAGGTGTAGCCATTGACCAGGTTGGCAATGCCGTGGCCGCCCGAGCGGTAGACGATCACGTCGCCCGTCACGGGTGCCCCCGCCGCCCCGGCGGTCACCACGACCTGTGTCACGTTCTGGCTGACAATAGCCGCCGGTATGCCGGCCAGCGTCACGTTGGTGATCTCGTTGGCGCCGAACCCAAGGGCCGGTCCCCGGATTGTCACCGTGTTCCCGCCGACGAACGGGCCGCTGCTCGGGATGACGGCATCGATGTTACCGGCGAACGTGGCCGCCACCGTGTGGTTCATAGTCACGTTGCTGAACGTCACGGAGGCCGACACCCAGTTCCCGGAAACGGCACCCCCGATCGATCCGCCATCCACGAGCACGTCCAGAATGTGACATCCGGAGTCAGGCGTGATCGCGAAGCTCGGATTCGCGCCATTCGTAACGATCGCTCCTGGCGGCGTGATCGAACCGTTCGTGCCTATCGTGGCCGTAATCGTCCAAGTCACTCCCGTGAATGACTCATAAGCGCCCATGTCGACCCGCCCGCCCATCAGGCGCGGATTGCCGTCCAAATCGCTTGCCCCAATCATCCATGCTTCGTTGGTGCCGGCGTTGATACAGGGCGAGATTGCCTGGAGGCGGAAGTTGCCGTTCGTGGCATCCACAAATTGAGGATTGGTCGCTCTATTACCAGGACCGCCTGGATCAGGCGTGGTGCACGAGAAGCCGACCGTGCCCATCCACACGTTGTTGGATACTGTGGCGACGTTACCGTAGACAATACAGTTGGTGGCCGTGCCAAGGCAGAGTCCCCCACCGTTGTCCGCCGTGTTTTCCGAAACCGTGCTGCTTCGCAACGTCGAGCTGTACGTTCCGCCGCCCATGCTGTTGTGGCTAAAGTTGGTAGCCACGTTCCCGACGACCAGACAGCCCTCCAAGGCCGACGACCATGCCCCGCCGCCGGAACCTGCCCCCATCTGTGCCGATGCGATATTACCCGCCAATACACATTCGAATAACGTGCAGGAAGCCGCCCCGCCGCCGTTGGCACCATCATAACCCATGATGGCATTACCCGTCAGACTGCACCCGTACAATGCGGCGCCGTATGCACCACCGCCGAAGACCCAACCCCCGAAGTTCGACAGCAAATTTCCGGACACTCGGCAATTCCGCAGTGTTCCACCGAAGGCTCCACCGCCCCTGGACGACGCCTGGTTGGCGGTGATCGTACAGTTGGTGGCCAACGCGCTCGACGCGGCCCACAACCCGCCGCCACTCATTTCATTGGTGACGTCCCCGTACCCAAACGTGGCGCCGTTCGTCAACGTGAACCCGTCCAGGATCGCGTTGTTGCCAAGATAGACACACCTAACAGCCGCGTCTCCCGGCGGATTATGGCCGGCGATCGACGTGACATCCGGGCCGTTGACGCTACGCAATACGATTGCCTTGTTCACCGCCACGCGGTTAGTCAGGCCACTGCCCAGCGTCCGGCCGCCGGCGGCATACACGCCGTTGCTGACCAGCACCGTGTCGCCGGCCGTTGCCGCGTCCACGGCGTCCTGCAGGTTCGTCGCAGCAGTAGCCCACGTTGTGTAAGGCGGCGTTGGCGAGGGGCTTGCAATGCTTACGTAGTGCGTATTGTTTGCCGGATCGGCCGCGGCGGCCGTCTCGTAGGCCCCGATATCGACCGTTCCCATGGCGATGCGCGGGTTGCCGTCAAGGTCGCTGGCCGCGCCCATCCATGACTCGTTGGTGCCGGCATCCCGGCACGGCGACGCCGCTTTCAAGTGGAAGTCGCCCGCCGGGTCGACAAACAGCGGGGTGGCCGCGACGTTGCCCACACCATTAGTTGACAACGGGATCGTGCAACTGAAGCTGAAGGTCACGTTCCCGCCCCAGTTCGTCTGCAGCGTGCCGCTGGCATTACCGGCCACAATGGAGTTATGGACGGCGACGTTGCCGTTAAAGTTGCCGATTCCGCCGATCCCACTGTCATGGCTCACATTGGTCGCGATCGTGCAATTGAGCACGACCCCGCCCGGCGCAAAGACACCCGCGCAATAGTCGGATTCGTTGCTGACCACCAGGCAATTGCGCAAGGTCCCCGCGTAGAGGGCCACCCCGCCGCCCGTATCCCCGGCCCTATTGCCGCTGATGACGCACCTGTCCACCAGTCCGTTGGAAAGACTGAGGCCGCCCCCTTGCACGAATTGAGCCCAACCGCGCGTGAGGGTAAACCCTTGCACCACCGCGCCGGGATTCGACACGCGGAGGCAAGGACTCGTATTCCCGCCGTCAATGACAGTAAGGCCGGGACCGCCGACCCCTACAACTTGTATGCCTTGCGTGACGACCACATTCACGCCGACCGAGTAGATGCCGTTGCTCACGAGCACGGTATCGCCAGCCGTGGCCGCATCCAGCGCCGCCTGGATGCTCGTCGCCGCCGTCACCCAGTTCGTGTAGGGATAGACCGGCGTGGTACTGGCGAGGGCGACGTAGTGAGTGTTACTGGCGGCTTCCGCCACAAGCGTGGTGAAGGTCGAACTCACCGGCGCCCAGACGACGCCCGCCGCATTGCTCGCCCAACTTCGGTAGTAGTAGGTGGTGCCCGGTGCCAGGCCGGTGAGGTCACTAGAGGTGCTGCCGACAGTCATTTCGCCCAGTTCGATCTCATTCGCCCATCCGATTTCCACGGGTCCGCCGTCGGTTTGCCCCCAGTAGATCCGCACCGTCGTCGTGGTGCCGCCGTCGGAGACCAGGTTCCCGTTCAGCGTGGCGGTGTTCGTGCCGATGGCGGAAGCGCCGCTGGCGTCATCCACGACCGGCGGCAGCGCCACCGTATATTCGTACGCACCCATGTCCACGATTCCGCCCGCGATACGCGGATGGCCGTCCAGGTCCTTCGCCGTCGCCATCCAGGGTTGATTGGTCCCGGTATCGATGCACGGCGACGTAGGCTTGAGATGGAAGTTGCCGCTCGCCGCGTCAACAAACTGTGGGTCGTTGGTGATGTTGCCCGTGCCACCGGTGTCATATGCCGTGCACGAATTGGTGAGGGCGCACGCATTTAAGTTGCCACTTGAATTGAAATAGACGATACAATTGTTGACCGTGCCGTGGTGGGCGCCCCCGGTGCTGTAGGCGGAGTTGCCGCTGATTGTGCAGTTGTTGATCGTGCCGCCTTGCGCGCCGCCACCAATATTCCAGGCGGAGTTGCCTATGATTAAGCAGTTGTTGATCGTGCCGCCTTCCGTGCCCCCGCCACAAGAGGCGGAGTTGCCACTGATCGTGCAGTAATAGATCTCGCCGCCTCTGACTCCGCCCCCTAAGTTGTTGGCGGAGTTCCCCGCAAGCGTGCAGTTCGAGACCGTTGCGCCCGACTCACACCAGACTCCGCCCCCGCTTTGCTCCAAGTCCAGATCGCCGCTCGTGCGGGTATGTCCGTTTGTAAGCGCGAATCCGGCCAGCGTCGTACCGTTAGTCAGATACACGCACCGCACCGCGCCGTCGCCATTGTTGTTTCCCCCGGTACCCACGCCCGCGCCGACAATGAAGGTTGTGCCCGGCCCGTTTGCGCTGCGCACCGTGATCGCCTTCTCCACCGCCACGCGGTTGACCATGGCGCCAAAAACGGCCCGCCCGCCCGTGTCGTACACGCCGTCGTTCACCAGCACCGTATCACCGTCCGTCGCCGCATCGACCGCGTCTTGAATGGTCGTGGCAGCCGTCAGCCAGGTCGTGTAAGGAGCGACGGGCGATGGGTTGCCGACGGCAACATAGTGGGTGTTGCTCGGGGTGTCGGGAAGCGGGGTTCCGAACATGACGCTGGCTGGCGCCCAGGCCACGCCCGCCGAATTGCTGGCCCAGCACCGATACCAATACGTCGTACCCGACGCCAGGCCCGTGGCGTAAGTCGAAAAGCGGCCAGGAGGTTCGAACCCCATGCCGTTGAAGGTCGCCCAGGCGGCCTCGGCCTGCGCACCGTCGTTCGTGCCCCAGTAGATGCGGACAATGGTGGCCGTGCCACCATCGGACATCAGATCGCCGACCAGCATGGCGGACGTCCAGCTAACGTTGAAGACAGGCTCGTTGTCCACCACCGGCGCCGTCACCAGCGAAAACTCATAGGCGCCCATATCGACACTTCTGCGGGCAATACGCGGATTCCCTGCCAGATCCGTGGCCCCGGGCATCCAGTCCTGCCAAGTCCCGGCATCAATGCAGGGGGAGGATACCTGGAGATGGAAGTCATTCGTCCCCGTGTCCACGAACACCGGATCGTTCGTGATGTTGCCCGTGCCGATGGCGGGCATCGGCAACGTACAACTGTAATCGAACAGCGAGCTGTCACCATTCTCAGAGGTAACCGCCGTATTGGCATACACGATACAGTTCGTCAGAATAGAGAGGCTGACGCCGCCACCGGTGGTTATGGCTGTGTTGCCGCACACCGTGCAGTTCACGAGCAGGCAATACTGAGGCGCCGTGGAGGCGGAGCCGCAGGCCCCGGCCCCGTACAAGGCGCTGTTGCCGGCCAGAACGCAGTTGTAGAGGCTGCCGCGATACGCGCCGCCGCCGCCATTGGTGGCCGCGTTCGCGGACAGCGTGCAGCGCTTGACCACACACTCCTGCACGCCGCCACCCGTATTCGCCGAGTTGCCGGTTAGCGTGCACTGGTCAAGCGTAGCCTGATACGCCCCACCACCGTTACCGGACGTGTTTCCGGACAGGGTGCAGTCGACCAGCAATCCACCGTATGCCCCTCCCCCGTAGTTCTCGGACCCGCACCCGGTCAGCACGCAGTTGGTCACCAGCCCACCCGATTCGATCCAGACGCCGCCACCCGACTTGTCACCGTCGTCCGTCGCGGGAACCCGAGTGAAACCGTTCGTCAGCGTAAATCCCGAAAGCACAGCCCGCCCCGTCACATAGGCGCACCGTACAGCCGCGTCCCCCATCGACGACCCTTGGATCAGGGTCACCGTCGGCCCATTCACGCTTCGCACCTCAATGGGCGTCGTCAGCGCAGCCCGGTTGACCAGAGCTTTGCCGCCGAGGGCAACTCCACCCGCGTCATACACGCCGTTTGACACAAGCACCAGCGACCCGGGCACGCTGGCCGCGTCTATCGCGTCCTGGATGGTGCCGGCGGCTGTAACCCAATTCGTAAAGGGACGCGCTGCTGAGGCGTTGCCCTTCACGACATAGCCGACGGGTTGTGCCACAACTTCCACTCGCACGGTGGATGTAACGCCCCCGACAAACGTGTCGTTATACGCGCTCAACACCACGTCGTAGGATCCGGTTGCGGTCCAAAGATGGCTGACAGCCAGTTGGTTGCTGGCCGCCGCCCCGTCGCCAAAGCTCCACCCGTTGCCGGCGGCGTGCCCATCGATGAACGCCGTGAAGTCGACCGCGAACCCTGCAGCCACCGTCGTATACGCGGCCACGATCGACACGGCCAACTTGCCTGTCGCCGTGCCGTCAACCCACTCGTTGCATCCCATGGACGGCGGGTCCTTCCAGGCATTCCCATCGAGATCGCTCCCGGTTACGTAGGCCGCGTCTCCCGCTGCGATACAGGGCGATCCCGCACCCACATGCGAGTTGTCCGTGAGCAGCGGGTCCGCGTCGATATTACCGACCCCCGGCGCCAACGGCGTCGAGCAGGTGGAATTCGCGCTGCAACTGCTGTCCCAATTGGCCCCGCCGGGCGCGGAATTGCCGTACGCGATGCCGTTGTCGAGCACACACCCCGACATCCCGCCGCCGACGGCGGCGGAGTTGCCGAACAGCGTGCATTGGGCCAGGGTGGCGTCGCTGGCGCCGCCGCCCCGATTTGAGGCGGTGTTCCCGGCCAGCGCACAACTCTTCGCCGTACACCCGTATACGCCGCCACCATTCTGCGAAGCGTTACGCAAAACCATGCAGTGGTCCAGTGTGCCGCCGTACGAACCGCCGCCGGCATTAGCCGCGGCATTGCCCGCCAGCGTGCAGTTGGTGATCGTCGCGTCCGCGGTCTCACACCAGACGCCCCCGCCGCACTGCTCCATCACCGGGTCGCCCGAACTGCCAAGCGTCGCGCCGTTGGTCAGCGTGAAGCCGGCCAACACCGCGCCATTCGCCGCGTAGGCACAACGAACGGCGCCCGGCCCCACGGGGCCCTGCCCCACGATGAATGTTACGGTGGGCCCGTTGACGCTTTGCACGGTGACCGCTTTGTCAATGGCCACGCGGTTAGTCATGGTCCCAAACACCGCCCGGCCGCCGACGTTGTACACGCCGTTGCTGACGATCACTGTGTCACCAGCCGCCGCCGCATCGACGGCCAGCTGGATCGTCCCTGCCGCCGTCGCCCACGACGAATAGACGCCGTTAGTGAAGACGGATCCAACCCGCACATAGCGCGTTTGCCCCGCCCCGGCTGTGGCCGTCGACCCGCTGGCAAACGCCCAAAGAGCCAGCCCCCCCAGCCACCAACCGAACGCGCTCCGGTGGCGGCTCATAACATCCCCCGACCCGGGAAAAAAACTCCATGATTCATAATGACGCCCCCGTCACGGCCGAACGTTACCGCCGCGTTTAGCATGATGACGATACCTTGCTCCCCACCCTCAGTGCCGTCAAGTGCAAAGCTCCCAAAAACGTTGAAATGCTCTTGACTTTCCTCCCGCCAAACGGGACGCTTCAGCGCAACAGGGGGGGCTTTAAGCCTTTGGATCCCATCGCAAGAGGCAGCCTGACGACATGCACTACCCGCGGATGCTGATCGTGATACTCGGCCTGACCGCCACCCTGAGTGTAGTCGCCGGTGAGATCCACGACGCCGTCAGGACAGGCAACGGGAACGCCTTCACGGCCATCCTCAAGCAGGACCCGCAGCAAGTCAATGCGCGGACGCCCGAAGGCTGGACTCCGTTGCATGTGGCCGCCTCGAACAACAACGTGACGTTCATCAGTCTGCTCGTCAAGGGCGGGGCCGACGTCGACGCCATCACGCCCGATGGGAAGACTGCGCTGCACCTGGCCCTCGAGTTCGGCGCCGCCGATGCCTCCGTCTGGCTGATCGAGAACACAGGCACCGTCTACACGCGCGGCCTGCCCACTGCCCGCGCCGACGCCGCCCGGGCCTATGAACTCCTGATACCGAGGTTCATGGAGCGGCCGGATAGCGAACGGCTGAACTTCGCCCTGGGACTCCTGAACGAGACGCTCGGCGAACCCGGCCGGGCGGAGATGGCCTTCGAGCGTGCCCTGCAGACGAATCCCAACAATGACCGGGCCCGGTTCGAGATGGCGGTCGTCGCCATGAGCGCCGGCCGGCTCTCGATGGCTAAGCAGGAATTTGAGCAGGTCCTCGCCCACAAACCAGATCCCATCGTCCAGGAGCGGCTCCACGCCTTCCTCCAGGAGATCGACCGCAAGATGTCGCCTTGGCGCTTTGCAGCGCGCCTGGATGCCGGGTGGCTACGCGATGACAACGCGAACGTAGGCCCCAGTTCCGACACCATCGGCATTGCGCCGATCGCCTTTGGCTCTGAAACAATCACAAGTCTAACGCTCGACCGTAACTCGCGGCCCGTCGTAGCTGATGGCGCCTTTGGCTCGGCGTCCGCGTCTGGAATCTACGATATTGGCGCCAGCGACGGTTGGTTGCTTGTGGGCGATGCCGCCTACTACCGAAACTGGTTCGACGATGACTGGCGTTACGAAAGCGAGTTTTACCAGGGCGCCGCCGGCCTGCGCCGGGTCGATTCCTCGTCCATGTTCCAGGCATCCGTCAAGGCCGCGCGTATCAACAGCGGGCGCGAGCCTCTGGTCGACATCTACGGCATCACCCCCATCTACTTGCGGTCGTCCTCGGCGAACCCGCACGTGACGTGGCTGACTTCCGGGCAGGCGGAAATCCGGGACTATGCCGAACTGACCGACCGTAACGGGACCTTTGGATCGCTGGGCGAGACGCTCCGCTACGGTCTGGGCAAGGATGGGCGCAACTCCCTCTCGGCCGGCGTTGCCGTGGCTCACGACTTCACGCGCGCCGACGCGTACGAGTATACGGGCGTGGCGGGCACGCTCGGCTTCGAGGCTTGGCTCGGCAGGCCAGTCAAACTTTACGGCCAGGCCCGGTACATGGATTCGGAATACGTGGGTCGCGAACCGCTGGCTCCCGAGGACCGCTCGGACCAGCAATGGCAGTTGACGGTCGGGCTCACGGTTAACCTCCGTCGGAATTGGGGCCTTGACCTGAGAAACGACTACACGGACAATCGTTCCACCTTTGATCTGTACAAGTACGACCGAAACGTGACGACGATCGGGACATGGGTGGCGTATTGACAGGCATGAGGCCCGGGGCCTGTCCGTGAGGGCCCGGCCCGGTACAACCATGACGTCTAGACTGATAGCGATAGTGTTGTTGACGCTGGCACTGCCCGCCACCGCCGTGTTCGCCCAGGCGCCTTCATCGGTCGGCCAGATTGTGGCCCTCCAGGGCTCAGCCAGCGCCGTCGGCGCTGACGGCGCCTCGCGCGCTCTGGCCCTCAAGTCGCCGGTCTACATGAAAGACAAGATCGCGACCACGACGGGCAGCCGCCTGCAAATCATGTTCATCGACGGATCGGTCGTGTCCCAGGGCGAAAAAAGCTCGATGACGATTGACGAGTATGTGTTCTCCCCGAGCAAAAAGTCCGATAACGCCTGTACGCTCAATCTCGCGCAGGGACTTTTCAGGGTGGTTACCGACCGCATCACCAAGCTCAACCCCGACCGATTCAAGGTGAAGACCAAGATGGCCACGATCGGCATCCGCGGGTGCGACCTCGGCTTCAGTTTGCAGCCCGGCGAGGAACGCATATTTGCCTTTACCCTGCAGGGGAACGAGGAAGTGACGGTGACGCGCTCGATGAGCGATGCCGAACGCGCACGGCTGCATACCGGCCTGATGGGCCTCCTCAACCTCCTCGGCCTCACCAGCGCCGATTCCGGTACGATTACGATCGACGACTCCCGGATGATGGTCGTGCTCGTCGACGGCCAACCCGCGCAAGTGATCGAGATCCCGTGGGATGAACTCCGCAATGTGCTGCAAGGCGTCCAGGTCGAGTCGGGGTCCGCGGCTAACCCTAACGCCGGCTCAACCCCGGCCACCGGCGGACAGACAGCCGGAGCCCCGCCAACCGACGCCGGGGTGTTCCTCGCCTGGTTGTCCTCTTTTGTCCACGACGCAGCGCCTCCGCAGCAACCCGATCCCCCGCCGCCGAATACGCCGAGCACGGCCGGCGCTGGAAACGGCGGCACCGGAAGCGGGAATAACGGCTCCGACAACGGCAACGGGAACAACGGCAATGGCACGGCGAACAGCAGTGCCACCCCTGATGTCCGTTCGTTCATACCCCGGACACCCGGGGGGACCGACTGGAGCTGGGGCGTCTGGGCGCTTAACGGCCTTCCGGATAGCGTGGCATTCACGGGCACGACCCTCGCGCCGACGGATTTTCAAAGCATTGCCAACGGGGCGCAACTCTACAACCTGAGCGGCAACGGTAATGCCGCCGCCGTCATCTTTAACGGCGGCGGGAAGAGCCTCATTGAAGGGAACTGTACGCTGAATGTGCTGGTAGGAAGCAGGGTGACGCCAGGCTGGAATGGCGTATTTTCGATGCAAAGTGCCGCAAATTCCGATTCGCTGACCTTTGAATCCGAGGGCGCCATCCTGTCCGACGGCAAACTTACCGGAAACCAGATCTCGTACCAGTTGCAGTCGGGCGGCCAAACTTACGGTCGCGATTCGATATCCGCGGAAAATATTCAGGGGCACCTGGTAGGCCCTGGCTCGGGCACAACGCCCATCACGGGTGCGATCGGCACTTTCTCCTTCTCGCACGGAACCGGCCCCCAGGTGAATGGTGGGTTCGGGGCGGACGTAAGAGTACGGTGACGCGGACTCACCTAGCGACTGAGAGCGTCTGGCCATGAAACGATCCATTCCCTGGGTCACCATCGTCGGTCTTGCCCTCACGCTCGCCTGCGGCGGCCTTTACATCTCCGGCCTGGACTTCGTCAAGGTCCTGTCGGCCAAAGTCTACGACAGCTTCATCAGTCGCATCCATGAACCGCCCAAATCCGGCAAGGTGGTCATCGTCGACCTCGACGACCGGAGTCTCCAGACGCTCGGTCAGTGGCCGTGGTCTCGCTACCTCGTGGCGCGGTTGACGGATAGAATCGAGGCGTGCGGACCCTCCGTAGTGGCGTTCGACATTGTCTTTCCCGAGCGGGACCGTACAGCGCCTGCCGCAATCCGCGACGACTTAAAGCGTCAATTGGGCTTCGACGTCACGCTGCAGGGCGTGCCTGACGCATTTGCGGACTATGACCAACTTTTCGCCGGTTCGTTCAGCAATGGCAATGTCATCCTGGGCTGCGCCATGGACCCCTGCGATGACATGGTTACGGAACCCGACGCCACGGTCGATCCGTTCTACGACGGGTCGCACCTCTTAACCCGCGGCCCTTCCGGCTTGACGGTGAATACATTCCTCCGTCAATCCCGAGGAGTAACCGTGTCGATTCCGCTCCTGCGCAAGGCCAGCCAAACGGCGTTCTTCAATGCCTGGGTGGACCCGGACAATATCGTTCGGAGCACTCCCCTTATCTGGGCCTACGGGCCGAACCGGATCTACCCGTCCCTCGCCCTCGAGGCCATCCGCATTGATCGCGGCATCGACCAATGCATCGTCCAGTATGACAGCGGCGGCATGATTGCCTTGCGCCTGCACGATCTCGTCATCCCCTGTACGCGTAATGGAAGCCTGGTCATCAACTTCCGTGACGTCAACACCGAAGCCGCAAGCGGCTTCTCGTCGTCATTCGCGCGTTACTCGGCCGCCGATATCCTGGCCGGCAAAGTGGCCACCAACGCGCTGGCCGGCAAGATCGTCTTCGTGGGCACGTCGGCCGTCGGCCTGCGCGACATCAAGGCGACCCCGCTGACCGGACTTTTTTCGGGAGTCGAGGTACACGCGACGATGGTCGACGACATCCTGGCCGGCGACGCCTTGAACCAACCAAACTACGACGAAGGCATTGAATTCGTCGGTGTCCTGCTCTCTGGCGCCTTGCTAACGCTCCTGATTGCGCGTGGCCGCGCGTGGCTATCGTTCGTCTTTTCCGTAGCGGCTGTCGTCGGCGTCATGGCGCTCGGACTGTTTCTGTTGCGGCGATTCCACCTGGTGGTCATGCCGACCTGGATGGTCCTCTCGATCATCGTCATTTATATCATTCTTACGACCCTGCGGTACTGGCAGGAGGAACTGCACAAGAAGCGGGTACGTAATATGTTCGGCACCATGGTCTCGCCCACCGTGCTGCATTACCTGGAAAACAACCCGGGCAGTTTCTCGCTGACAGGAGTCAAAGCCGACGCCACGGTCTTCTTTTCGGACGTTGCCGGGTTCACGACCATCTCCGAGCAGTTGGAGCCCGAGAAGGTTTCAGAGCTTCTCAACCGCTACCTTACCCCCATGACCGATATCGTCATGGCCCACGGCGGCTATGTCGACAAGTACGCGGGCGACTCGATCATGGCTGTCTGGGGTGTCCCGTATGCCATGAAAGACCACGCGGTCCAGGCCTGCATGGCCGCCATCGAACAGCAGGCGCGGCTGGCCGAGATCCGACCCCTGCTGTGCAAGGAGTTCGGACACGACATCCATGTCCGCATGGGCCTGAACTCTGGCACGGTTACGGCCGGAAACATGGGTTCGAAGAACCGCTTCTCCTACACCGTCATGGGCGATGTGGTCAACCAGGCCGCCCGCTACGAGCCGGCGAACAAATTCTACGGCACCGCCATCATGATCGGCGAACCGACGTTCCGCCTGGCCCGCGACCTGATCGAAACCCGGCTCCTGGACCGGATGGTTGTCAAGGGCAAGACCGTCCCCGTACAGATCTACGAACTGCTTGGTTTGAAGGGACGCGTCGAAGCGTCGCTGATCGAGACCGCCTGTCTTTACGAAGAGGCGCTCAACCTGCACTGGCAGTGCGACTGGGACGGCGCCCTCGAACGCCTGGCCACAATCCTGGCGCACCGCCCGGACGACGGGCCAGCCCTGCACATGCAGGAGCGCATCATCGCCTATCAGGTGCATCCGCCGCCGGAAAACTGGACAGGGGAATACGTGCATGCGAGCAAGGGATGAGGTCGGACGCGGGTCCCGGCTTGTAATGGACGGGCCGCATGGCTAGGATTTGAACGCAATGCACACCTTCTCCATCCAGGGTGCGCGCGGAAGCCTTCTGGCAGGCGGGCCGGAATGCCGCCGCCACGGCCGCAACACGACCTGTATGATGTTGCGGACGTCAACGGGCGTCCTGGCCGTCGACGCCGGAACGGGCTTGGCCGCGGCCCTGAACGGGCATCCGGAGGCCGAATCCTCCGGCGTCCTCAACCTAGCAGTCCTGTTTACGCACTTCCACCTCGATCACGTCGTTGGACTTCCCCTCCTGCGCGCCCTCTATCTACCGACGGCTACCATCCAAGTCACGGGCGATCCCCGCCGTGACTGGCAGAGCGCCATCCGCGGACTAATCGGAGGTCCCTATTGGCCCGTCGATCTCCACAAGGCGGGCGCCACTATCGTGTGGCAGCCCGCGCCCCAGGTCTCCGAGACCTTGACTGTCCAGGGCGTCCGAGTCTCCGCCTGCCCTGTCTGGCACCCGCAGGGGTGCCTGGCGTATCGGCTCGAAGTCGACGGCCGGACGTACGTCGTGGCCACTGACCGCGAAATCGGGCATCCCGAGCTCGACCCCCTGTTCATCGACTTTTGCCGCGGCGCCGACGTCCTCGTTCATGACGCCCACTACCTGCCCGAGGAGTACCCGCGCTTCCAGGGCTGGGGCCACAGCACCTTCCAGGGAGCCGTCGCCGTTGCCCGAGAAGCGGGGGTGGGCCGACTGGTCCTCACCCACCACGATGCCCGGCGGACGGATGAAGACATCGATCGCCTGCTCGATCGGGCCCGCAAGATCTTTCCGGATACGGACGCCGCCGTCGAGGGCGCCAGTTTCGGGGCCTGAGAAAGAGATTCATGAGCAAGATGCGCATTGGCGGGCGCGATATCGACAACGCGCATGTGTTCGAGATCGTCCTCGACAGTTTCCCGGACATCATCCACTCGGTCAACGACGCCGGCAATATCGTGTTCACCAACCGTAAGGCCGAAGAGCTGTTGGGCTACACGAAGGCGGAGTTGCTGGCCATGAACATCCGCCAACTCTACGCCGACGACATCCAGGCCGATGTGGCCAAAGGCTTCAAGCAGCTCAAGGAGCAGGGTGCCCAGCGCGTGGAAAGCGCCGTCAAGGACCGCCAGGGAAACCGAATCCCGGTCGAGGTCCGTTCGTTCGCCATTTATGATGATGACGGCAGCTTCCTCCGCACCTTCTCGATCCTGCGCGACATCCGGCCGCTGAAGGAATTGGAGGACGGACTGGTCCATGCCAGCCGCCTGGCTGCCGTCGGCGAACTGGCCTCCGGGATCATGCACGACATCGCCAACCCCCTGACGATCATCATCATGGCCCTGGAGCTCTGGCGCCGCCAGATGCCCAAGGCCAACCTCGACCAGGCGACGGCCGAACAGATCGCAGGGCACGTCGAAGACATGGAACGCGCCGCCCAGAGCATCGAGAAACTCGTCGACCACATGCGGGGCTATGTACGGAATCGCGCGGAAACCCAGGTCCTCGTCGACCTCGGCGCCGTCGCCGAGGACGCGCTCTTCATCGCGGGAAATAAGCTCGCAAAAGACAAAGTCAAGGTCGTCAACCGCATCGTCCGCGACCGGTACTGGGTGCGAGGCTGTCCCAACCGCTTGGAGCAGGTGTTCGTAAACCTGGTCTCCAATGCCGCCGACGCCATGGAGCAGCAACCCGAGCGTCAGTTGACCCTCGCCGTGGACTCGATCGAACAAGGCCCCGAACCCCGCTGGCAATGCGCCGTGACCGACACGGGCACGGGGATCCCTGAGGCGATCCAGAAGGACATCTTTCAATCGTTCTTCACGACCAAGGAAAAAGGCAAAGGGACGGGCTTGGGATTGTCCATGGTGCGGAGCATCCTGAACGACCACCACGGCGAGGTGCGCGTGCAATCGATACCCGGCCACGGCGCCACGTTCTACGTGTGCCTGCCCAAGGCCTCGCCTGAGAGCGGCGCCGCGACCGACGGTCGGCTGGTGGGATGAGAGGGCCCAGCCCCGCGCTGGCCGATTCCTTAGGGCGCCTGGCTGCCGCTGGATTTCAGTTCGCGGTCGGCATAACGTGTGAAGACCCCGCCGTCAATCGCCGTCTGGATCACATCGCCGTCGAGCTTCCCTTCCTTGGCCATTGCCAACAGGATGCCGAGCGCCTTATCCAGGGGAATCGGCTTCTTGTAGGGACGCGCCGCCGTCAGGGCCTCGAAGATATCGGCCACGGTTAGAATCCGCGTCTGCAAGGGGATCTCGTCGCCTTTCAGTTTAAGCGGATACCCCGTCCCGTCGAGCATCTCGTGGTGGCCGCCGGCATAGGCTGGCACGTTGGCCAGTGAGCGCGGGAACCGGAGCTCCCGCAAGGTCCGGCGCGTAATCTCCACGTGTTCTTCAATCTTGCGGCGTTCCGGGGTGGTCAGGGTGCCCCGACGAATCGAAAGATTCTCAAGTTCGTCAGGCGTTATCGTGCCACGCTCCCGGGCGATCTGCTGCAAGCGGCTGATGTCATCGTCCGTCGGCCCGTGGGCGCCGTCGTTCCAGTAGACGGCAAATTCTTTCTCGGCGGCAATAGCGCGGCATTCGGGGAGGTCGCCGTTGGCGATCGCCTCCGCCTGGGCGCTGCTCCCGGCCTGCAGTGCCGCCAGGGCGGCCGCCAACTGCGCCCGCAATCGGGCAACGTCGAAGCGCAGGCCCACGGCCTCCACGCGGTCGGTCACCGTCTCCAATTTCGTGCGTTTGTCGACAAGCACGTCGGGAGTAGCCACCTTGCCGAAATCGTGGAGCCAGGCCGCCGTCCGGATCTCCTTCATCTGCAGCTCGCTGAAACCGACGGAGGCGAATCGGCCGACCCGGGTCTCGGTGATGGCGCGCGCAATGTCCAGCGAAAGCCCGGTCACCCGCCGCACATGCCCACCCGTGTAGGGCGACTTGGCGTCGATCGTCGACGCAATGGTCGCGATCAGGGAATCGAACAAGCCGTCCAGCGACTCGATCAAGCGCGCGTTGTTCAACGCAACGGCAGCCTGCGAGGCCAGCGATCGCACGACGTCCTGCTGGCCGGCCGTGAACGGAACCGGCGTGCCCCCGCCTTCCGGCATCGAATTGATGAGCTGCAGGACGCCCGTGACGCTGCCTTCATGGTCCTGCAGCGGGACGACCAGCATCGAACGGCACCGGTAGCCGTGCTCCTCGTCATAGCGCCGCGTGCCACTGAAGTCGAACGCCGCAACGTTGTAGGCGTCCGGAATATTCACGGGCTCCTTAATGATGGCCGCATAGGCCGAGACGTTCGCCAGGTTGGGCTTGCCATCCTTGCTCAACGGCACGTCGGGCCAGCGCAGATTCTGGTTGCTGCTCCTCAGATCCGTTCCCAAGCTCCGGTTGAGCACGATCTCGAACCGCAGCCCCTTCTCGTCCGGCGTGACCAGGTAAAGCGTGGCGGCGTCCGCGTTCGTGAGGTCCATGGCCTCCGTGACGATCATGTCGAAGATCTTCTGGACGTTCCGCTCGGCCGAGATGGCAATGCCGACGGCCGTGAGCCGCTGCATGTGCCTCAGCATCCGATCGCGTTCCGGCTCCGTCACCCGTTGTGTGTCCGATTCAGCGTTCATCCTGCCCTCCACCAGCCGCACCGGGGTCCGTGATTCTTTGCGAAGGAACAGCGTCGCCCATCTGCGGCAGGATGTCAACCGCAAGGCTCGGCAGAAAACCCAATGACCATTGCGACCAGCGTCCGCCGACTACGGCGCGTGGCAGGCCTTCACCACGTACCCGCCCGACTTCTCGTCGCGTTCGAGTTCGAGAATGCCGCGGGTCTGGGCCTCTTCGAGCATCTGGTTGAACGAACGAAACCCGTAGTACGATTCGCTGAACCCGGGCTTGCGGCGACGAAGCGCCTGCTTGATCATGGAGCCCCAGATCCGCTCGCCTTCGGCGCGTTCTTCGAGCAGCGCCTCATACGTTTTGACCAGCAGGTTGAACGCCTCGTCCTGCTTGTCGCTGGCCGGGGTGGCGGCTTTCGGGGCCACCACGGCCCGTGACGGCTTGCGCGGCGCCCGTGCCTGCGGCGGACGTTGCCGCACCAGATCGTCGTAGTAGATGAACTCATCGCAGTTGGCGATCAGCAGATCCGACGTCGAGTTCTTCACGCCCACCCCGATCACCGTCTTGTCGTTCTCGCGCAACTTGCTTACCAGCGGCGAGAAATCGGAATCGCCGCTGATGATGACAAACGTGTCGACATGGCCCTTGGTGTAGCACAGGTCCAGCGCGTCCACGACCAGCCGGATGTCGGCCGAGTTCTTGCCCGAAAGTCGCACGTGCGGGATCTCGATCAACTCGAACGACGCCTCGTGCATGGCGTTCTTGAACTCGGTGTAGCGGCTCCAGTCGCAGTAGGCTTTCTTGACGACGATGTTGCCTTTGAGCAGCAGCTTTTCAAGCACTTTGCTGATATCGAACTGGGCGAAATTCGCGTCGAGCGCGCCCAGCGCGATATTTTCAAAATCGCAAAACAAGGCCATGCTCCGGGTTTCGGTCGGCTGGGTCATCTGCATCCTCCTCCGGCCCTCATGGCCGTCCGCCCAGCACCTTAGCGCTCTTTCCGGTGTGCGTCCAGTTTCCGAACGCTGGAGTCCGACGGCCACGGTCACCGCCCCAGCTTGTCCTTCTCCATCTCCTCGACGCGGAACTCGCTGCCCGTGGAGACCTTCTCGATGCGCCCATCCCGGATCCAGCAGACGCGGTCGGACGAGGCCAGCATCTTGGTGTCGTGTGTGGAACAGATCACGGTGACGCCCTTCTCCGTGTTCAAAGACTTCAACAGCGCGATGATCTCCGAACCGGTCTTCGTATCCAGGTTTCCCGTCGGCTCGTCGGCCAGCACCACATCGGGCGTGTTGGCCAAGGCCCGCGCAATCGCGCAGCGCTGCTGCTGGCCGCCGGAGAGTTCAAGCGGCTTGTGGTGAAGGCGATGTCCCAGGCCCACCCGCTCGAGGATCCCGGTCGCGCGCTCGGTAGCCTCCGGCTTCGACGCGCCTTGGAACACCATGGGCAACATGACGTTCTGGAGCGCCGACATGACGGCAATCAGGTTGAAAGTCTGGAAGATATAGCCAATCTTGTTGCAGCGCACCCAGGCCTGCTCTGATTCCGACAGGTCGAAAAGCGATTGCCCCTCGAAAAAGATCCGGCCCTCGGTCGGCACATCCAGCGCCCCGATCTGGTTGAAGAACGTGGATTTTCCCGAGCCCGACGGTCCCATGATCGAGATAAACTCGTGCCGCGCGATGTCGAGAGAGACCCCTTTCAACGCCCACAGTTCCTCACCCCCGAGCACGTAGCGCTTCTTGACGTTCTCGGCCCTGATGATGAAGTCTTCGCTCTTCAATGGAAGTCTCCGCTGCTGAAGTCGACATCTTTCGGGTGGGCGGCGCGGACGATCTGGCCGTCCTCGATCCACAGGATGCGGTCCGAACGCTTGAGCATCTTCAGATCGTGGGTGGCGGAGATGATCGTCACGCCCAGCTCGTCGCGCAGCGTGGCAAATAACTCGATCATCTCCTCGCCGGTGTGCTGGTCCAGGTTTGCCGTGGGCTCGTCGGCGAGCACGATGTCGGGGCTGTTCGCCAGGGCGCGCGCCAGGGCGCAGCGCTGCTGCTGGCCGCCGGACAGTTCGCCGGGCTTGTGCAGCGGGCGGTGAGCCAGACCCACGAGCTTGAGGATGTACATGGCCTTTTCGCGGGCCTCTTCGCTGTCCAATCCCGCAAAACTCATGGGCAGCATTACGTTCTCCAGGCAGGTCATGACCCGGATCAGGTTATAGGTCTGGAATACATACCCGATCTTGCGGCAACGCAGCCACGCGAGTTCATTGTGGTCGAGTTGGGCAATGTCCACTTGGTCGATATAGACTTTGCCGGCCGTCGGCTTGGCCAGCCCTCCGATCATGTTGAACAGGGTGCTCTTGCCCGAACCTGATGGCCCCATGATCGACAGATACTCGCCCTCGTAGATATCGACGGTCACCCCGCGCAAGGCCTGGGTCTCTATCGCACCCATGCGATAGACCTTCTTGACGTCCACCGCGCGAATGATGGTGCGGCGGCCGCCCTCGGTCCCCGGCGGGAACATCGCCTCAAACTGTGCCTTGTTGACTCGCATCGTCACGTCCTGTTAAGCGGGCAAACGGCTCGCCGCCTTCCTCACACCGTGCTCCTCAAGGCATCCGCCGGCATCATGCGCGACGCCACGCCGGCCGGGTAGATGGCCGCCACGACCGAGAGGACCACCCCTGCCACCGTGCACAACAGCATGTGCATCGCCATCTGCGGCATGGATAGAGCGGCGCCGACCAGGTCGAAACCGTACGTCAGCGAATAGGCCAGCACGGCAAACCCATACCCCACCAGACACCCCACCACCGAACCCGTCACACCCAGCAGGCTGGCCTCAATGAAAAACACCTGGCGGATGAACGCCGACAGAGCCCCGAGACATTTCATTGTACCGATCTCCCGGAAACGCTCCGTCACGGACATCAGCATCGCGTTGGCGATGCCTATCACGGTAACGAGCAGCGAAATCACGATGATCCAGATTGTCCTGAACGCCAGGCGCCTGGCCCCCAGCTCGCGCGCCTCCACCTCGTCCGGCTGCCATTCACGTTCCAGGCTCGTTACGGCCATCCCGCCTGCAGCGGGCACCGCCAGGGCCTTGCGCGTGGTCGCCACGACCTTCTCCGCGGCATTCGTCATGACCGTGCCCCAGTCCAGGCCCGGCACCCGCCCCTCGCCCATGACCAGTACGGCGGCGGTGCCCACGCCGACCTCGCCGGCCGCCACCGGCTTGATCCAACCTGCCGGGTATTCGGCCGGCACGGCGCCGGACCATTGCAGTCCGGCCGCGCCCAGTTCGCGCAGCCTCGCCACCAGCCTGCGCTCGGGATCGTTCAGGGGGCCGACCGCCACCACGCCCAGGGTGCGCTCGGAAACCGGCCCGATTTCGGCCGTCAGGAAACTCATCATGCGGCCCAACTCGATGCGCGCTGCAGTCTCCCGTCCAACGCCCTGGCGGACGGTCTGGCCGGTCAGAATAGACATCAGGAAGGCAATACCGAGCATGACCCCCATCAGCGTCACGATCGAACGCCCGAGCCGAATGCGAATCCCCTGCATCACCACGCCGAAGGCGACGGATACGGGCAGCCGGACTTGTTTGCGAATGACGGAAGCTGTCATTGAAAAATCTTCACTATTCAATGGTTAGAACGGGGCCGCGGATACTGCCGCCTGGATCAACCGCATCGCAATCGTGGCCATGCTGATCAGCCCAACACCGGTGAAATAGCCTGCCAGGAGGGTCGGCGCCATCCTCAGGAAGTTGCTCGGCCCGAACCGCTTCTGGTAGTAGTACCTGCCGATCAGCGCGCCCACAATCTCCAGCATCATCGTATGGGGCAGCGCACCCAGCCCGCGAATGATTCCGTAGATGAACAGGGTCGGCAACCCGAACCAACTGAAGGCGGCAAAGGCGGCGATGGTCAGACTGAACGCCGTTCCGACGATGCCCGGATGAATCGCCCGGATGAACTCGCTGTCCATGATGCTGTGCGCGACGCCGCCCTCCGAGGCGAACGTCGAGGTGTACAACAGGGCATCGCCCTTCGTGCGCAGTTCCCAGTTGATCTGCGTCGCCGGAAAGGCGTCCGACGGGATGGGCGCCGCGTGCCAGATAAAGCCCCAGAACACCCAGCTCAACAGGAACATGAAGGGAAGCAGCAGGATGTCGATCTTGATCAGCGAACGGAAGCTCACGCCGGTGAGTTCATTGACGCGGAACCCCTGGGCCTGCCCGCCATAGTTGGCGATCGGGATGGGCGCCAGCCAGACCTCGACGCCCTTGGCGCCCGACAGGATGAACGCCGTCTCTTTGATGAAGGGGATATCGACGCTCTGCCCGGATATCCCGAGCAGGCGCGCGTTCACGTAGGAAATCAGCGGGTTGTAGACGAACGTAAAGAAGGTCAGGAAGATCAGGATCCCCAGGCGGCTCGTGCCGGTATCCTTGAGCATGTGGTAACACAACCCGATCACCACGACCGAGCACACGACATAACCGACCAGCGCGATCCACATCGAGTAGTCCCCGCGCCCCTTCGTCGGTGTCTCCCACAGACTCTCGCGCACCCCGTCCTTCATGGGCTGCAATGCCAGTTCGCGAATCCGTTTCCGCACGTCACGCACGGTCTGGTAGATCGAAATAAGGGCAATGGCGAAAGCCGTGCCGATGCCGAAACTCATCCAGAAATCCATGCTGTTCGCGAACGTCGTGTTGATCGTGTCCATGCCCGGCTGCCACCGGGTCAACAGGCCGGTGTAATGCAGGATCGGGTTCGCGACGATCGTCAGGAAGATGGCCGCGCAGGTTCCGACCACTGCCCAGAAGGGCAGCACGAAGCCCAGCAGGATGACGCCCATGTCGAGTACCGCCCCGGTCGGCGTGGCGGGCAGAATGGACTCGGTCAGCGTCGTCGTGTCGAGGAAGGGCTGCGGCAGCAGGAAGACGGGCTTGTCGAGCAACAGCCCGGTGATGGCCGGGATGCCCACCTGGATGAGTCCGAAGGACAGGCCCAGGACAATGCCCAGCGAGAACAGCCGCCACCGTTCGCTCTTCTTGCGCTCCCCCCGGCGCGACCGCATGAAGGCGGCCCGCCCCGCGTCTTCCCCCGTCCCTGCAGCGACGGACGTCTGCTCCGCTTCCGCCAGTGCCATCGCCCCCTGGGCCTGGATCGGCGCCATCGGGAACGGCAGGCGCTCGATATCCGAGGTCAGCCGGAAGAAAAAGTACCCCAGGGTGTATTTCTGGAAGAACCCGATCACCAGCAGCAAGGCCAGGAGCAGGATCGGTATGGTCCAATCCGCGTGGAACAAGTTGCGCTCGAGGATGGCCGCGCTATCCGGACGCGGCACGAACCAACGCGGAAACGCATCGCGCATGCCGGCATCACGGATCGCCGCGCTCGATACCAGATACGCCCTATAGACAAAATCGCCGAAAATGAACCCACCGCCCAGGATGCCGCCGGCCGCGTAGAGCAAGACGACGAGTTCCTGTTTCGACAAGGTGCGCAGGGCGCGCCGCGCCACCTCGCTGAAGAGGATTAACGTCACCCACGTGGCGGCACTGCCCATGCTGCCGCCTGTCATAAGGGAGAGATAGATCGACCCCGGGATCATCACCAGGCCGCAGAAAATGACGCCTGCCACGGTCGTCCAGCCGAATCCGTCCTGGAACTCGGTGGGCGTTTCCAGCAGGTCGCGGTACTGTGCGAGTTCCCGATCTGGCTCGCGCTTAGCCATGCACGCCCTCCTCCACGCTCAGGCCTTGTTCAAGCAACTGACGCGCCTCCGTGAAGAGGGCCTCCCGCTCGGCGGGACTCACGGCCCGCCAATAAAGGAAATGCTGCCGCAGCAGCGCCACGAACGGCGCATTGAGCCGCAGCCATGATTCGCGCGTCCCGGAGAGCCGCGTCAGTGTCGCCCGCGCCACAAATTCCCGCGTCTCGGGATCCGTCGGCATGACGATCCGCACCTGCTGGGACACGCCCAGGTCGAACGGTTTGAGCCAGACGGTCACCGCGCACAGCGGTACGCTGGCCCCCGCGTCGAGCCCGCCGCCTTCCACGACGTCCAGGCGAGGCAGGCCGGCGAAGAAACGCCCCGCGCTGCCTTCGCCGTGATCGAGAAAGTGCCGCTGGAAGAAAGCCAGCACGGCGACGCGGTCGCGCGCGTTGAAGGTGAACGGCAAGGCAAACTCCATCGTATCGCCGTCGGGTTCGGGCAGGCGCCACCCCGACTCCTCGGCCGGTGCCGCGATCTCCATGGCGGAGCGCGCCGGGAAGAACGTCGAAATGAACACGGCCGCCATGATCGCCCACGACGCGTAGATCGTGTTGATCGAAGTGAAAGTCATGTTGAGCCCGCCCGTCCACCCCAGCGCCGTGAGCCCGCGCCCCAAGCCCTGGCTCAGCAGGAACCCCAGAATGGAGCCGACGACCGCATAGACGAACGCTTCGCTGAAGAACATGGCGAAAATGTAGCGCGGCGCAATACCGACTGCATTGTAGACGAAGATTTCATCACGCCGCTCGTAGACCGAACCGCGCATCGTGTTGAGGACCGTCATCGCCGCGATGATCAACGGAATCAGCACTTCCAACAGCCCTTCGAAGCTGCGCTCGCGGGCCCGTTTGCCCTTGTAGGCCACGCCGCCGAGCCCGTAGTAGGTCGCGCTGCCGCTCTGCTCCAGGTACTGCTCAACCTCCTCGCGGGCCTGTTTGTAGGTCAGCTTCGGCATGGAGACCAACACCGAGGTCAACCGGAAGCCGCTCGCAATACCGAGGTCCGAGGGCACGATGACCATCCCGTCCACCCGCAACCGCGGGTCGGTATCGTTGGCCAGCACCTGGTACCCGGCGATCTCGACCGTCCGCATGGCCTCCACGTCGAACGGCAGCAGGTCGCGGCCGTCGATGTCGCGCAGCGCGGCGAGCGAGGCACTGTCGAAAATGGCAGCGACGCGCACCTGTTTGCCGTTGACCTTGATCGTCACGCGTTTATCGGCGAGGTCGCCAGGCCGGATCCCGAGTGCCTCCGCCAGCTTATCCGCGACCAGCACGGGCGGGGCATCGGGCTCGGCCTTGATCATCTCGCTGGTGAACCAGCCCTGACCCGCGACCAGCTTAATCCGGTCGCGCAGCGGCTCGTCCGGACCGAACTCCAGGACGGAGGTGACGGGCTTGCGGAGCGGAGTGCCGCCTGCCGGCTCGTAGACGGCCTCGACCTCGGGGTTCCGATTGATGCGGTCCCACCCCTGCGAGCCGACCAACATGCGGCGCGTGACGATCGTGCAGCCGTACCCGTAGCGACTCCTCAGGGCAAAGAGCTCCGAGTCCGAGATGGGAGCGAATTTCTGCCCTTTGATCAGCATGCCCTGGTACGGCGCGCGCCCCACGGCCATGATGGAGTCGACGACGTCCGACTGCACGGACGTGAAACAGATCATCGCGAAGGTGAGCAGCACGAGGGTCGCGCAGGTCAGGCCCGTGCGCACGATTCTCCGGTGCATATTGTTCAGACCCAGCGTGAAGGCCGTCCCCATCACGCCCAGCGTGTTGACGTCCGCCGCCGTGGCCTGGCCGCGCTTCTTGCGAATCTCCTCGAGGTTCTCCTTGAACTTGCCCGAGAACAGCACCGTAATCCCGCCCGAGATGAGCATGATGATGAACCCGAGCAGGATCATGACTGACGACCGGATCATGCCGAACGCCGGATGCAGGAGGCGCAGCAGCACGAACACGACCAGGAAGATCACGATCTGCGCCGCCAACTGCCGCCGGATATCGGCGAATCCGAACACGAGTTTCTCGAAGAAGAAGACAAACGGGACCAGCAGGCCCAGGTACCAGATGATCCCCACAATGGCCTCGTAGACGTTCCTGCGCAGCACGGGATGGTTGAGCGTCGCATAGGTGACCGCCGCGCGCTGATCACGCTCGGCCGCATACTGGGTCGTGTCCTGCGTCTCGGCGCGCGCCATAAGGCTCCGGCTGCGCTCGTGAAAGGCACGCACGCGCTCGTCTGCCATGCCGTAGCGAACCTGCAAATCCAGACGTTTGCCGTTGACGAGCAACATCGAATAGCCCGAATCGCGCGGCACCCCCAGGAGGAATGGATGATCGGCCACCAAATACCCGCGCCCGTCGATCTCACGGTCCGGGCTGGGCTTGAACCCCGGATCCACGTTCAGCAAGAACGCACGGATCGTCTGCACCTTGTCGTTGTCCAGTGAACCCGCCTTGAAGGTCACGAAGAATGACAGGTTGGGCTCGAGAAACGTAGTTGCCAGATTTCCCTCGGTGGGGAATTGATTATGCTTGTCCACGCCCGCCAGACCTTCCTGCCGCACGAAGTTGATTCCCGTATAGGCGGAAAGGTTCTGGGGATTGGTGATATCGAACAGCGTCACGGGCGCAGCCCGGAACGTCACGATGTTGATGTTGGCCCGGTCGCCCCACGTCCCCACGTTGATCGACTTGTAGACCATCTGGCCCTGCGATCCCTCGTCCTTGATGTAGCGGATGAGCCCATCGGGACCGAAGCCCACCGCCTCGGGACTGTATGACCACGCCCCCCCGAGAAACGGCACCGTGGAGTCCGGCAGTTCGTAACGCCCGTAGGGGTCCGCCACAATGAACGGCGCCGGGTTGTACCCGTTCTTGGTGTATTCGGTGCCCTTGTGCCCGACCAACGCCCCGGCCAACGGGAAATTGGGAACGATCGAGCGCCCGACATTCGCCAGGTAGATGCGGCCGCTATAGGTCGAAAGTACGCTCTTCATCGGAGGCTCGAATGCGCCCTGCCCGTACGCCAGAGCGAGGGTAATACGTCCCAGCGCCCGCAGGGACAGCGCCATGGAAGCGATATTGTGCAGGGCCGGCAAGTCCACCGGCGTACCGTACTGCTCGTAAGCGTACCCGCGGTCCGAATGGATGAGCATGAAGGCCGGATGCCCGTTGCCGTTCCACGCCGTCGCCGGCACCGGCGCGGACGCCGTGACGGTACCCGCCCAGTGGCTATGGGAACGCCCGCGGAGTGTATCGTACCGGAGCCCCTTGAAGTCCGCCTGCTGCAGGATCGACAGGAGGGTCTCGTTGATCACCGGCGACTGCCGCAACGTCATTTCCTCAACTCTGGGTCCCATGGCGAACGAGACCGATTCCCCGCCAGTCTTGGCAGGATCGCCCGGTGCCAGGAACGGCCCGATCGCAATCACGGTCCCGTAACGGCTAAAGGCCTTGTGGACCGCCAATTCACGGCCGGTGACCATCTCGCGATAGGCATGGAACGCCGCCAGTTCGTCCAAGCGCCGACCCACCCTGCCCCGCAAATCCACGCGCGCCATGTAGGCTTGCGTCGCCGGGTCCACGAGCAGCCTGTGCAACGGCAACCCCGCACACGTCATCGCTTCGTCGTAGTCGTGTTTGGCCGCCCGGTAACGCGCAAAAGCCGGAGCCGTCGTGTCGATGCCCCCGACGCGCAGGAACGCCAACTCGGCCTGAAGTTGAGACTCCGAGTTCTCCTGGACGACCCGGTTGAGCGTATACCGGAACTGCTCTTCGAAACAGGCGCGCTCCGCCTTGGCCAGCCCCTTCACCGTCGCTTCGGTCGCGCCCGGGTCGCGCAGGAACCCCGGGGTGGCAAAGGCCCGGCGGCAGGCCTCGACCGCGTGCGCCTCCGCCGCATTGGCGGACAACGCCCGCTCCAGTCTGATCCGTGCGGCATCACGATTCCAGGCCGGGCCGATCGTGCGCGCCAGTTCGTCCACCGCCGTCAGCCCCATGGATTGCGACCCGTAAGCCACGAACACGAGGTCGCGCATGCGCTGGGGATCGTCGCGGTAGGCCGAGCACCCCCGCAGCAGCGATAGCTGCGCGGCCAGGTTCACCGCGCTTAACGTGCCGGGTGCCAAGTCGGGCAACACCGACGGCGCATCGTAGCACGCGCCCACCACGAGCGCCTCAGACCTGGCCCTGGCCCCGGGCATGAAGCCGATCAGGATCGTGTCATCCACGTTCTCCCATGTGACTTGAACCGTCAGCCGCGCCGATTCGCCAAGATGCCGGAAGACTCCCTCGGTTGCCACGAGCCGGGGGAAGTTCACCGGCGTATTGACACGAGCGGTGCCGATTTCGGTCCAGCGCAAGGCCTGCAGGCCGTTCCGATGCGCCAAGATCACGGCCTTGAAACCGATCTGCGCGTAGGGTACCCAGGATAGGCCATAGGCACCGGGCGGACTGCTGACGTCAAGCACGGCAATGGCATCGTCGAAACGCCGGCGCGTACGCAGCACCTCATCCGTGACCAGCACCAGCGTGCCGGTCACGCCCCCGTCGGGAGTGACGATAGGCTGGAAGTGGTTCGGGGCGAACGGATAGATCTCGACCCCTTCCATCGGTTGTCCCGCTGCATCGGCGATCTCGCGGCAAACCGTCCGCGGCGCCAGCGCCTTCGAGGGCAGTTCGACGACCGTGAGGCCGGCATTCGTATAGGCGGATCGGACCAACTCGCGCGCCCGCACGAACCCATCCTGCCCTTCGAACCGCGATCCGCAGGCCAGGATCCGGTCCAGTTCATTGGATACGTTTTCCGCGGTCAGCGCCCGATCGATCGCCTCGCGGTCGTAGCCCTCGTAAACCGGCAACCGGGCCGGCGGGCGGGCCGGGGCAAAGGCATGCAAGAAGCCCACCAGAGTCACCGCGATCACGACCGCAAACAGGGCGACACCGCCGCACGTCCGCAAGACATTCGATGTATGTCTCGTCGTCATCAGGGTGGTTCCAGCAAGGAACATATGCTTTGAACGCCCAGAGATTTCAGATAGGCGCCATGGATGAGGATCAAGAGATAGGCCACGCACGTGCCGAGAAAGACGCCCACGAAGAACGGCTGCAGCTTTTCCCGCACAGTCGCGGCGCCGCCGAAGCGCAATGCGATCAGCCGTACCGCCCACGCCGTGAGGGCGCTACCCCAGATGTAGTCCATGAAGTTGGTCGAACACAGAAGAAAACCAATCGGATGAAACCAGAAACCCGAAAAGAACTGCCGGAGCAGCGTCAAGGCAACCGCCAGCGCCGCGGAAAGCCCGAATACCGTCCAGGCGGGATTGACGCCGGCCTGTGCGGCCTGCGTGCCGAGCATATGGTTGTTGGCGGTCGTCATGTCCAGGTTGTAGGGAAAGAAGTACCACCACTTGGTCTCAAACGCCCACTGGTAACGGCTGAGGTTGTCGCCGCCCAGGGCATAGGCATTGGAGAGGAAGACCCACCCCCCGATGATCAGGCCGCCCAGCACGCCCAGCGTCGCGCACAGCACGAGGTCGCGCGGCCGCACGCTCCACCGTTTGCCGAGACCCAATAGTTCCATCTGCGCGCCCGGAATGAGAAAGAACACTGTCGGCCCGACCATGAAACTCGCGATGTAGCAAAACAGAACGGCCTGGGGTCCGAACCGCCACACGCCGCCCAGCAGGCCGACAAAGACCGCCATGTTGTACGGCACGAAGTAGCCCCACGGCGTGCCGCACTCCGCGCGCAACCGCGCCGCCACAAACCCGATCGTCACGAGAAACGTCACAAACACAAACATGCCGCCCGGCGAAATCCCGAGCCAGTATGCCCACCCGATGGAACCGCCGAGCGCCACGATAAGCAGCCCATAAGCGCCCCGGTAGGACAGCGCCTCGGACGTACGTTCCGCCCCTTCACCGCGGACCGCCGCCTTGAGCGTTCGCCACAGATACTTGCGGCTGAGCACAACGAGGATGAAGGCATACCCGATGTAGGAACCCATACTGATCGAGTCGGTGTACGGATACTGCGGATCGACCGTCAGCCCCCCCACCTCACCGATCCAGAACAGGCTCTTGTAGGCCGCGTAGCCGACC
This sequence comes from uncultured bacterium, assembly GCA_903895695.1. Lineage (GTDB taxonomy): Bacteria > Verrucomicrobiota > Kiritimatiellia > CAIKKV01 > CAITUY01 > CAITUY01. The sequence goes on from CAITUY010000076.1 coordinate 34,586, forward strand.
ACCAGGCTGAGCAGCACGTTCAACTCCATGAAGATACAAAGCGCCAGGAAGATCCCTTCGATTTCGAACTGCCAATGCGCAAACATCGCGCCCCAGGTCGGATCCTGAAAGTAGTCCCGCAACAGGACTTTCACGGCCACATCCGGCACCTTTGGGTTGTAGCCGTGCCAGGCCTTCAGCAGCATCCACACCAGCGCCGTGGCAAAGCCGGCCCACACCAGCCGGCTGAGCCAGATGGCAGGCATCGCCCCCGCCTGCGTCCCGGCCTCCTCCTCGCCCAGAAGAGCCGCCGGGATCCGGGCCATCGGCAGTTGGAACCGTTCGCTGTCCAGCCACTGGCGCCGCATGATAATGTTGATGGCCAGCGTCGCCGACAGGATCAGCACGACAAAGAGCGTCCAGACCGCCACCGGGCCGACCCAGTCCGACGTCGGGATGTAACCTTCCAGGACGTACCGGGCTCCGCGCCAGCTCCACATGTGGTCGGGCTTCGCGATCATGTAGACGCGCCGGGCGGGCGGGGCTTTCGCGTATTCCGCCTCGCTCACCAGCAGGCGCCCCTTGTAGAGGGTTTCGATCGCAAGCACGCTGAATAACTTCGGATCCGCAAATTCAACGCGCCCGTTCCCCTCCAACCCCAACTCCAAAATGCAATGGTCCCGCGCCTCTTCGGGGAACTTGACGCCGTATGCGCCCACGCGCCTGAATCCCGTCTGATGCAGAAAGTTCACTTTCGGACCAGCACCCGCTGCGAAGAACTCCGTAAAGGCCGGCCGGTCGTCAGCGTAAACCCGGCAATAGTAGCGGGACGACGCGCCCATCTCCGGCGCGCGCACCAGGATACTCGCGACATACGGTTCGCCCGGCACGATGCCGGCCTGGCCATCCCGGGCCACCGGCAGACGCACCCGCAGCACGGCGTCGTTCGTGCCGCCCGGATTGAGCAGCACCGGCAGCACAGCGCGGCGGCCCGCATCGTACTCGATCTCTTCCCAGCGTAGCGTTCCCGCCGCATTCACGGCCGGGCTATCGCGACGCACGACCCCGTCGAGCACGTTCGGACCATGCGGCCAGAGCCGATCGTTCATCGCGTCGAGCTTGTCAAAATCCGCCATGCGCGGGTTGGTCGCCAGCACGGATACAAAGCGGTGCCAAAACCCCTGCGTCATCAATGGGGCGCTAATCAGCATACAGAACATCACGCAGAGCATCTCGGACCGGGATAAGATGCGCCAACGCGTCAGCAGGTAGATACAGCCGCAAATTGCCGACAAGGCCACGAAGACCCAGATCGCCGGCAGGGCGAGCGTGTGTTCCGAGGCAAAACTCATCCCGATTGTGATATCGCTGTACTGGATGAGCATGCCCATGGCCAGCATGGCCAGCAGGCAGGCCATGACGGCGGTCGGGGTCAGGCCCGGTGTTGTGCGAGGCTCGTCCATCGTTATTTTGTGTTCTTACACGTCATTATGCCGCATCCGCGCAGGCGTGCACTCTACGCGAGGCGAGGGATCAGACGCAAGTCCGCGAAGAAAAACCTACTCCGCCGCTTGATCGGGTCCGGGCAACGCAGAGAGGCTGTCGCGGAGAGGCTGGACAGGCGCCCACTCAGGGGCATAATAGCGGCTCAGACAGGACATGAGGTCGAGATCGGGAGAATCTATGAGCGACAAGGTTATCGTGATTACAGGGGCGAGTGCCGGAATCGGAGCCGCCCTGGCTCGCCAGTTGGGCCCTAAAGGCCACAGTCTCGCCCTGGCCGCACGCCGCGGGCAGGATCTGCAGCGCGTCGCGGCCCAATCCAGTCCGACGGCCCTGGCGATCGTTACCGATGTGCGCCATCGGGCCGAAGTCGAGCGACTTCGCGAAGCCGTCCTCGCCCGATTCGGCCGGATCGACGTCTGGATCAACAATGCCGGCCGCGGTATCGGGCGGCAGACGGCCGAGCTGACGGACAATGATTTCGACGAAATGATGGCAGTCAACGTGAAGTCGGCGCTCTACGGCATGCAGGCCGTGCTGCCGCACTTCATGGCACGAGGGACTGGGCACATCATCAACGTATCGTCTTTTCTCGGCCGCGTCCCGCTGGCGCCGTTCCGCTCCGCTTACAGCGCCGCCAAGGCCGCCCTGAATAGTTTGACGGCCAACTTGCGCATGGATCTTGCGGCCACATCCCCGGGCATCCATGTCTCGCTCGTCATGCCCGGTATCGTGGATACGGAGTTCGCCAGCAATGCGCTTGGCGGTACGCCGCCGCTTCCGCCGGGAGCCCGCACCATGCCCGCGCAGGCGGCGGAGGAAGTAGCCCGCATGATCGCGGCGTTGATCGAGCGCCCGCAGCCGGAGATCTATACCAACCCGGCGTCTGCCGACCTGGCGCGCCGCTACTTCCAGGACGTGGCCGCATTCGAGGCAGCGCCGAGGGCCTAGGCCGTTAGCGCGGCACAGCAGTGCTTCGGATCACCTTGGTTCGGCGCGGAAACGCGTCCGTCCCTATGCTCGTCACGCTTCTGGGAATCGTGACGCTCGGGAGGTTGGTGCACCCCCAGAACGCCCCTACCCCGATCTTCGTGACGTTGTCCGGGATCGTGACCCAGCGCAAGCGGGTGCAGCCCCAGTACGCGTACTGCGGGATGGTCGCGATTCCGGTGGGAACCGCGACATCGATCAGTCCGGTGCAGCCCCAGAACACGCCGCTCCCGAGGCTGCGGGTGCTGGCGGGGATCGTGACATTGGTCAGTCCGGTGCATGAAGAGAATGCATACTCGTCGATGCTGACGATGCTGGCGGGAATCGTGACGTTGGTCAGGCTGGCGCAGGATGAAAACGCGCCCTCGCCGATGGCGGTGACTGGCAAACCATTGATTTTGCCGGGGATGGCCGCATCACGGGTGCTGCCAATGTAACGGTTGATGGTGATCGCGCCGCCATTGGTCGTGCATCTGTACTGGGCAGTGATCGCCGCGTCCGCGGCCGCACGGGTCGCTTTGGCCTTTTCCATGCGGTTGCTCTCGGCCATCTGCGCCCTCGCGCTGACGACATGCCCGCCGGCGCCAATGCCGGTCCCCGCTTTCGACGTGGGGGGGGCGGGGGGCGTGAAGCAGCCGTTACAGATCGAAAATGCCAAGGCGGCCAGGATCGCCAGCACCAGAGATGCGATAGACTTGCGGTTCATCGTCGAAGGCCTCCGGTCTCAAAACTGCGGCTCATGCTCTGAACATACCATTAAAACTGCATCGCCGCGTGGATCATCTGATCCTGCATGTGTTCGAGCACGATCGTTCCGGGAAGTTGTGCGCGCATCACGTGCTGGTTGTCGACAATCATGCAATGCCCCTGGTGGCACGTCTGCCGGCCGACCGGTCCCATGGCATTGGCGGAGGTGAACCCGGTGAACGGGCATTCCTTGTCGTCGAGAATCGCCTCGGTTTTGAATACCCGCGGCCGGTTTTCGACGTACCGAGTCCGGCCCTCCGTGGTCAACAAGTCAGCCGCGTGCAGCATATCGCCGATCTTCCCGCCCCCGCCTGTCGGGCAGAATCGATAGTCGACCCCCTGGGCGCGCAGGTCCTCGTGCAACCCGTCGATCCCGCCATCCGCGCAGATGATGATCGCGCAACGCACCCCATTCAATTCCACGACCGTGCGTTCGCGAAGTCCCGGCGTCAGGCGGGCCCTCACTTCCCCTTCGGTCAGGATGTGTTTCCGCGCCGTGGCGCACGTGCCGTCCGGACGCGCGATCAGCACGCTGTTGTGGATGGCCTCGCCGTTGCGCTCGAGGAAGCCGATCAATATGGCGATGCGATGCCGTTCCGCCAGCTTCAAGACCCGGCGGCAGTGCGGACCGTCCATCGGCTCGGCCACACTACGCACGGAATCGGGCATCATGTCGCCGTCGTAGCCGTGCAGCGCACATTCCGAGAAAAGAATCACCTCGGCGCCGACGGCCGCCGCCGCCACGACCTGGCGTTCCACCCGCTTCAAGACATCGTCGATCGGTCCGCCCGAATGAATCTGGGCCGCCGCCACATGCAGATTTCTTGTCATCGCTCCCTATCCTTCGATTACGTTTCCCGCATGGTGGCAGATTACGGCCCATGACTCAACCACTAGCGCACGCCACAGAACCTGCTGCATTGCGCGGGGCCGTATTCCGCCCCTCGTATGTCCGGTCACCCGGGTTTCCAGTTTCCCCAGATTCCGGCTCCAAGTCCCCGATTGACGCCGCCGCGCAGGCCCGTGACAATGCGCACTCACTGAATGGAATGCAGAGAACGGAGGCAACCGTCATGCGATCGAACTCGGCAAAACGTATCCTGGTTACCGGCGGCGCGGGCTTTCTGGGCTCACACATCTGCGAGCGACTGCTCGCCCAGGGACACGAGGTGATCTGCCTTGATAACCTGTTCACCGGGACCAAGGCCAACATCAGCCAGATGATTGGCAACCCCTTCTTCGAATTCATGCGGCACGACGTTACGTTCCCGCTCTACATCGAAGTGGACGAGATCTACAACATGGCCTGCCCCGCCTCGCCCGTTCATTACCAGTACGATCCCGTCCAAACCACGAAGACCAGCGTGCATGGCGCGATCAACATGCTCGGCCTGGCCAAACGCGTGCGGGCCCGCATTCTGCAAGCCTCCACCAGCGAAGTTTACGGTGATCCCCAGGTTCATCCGCAACGCGAGGATTACTGGGGCCACGTGAACCCGATCGGTATCCGGTCCTGCTACGACGAGGGCAAGCGTTGTGCGGAAACCCTGTTCTTCGACTACTACCGCCAAAACAAGGTGAGCATCAAGGTCGCCCGCATCTTCAACACCTACGGCCCGCGCATGCACCCGCAAGATGGCCGCGTGGTCTCGAACTTCATCATGCAGGCGCTGCGAAACGAACCCATCACGCTGTACGGCGACGGCAGCCAGACCCGCTCGTTCTGCTACGTCGACGATCTGGTCGAAGGCCTGATTCGCCTGATGGACACGCCCGAAGACTTCACCGGCCCGGTCAACCTGGGCAATCCCGGCGAGTTCACGATCCGGCAGTTGGCCGAGAAGGTCATCGCTCTCACCGGCTCGAAATCGGAACTCGTCTTCCGTCCCCTGCCCTCCGACGATCCCCGCCAACGCCAGCCCGATATCACGCTCGCCCGCGCGAAACTCGGCTGGCAGCCGACAATCGACCTGGAGGCCGGGTTGAAGAAGGCCATCGCCTACTTCGCCGGGCTGAAGTGCTGAGGGGGCGACGCAGGCCGGTGTTCCATCGACGCGACGAAGGGGCTCGAGGCCCTAACGTATATTGAAGATCGCGCCATGCCACGCAGGGCCGATCGCGTCACCGTATAGCTGGAGTTCCAGCGCATCGGACCGGTTATCCTGGTCAAGATCCTTATCGAGCCCAGGTGGCACGGTCGACATCAACTTCACGTCATCGACGTACTGGTTCGCCCCCTGAATCGGCGAGGATACCGTGAACCCCGTGTAGCACGGCGCATTGGTCCCCAGGAACGGAATGCGCTGCCGCACCAGAACGCCATCCACGAACACCGCCGCGCGGCTGGCGCCGTAATCCGTAAACACCGAGAGCCGCACCCACGCGTTGGAAACAGGCGTCACCGCCCCGCCCACAAAGTTGCTCACGCACTCCACCCACCCCGTGCCGCTGTCCACCGCCAGATACCCGTTGGTGGTAAAAGCGCAGCGGAAATTCTCACCGGTGTTGGCGGGCGTGGTCGGCAGTTCCCCGGGCGCGGGAATCATGTAGAGATCCGTCCACACCCGCGTCGCGGCCGAAGGCGCCACAACGTTGGAGAGGGTGCACGCGTCCGGCGCCACGATGGCCTGGCTCCCGCCGTGCACCGTCGTGTTCTGCACGGCCACCTCGGCCGAGCCGCTCCAGCCCCACGGGCCGAGACTGCTCACCGGCGTGTTCGGGCCGTAGACTTCAAAATCGTCGATGAAGGGCAATGACGAAGGCACCAGGCCCTGCGCCCAATTCGAGTTGAGCGTGAAGGTGCCCGACATCGTGAGCCCATCCGCCGTGACGGTACCGTTGCTGACCACGACCGTGCCGCCGGCCTGGACCACCAGGTGGGAGCTCGTCAGGATCGCGCCGTTGACGAACAGCACGGACCCGGCCGCCACGGTCAGGTTGCTGGCGCACGCCACGTTCGTGCTCCAGGTGATCTGCACGTTGTTGCTCACCTGGCAGTTGCCGTTCAAGACGAACGCGCCGCCCGTCACCGCCACGCCGGTCCCGAACACGATATTGCTGTTGTAGGTGCCGGCCGCGATGTTCACGAGATCCCCGCTCCCGGCCTGGTTCAGCACGCTCTGCAGGTCGCCGCCCGCCGGCACGCTGAAGCCGCGCTGCGTTTTCGCCGCATTGGCCCACCACGGCTGGAACAGCACATTGGAACTGACAGAGTCCCCGTTGCCCGACCCGACGCCGGATGGGCCAATCGGCGAGCCCCACCAGTTGAGCCGCGCATCAGCCGCCGCGTTCGCCCACACGCCCGTGACGTTGCCCGCGATGCCGCCCATGCCCACCAACGCGTTGGTGGCGTTGTACAGGTAAACGCCGTACGAGCAGTTCGACATCTCGTCATACGCAAACGTCAGGTTTGTCAGCGCCAGGTAGGCCGCGTTCGTGGCCATCTGCGCATAGTTCGTCGCATTGCCTACCATGATGCCGGCATTGAGCCAGCCGTTGCTCGTCGGGTCGGGATAGTTCAAGGCACCGGTCAGCCGGAAGCCCTGGATGGTCACGTTCGGCGCGCGCACCTGGAAGCAGTCCCGGTCCACGCCGCCACTCGGCGCGTTGACCGTTACGTTGCCCGGCACGTTCGTGTTCCCAACAATCGTCAGTGGCACGCGCACGGCGGCCGAGGTGGACAGGTTGTACGCGCCATCGGCAACCACGAGGGTCTCGTTCGACAGCACGGCCGCAAGCGCGGCCTCGATCGTGGCGTAGTCGTTGGTCACGTAGCGGATGCCCGTATAGGTGAATTCCACCGATACCACCGTGTCCGAAACGATATTGTTGTAGTTGAACGCAGCGTAACGCGTGTTCTGCCCCGTGAATGCGGCTGCCTGTCCGTTAAGTTTGATGGCCGTGGCGATGAAAGCGGGGTTGGCCGTCATGCTGAAATTCGTGGCCGACCCCGGGAACACGTCGAACGTGCCGCCGGGCACGACGCTGCCGAAGGATATCGCAGGGCCATTCACGTTCGTGGCGGTCACCGTGATGACCGGCCGATGGTAGCTGGTGACGTTTCCGTACTGTTGAATCTCCGCGGCGTCGCTCATGCCATCGTTGTCCCAGTCGTTGGTCAGCGCGGCCGGAACGTTGGTGCCCGCGGACACGCTATCGAGGTAGAAGTTATTCTCCTCATCGCGGTTCTGGGCGATCAAGCCGATGTAGTTGGTGGCCAGACCGCCGACAAAGGGCACTTGCTGACACAGCAGACGCCCATTCAGAAATACGGCGGCTTGATTCAGGTTGTAGTCGGTGAAGAACGTCACGCGCAGCCAAGCCCCGCTCGCGACGGGACTGACGCTCGTCCCCCAGGCGTCGTTGGTGCATGAAAGCCACCCGCCGCCAGCCGTTTGGACGAGGAGATACCCATTCGTATCCACATAGGCGCGCACACTCTGGTCCGGCCCCGCCGCATCGGCGGGGGCTGAACCAAAGATGGGCTGCACCTGGACATCGGTCCACACCCGGCGTTGCCCGGTGCTATCCACGGTGTTTGTGAGCGTAGTGTCGCCGGGCAGCAGAACGGCATTCGGGCCGGACGCCGCCACGGTGTTCTCCACAACCACCGAATTGCTCGAAGCGCCCCAGCCGTTCGCGTCGAGGTTGGTGAGGGGCGTACCGACGGCGTAGCCTTCGAACCCATCGCTGAACGGCAGGCTGGGCGGCGCCGCCGACGCCGCCAGTGCCGCACCCAGAAGCAACAGGATGGCCAGCATCCATCCGGCCATGGCCCGGCCTTCCGTCGCCGTGCGAGAGTTGCGTGCAAGAATTGTCATGTCCATACCCTCCGACGTTTGAGTCGCGGCCTCATGGCCAACGCGCAGGGTTAACGCACAATCAGGACCGACGCCTCGAGGGGCAGCGTGCCCCACACGACCGAGCCCGGCGCACCGTTCGAACCGACATAACTGCCGTTGGTGTAACCAGTTCCCCCATTGGCGTGAGCGGCGCCTCCGAACGTATTCCGGACGCTCCAGACCGCGACGCGCCCGCCACCGCCTCCTCCAGATGCACCAGCGGTACTCGTGCTGGGAGTGCCGCCGTCCGCCGTGATCTGGCCACTCCCGCCCAGATTGCGACACCGGACGTATACTCCGCCGCCCGACCCGCCGCCCGAGCCGCTAGTTGTACTGCTGCCCGACTCGCCGTCGGCCTTGAGCACTCCGTTGACCGTCAGATCCCGATCCACTTGCAGCCGGATCAGGCCGCCGCCATTCGCGCCGTTGTTACCCTGGTAGGTCCCGCTGCCGCTGCCAGGGTCGATCGGCGCGTTGGAGGAACCGTATGTGCCGCCACCGAGACTGAAATTCACCGTGTAACTGCTGCTCCCACCCGCGCCGCCGTATCCTGCGCCACCCACAGCGTACGCCGCCGAGAGCGAGGCGCCCTTCCCCATCCCGGTCTGATAACTGCCGCGGCCGCCACGGAAGCCGCGGGTGCTGGCATCGATCCCCGCGTTGGTGGCTACCGTCAAAGTCCGCATCCGCAAATAAGGAGAGCCGCCGTTGGTGGGCTCGGAGTAAGGGTAGATCCAAGAGTTCGTCGCGATCATGACATTGCCCGCCACAACCAGATTAACCCCGCCGGTGGTAATGACGGTGTTGGTTATGCCGCTGTAGACATGCAGGATTCCGCCGTTCGTCACCAGCAAGTTCCCGCCAAGGTTGAGCGTGTTCCCATTGGTCAGTCCGCCGATCCACTCCATCCACCCGGTCTGCACGGTTGTGTCGCCGGTAATCGTGATTTGGGAGTTCGGTCCGCCGTAGAACTTGGACATGGCGGTGTTCAGCGTGTTGGTATCCATCCTGAATTTCCCGCCGATGCTCGCAACACAATTACTCACCGCCAGGCCGCCGGCGCCAGTGATAACCACGTCGTTCGCGATGGTAATCGGAACGCCAACAGGCATACCGGCCATGTCGCCGCTGATGCTCAGGCTGGCCAAGGCCAGGGGCGGGCAATTCGAAATGACAATCCATCCGCCCAGGAGGTTGGTGCGCGGGTAAAAATTCGCATCAGAGAAATATAGCGTCCCCGGCTGGCCGCGTTTGTACCGGATCTGGTCAGCCCGACCGGAGGTGTCATTTCCGTTGCTGTTATAGCCGCCGCCCGCTGCGAACGCGATCGTGGGTTTGGGCGTGGCCGCGGCCTGATCGGTGATGTTGTAGATGACGGCCACACGCCCGCCGCCCCCGGCCCCGCCTTTTCCCGTGGCGTTGGCGCCGTTGGCCTGGATCGAACCCGCCCCCTGCAGCGTGTCGCAGACCAGGTAGACGCCGCCGCCCGAACCGCCGCCTCTGTCCCCGTTACCGCTTTGTTGGCCATTCGCTGTGATGGTCCCGTCAACGGTAATCGCATTGGTCGCCTGGATCCAGACGAGTCCCCCGCCGAACGCAGCGTCGCTGTTCTGATAGCGCCCGGAACCGCTGCCCGGTTGCGTGGGTGCGTTGACCGAGGGGTAGATGCCGCCACCGGCGCTGGCGCTGGTGCCGCCGCTCATGTCGGTGCCCGCCCCCGCAGCACCCCCATAGCCTGCGCCGCCCACCGCGTAGGTTGCGCCCGTCGAGCAGCCTGGGCCGAAACCCGCGCCGTAACTGGCGAAGCCTCCCGAAAAGCCCTTCCCGTTGGCGTTGATCCCGCCTCCACGGCGGATGTTAACCGAGTTGGCTTGAATCAGTGCAGAGCCACCGTTCGTGAAGTCGCTCCAAGGGTAGATCCACGTATTCGATGAGATGGCGACACTGCCGATCACGGAGATCAAAGTTGCGCAGGGAAAGGCGCCAGTGTTCGTCGAGACAGGACCGTTGAAGACGTAGACAGCCCCGGCGTTGGTCAGGGTCAAGTTGCCGCCGACGGCCAGCTTCATCAGGTTCGTTTCAGACCCGCGCAATTCCAGCCACCCGTTCGTGATGGTCAGGTTGCCGGCCACGCTGGCGCTCGCCGCGGGACCGCCCCAAAGGCGCGACATGCCGTACGCGGCGTTATTGAACGTCCAGTCGCCGTTGACCGTGAGTACGGAATTTGTCAACTCGATGCCTCCACGGCCGCTGCACGTGAGGTTGCCATTCACCGTGAGCTGGAAGTTGGCGGGGAAGCTCACCAAGCCATTGGTGATGGTGAGCGTCGCAGGCGACCACGAAGTGAAGCCCGGGATTACGATCCGGCCTCCAGCGAGGGTCGTGGTGGGGAAGAAGTTGGTATCAGAAAGCCAGATCGTGCCCGGGTCGCCATTGCCCCACTGCCAGCCCGTGAAATGACTGCTTGGGTAAGGCACGCCGCCTGCCGCCGCCCAGCTCGTGCCCAGATTGGACGGCTGAGTTCCACCGGCTGCCGCGAAGGCGATCGTGGGCTTGGGGCTGACTCCAGCTTGTGCCGTCGTGTCGTAAACTACCGCAATTCGCCCGCCGCCGCCGCCGGCCGAATTGACGTTGATCGGGGCGTCGCCGCCATTCGCCGCGACCACGCCAGCACCGCGGATCGTCTGGCACGTGATGTAGATGCTGCCGCCAGAACCACCAGCCGAGGAGTTCGCCGGCTTCTGGCCAACGGCCGTGATGGCGCCGTCCACCGTGACCGTCCCGTTAGCCGCGATCAGGATGGCGCCGCCGCCGTCACCGCCTGCCGTGCCCTGATAGGTGCCGCTGCCGCTGCCAGGGTCGGTCGGGGCTGTGACGGAACCATAAGTCGCGCCGCCAAACTTCGTAGGGGGAGTGCCATTGCCGCCTACATTCGGATCGCAGTTGCCACCGACGCCGCCATACCCAGCGCCGCTCACGGCGTACGGCAGACCAGTCGTGTAGCCCGGCCCGCAACCAGAAGCGTACTGAGTCTGTCCGCCGCGAAAACCTTGCGAATCAGCATTGATCGTCCCGCCCGCCTGGACATTAAGGTTCGTACAGGCGAGATTGACGCGCTTGTCGGGGGTGTACGGCGGCAGTGGCGCAGTGTTCTTGTTGTGCGTGATCTTGCCGCCGCTGGTGACGATGACGTTCGATGCCGTGAGCACGTAACTCCAGCCGTCAAAAACCAGCGTGCCGCTGTTGGTACAGGAATTGAGGACAGCCGACGACACGTCTTGCGTGACCGTGTAAGCGGCGCCGATCAACACGTCATCCCCGGCTTGCGGTACTGTGCCGCCCCACGTGCCCGTGGCGCTCCATAGTCCGCTTGCCGCGGCCTGCCTCGGCGTGGCCTGCGCCGGCAGACAGAGCATGACCGCCGTGAAGACGGCCACACAAATCTTCCCCATCCACGCCGCAATTGCCAGAGTCCCGTTCCCCGACCTGCTCAGTTTCCTGCTCATCTCTGCGCCTCCCCTTCAGTGCTCCGCGCCGAACTGCGCTTACGATTCAAAACGCAACAGTATAAAAAGATGCTACCTTTCATGTGTCGATTCGTCAAACCCATTCTGGCCTCAGTCCGCGGCTTCAAACCTCACCGCGTACAAGTCCGCTTTGAAAAGCACGAACCGCAGGCGCACCGTACGCCCCGCCAATGCGGCCAGCGAGCCGCCGCGCCACACGACCGGCGCGTTCACCGCATCGCCGGTGACCGCCACACAATCATCGAGGGTATAGCCCGGCAAGGCCTTGCCCACCGTCACCGCTTCGCCGGTCTCCCCGGGCCCGGCCTCCAAAACCTCGCACCGGATGCCGCCCGAGTAGCTGGCTCGGGCGTTGAGGGCCAGCCCCTTTGACTCGAGCCGGAACGGAATCGTCCAGAACTGCCCGTGTCCCTCCGCCGACACGGACATGAACCCATCCTCGCGCATCGGCACGCGCAACAGCCCTTCGCTGGGCGATGCAAGGCCGTACGCGTTCTCAGGATGGTTATGTCCTTTGGCTATGGCGCCGACGTAGGTGGACCACTCCCCCGCGCCGGTGGGCACGATTCCGGCACAGGCGTACGTGACCATCGGGCGGAAACGCGGGGCAATAGCGGGCACCAGCCAAGGCTCGTTGCCTAGCGGGCGGTGCCACAGGCGCTCGTCGCGACTCGTGGCCAGCACCACCTCCACCGTATCCGCCGTGTGCCGGTAGACCGAGGTGCGCATGACGTGTGCGTGGACGGCGCCCGGCCACGGGCTGTACCCATTGGTGTAGAAATCCAAATCGGGCAGATCGAGTGGGCCGCTCTCCAGCACCGGGATGCTGGGCGGGAATTGCCCGAACACCGGGGATTCCGAACGGTTCACCCCGCGCCGTTGCATGACGCCGTCGGTCTGCCGGGTGTAGAGCACATACCGCCGCGTGTCCGCGTTGTAATGCAGGATATTCTGCGTATCCGAATTGTTGCCCTTGAGTACCGGGTCCACCCAAGTCCAGCGCAGGCCGTCCGGTGATACGGCCGTGGCAATGGTGCGCTCCTTGTCGCAGCCGCACGAGACCATCTTGTAGCGGGCTTCCGGCGGCGCCGCGGGGTCCTTCATGACGCTCTGGCCGTGCGCCCAGCCGCGGCTTCCCAGGTCCACCAAATTGTTCGCTTTCGAACCGTTGAACTCAGTCAGGCCCAGTTTCGGCTTGCGCCAGGCGATGCCATCGTCCGACTCGGCATAGGCGATCTCGCGCTGCGCCAACTTGCCGTTGTCCAGATAGTACGGCTCGTACCAGCAACGGTAGAGCCCTTCATCCTTAAGCACCGTGCAGTAGGCGCCCAACATCACGTTTTCCCACGGGGACTCGGACCGCAGTACAGGCTCGGGGTCCGCAGCGACGCGATGGGGTTTCAGTGCAACTCCCTCGGGAACGTAGAATCCATCGCCCAAGGCCCCACCCCAAGCCGTGCCATAGCCCGGGTCGATCCCCATCCAGTCCACAAACACCCATTTACCGCGACCGAAGACGTACTGGCTCATTTTTGCTCCCGTTCGATTTCGATCAAATCGGACTCATCCACGCCGGCTTCGGCATCAGATCCGAGGCTTCTTCATTCGATCATCGCGCCTTTCGCACTCCCCGCCGCTCCAAACTGGGGCAGATACTCCGCCTGCGCGGCGAGCATCTCATCCAGGCACTGCTCTGCAGCCTGCAGATCGTGCACGACAGGGTCCGCCAGCAGCGCATGCAGCGCCGTCTGGCGACAGCCGGTGAAAGCCGCCTCCACGGCCAGGCGCTGAACGCCGACCTGGACCTGGCACAACGCGGCGATCGGAGACGGAAGCGCACCTACGCTCAGGCCGTAGATGCCGGCGGCGCTCGCCATCGCGGGAACCTCGACCACGGCATCGGCGGGCAGGTTCGCAATGCATCCCTGGTTGAGGATATTTACGGCCGGCACGAAGACATTCGTGTCGGCCAGCATGGCCCCGATGATATCGAAGGCGCTCTCACCCGGTTGCGTGTGCATAAAGTCCCCGATGACCTCATCCCCGGCGGCCATCCTCACCACGCGATCCCAGACCTTCCCCTTGTCAGCTTCGGCTTTCTCAAAATCGAACTCTGTGTGCCGGCATACATCGAATGCGAACCCCAGATACTCTCCGATGTGATCGTCACTCGGAAATGGGATCAGCCCGTAGGTCTTGAGCAGGGCGATCGTGAGGGGAAGATAGGTCGCGGGCAGTGCTGCGGCCCGCTCCCGCAACAGAGGGTAGAGGTCCTCTCCCGTGCTTCGCCGGTGGATCGAAAGCGCCCACAGGAAATGGTTCAGGCCCGCCGCCTTGATATCCAGGTCCCTATGGTCGATCTTCACGATGTCCGCCACCGTTCCCATGCCCATGAAGATTCCGTGGCACAGGCCGATGGCCTTAATCCGCGTGTACCGATTGATCGCGAGGCAGACCCGGCTTTCGGGGTTGGTGTAGTTGATGAGCCATGCGTCGGGGCAAAGTTCCTCCATGTCCCGACAGACGGCCAGCATGACCGGCACATTACGCAGCGTATGAAACAAACCTCCCGGTCCGCCGTTCTCACCCAGCACCTGCCGGAAGCCATACTTGCGTGGGATTTCCCAGTCCAACCGCCACAGCGCGTTGCGGTTCATGGCGATGGACGTGATCACAAAGTCGGCGCCCTCCAGAGCGCGGCGCCGATCGACCGCGGTCGTCACGTCCAAGCGCACGCCGGACTCCTTGGCAATGCGCCGCGCAAGCCTGGCCATGACCTCCAGCCGCCCGGCATTCAAGTCAACCAGCACGAGCTCGCCGCCGTGCAAGGGCTTGCACTGCATCGCATCCTGTATGCTGCCGGGCCCGAATGATGCGCTCGCCGCGCCAATGAGTACCACCTTTGCGGGCTTCATGTTCTTACCCCCTACTCTAAGACCCATCGTCAGTGCGCGGCACAGTCTCAGTTCGTCCCGTCACGCTCACCGTTCCAGCCGAAAGATGCGTGTCCCCGGTTCGGGCATGCTGAACGTGATGACACTCGTCTTCCCGGCAAACCGCTTACCGGTGATGACATCGTAGACCCGATACGAGCCGGGCAACGCGATGTGCTTGATACCGGGCTGGATGGAATGGATCGCGACGATGGTGCTGTCGGCCAGGAGGATGTCGCCCGTCTCGGTGTAGACGTGTTCGCCGGCATACCGGGCCAAGTTGCGCCAGAGGTCGGCTGGAATGGGCACCGCCGTGGTGAACACCGAGGCCCAGTCACCCGGGCCTTTGCCCTTTCCCGCGCCCTGGCCGAACTCCTTCACGGCCAATCCCGCGTAGTTGAGCCCTAGCTTCGTCCATGCCGCGCCGAGACGGATGCCATCTTTCGGGTACAGAGCCGGCCCGTAGGCCAGCGGGCCGCCCAGCACAGTGTCGGCCTTCAACCCGGCGGTGACCGGATGCGCGAAGTTCGTGATCAGCGTCCGCCGTTGAACGTTGACCGGGATCAATGGCTCGAACTGGAATCCCGTTAGCCGCGTGGCCGAGTTCGTGGAGAGCGCCACGCCATCCGAGATGCCGGAACCCGGCCCCCACAGCACCACGTTGCCGTCGCGAAAGACCTTCTCCTTCAGCAGGGCCACGCGCCCGTCATCCACCTTGAAGAGGTTCGGAAAGTAAAAGACTTTGTGCTTCGGGAAGTTAGGCAACCGAAGGTCGTCCAGCAGGTAGATTCGGTATGGCACGCCACAGCGCGCCAGTCCCATCTTGGTCTCCCACATGATGGACTCATTCAGGTAGTTGCCGCTGCCGTTGCTCTCCAGGACGGCGGTGTCGTCGATGACCATGGCAACACCCGGGACATCCTCATGCTTCCAGTCCATGGATTCGCGCACCACCTCCACCTGGCGGCCGATGACCTGCTGAATCTCCGCGTTGCCGAACCAGCCGTCCGTATTGCCGCACAGATCCATCCAGTAGGAATGAAAGCCACGGGTAAAGGAGGTGGCGAAGTCACGCCAACTGAGCGCGGCATATTCCTTGACGTCTCGCGCGGTGCCATAGGCACCCTTCTCGCTGTTATTGTTGTAGGTGCGCAAGTCCATCTCGCAGAGGAAGAGCTTGCCGCGCAGCACCATGGAATCGGCGATTCCCTCGGGCTCGTACACCCCGCCCATGCCGCGCGCCTGGTAGTCGTGCGGCGTGACGAGTCCGTCGAACCCGGGCAAGTCGAACAGTTTCGCCACGTCCAGGTAGCCACCCCCGCTCATCAGATCGGGATAGGCAGGAAGCCAGGACGCCTTGGCATCGAAAAACCCGGACAAGCTCCACCCCTGCATGGGCATCTTGAAGGCGTCATAGAGACAGAGTTTCTGCCCCCCACAGGCATCAGAACAGGCCCGCATAATCTTCGCGTAGCCCTCGTGCACCAGGTGGGCCATCAGTTCCAGATAGTCGCGCCGCGGTTGGTTCTCCGCAGCCGGCTGCCAGTAGGTGAGTGCGGCCATCTCCCGCTGCGGACCGAGAAGCGGATCCTTGGGTACCATCACCGTCTCGAAGGTCAGGACCTTGTCACCGTACGCTGCCCGGAACGCTTCCTCCGTCTTGTACTTGTCTTTGAGGAATGCCCTCCAGCGGGCCAGCATCAGCGGGCTGTGGTCGTAAAGGTGATCGCTGGCCACCCCCGCGAAGGTGCCCTCGCCGAACATGCCGCACCAGTAGCCGAGCACACGATTGGCCCAGGGCTGGCCCTCGATGTAGGTGATCTGCGCGCCCGCCACTTTTGCCAGGCAGTCCCAGTACAGGTCGGAGGCCAGCGACGGGATGTCGGTCACGTTGCCTTCTTCGGTCACAAACAGGAGATCGGGATGCAATTTCTTCCATGATTGCGGCGGTTCGTCCTGCAGGTTGCGCACGATGAACCAGGCGTCCGGGTCCAGCTTGTCGAGCACCGCCAACTGCTCTTCGAACGACGGCCGGCCTCTTCCCAACTCCTGGATCACGGGGGTGCTGCTGATGGTGTCTCCCAGCCAGAACTGGGATGCACCCCATCCCCCGGATACCGACGGCCGGATAAGAAAATAGGCGCCCATATGATGCGGCGCGAACCAGGGGATCTGTTTCTTAAAATGCGATGTCGCCCAGCCCACGGGGCTGTACAGCGGCAACGGTAGCGGCGAACCGTTGACAAAGATCTCCGGGCGGCCGTTGTGGGGAGCAAGGGTCACGGCCAGCTTCTCGCCAGGCGCGAGCGGCGCGGCCTGGGCGCCGAGACACAACAACGCCAGAAGGAAGCGGAGGGAATCCCGCATCATTGCCCCTTTGCGAGCCAACGCAACGTCACGGCGAGCGCATCCGACCAGGCCGGCTGTTCCCAGAATGGCGTCTCCTGCTTCCGGAACCCAACGTGCTTCGCTGGTTCTCCCAACACCGTGAGCAGGATCACCGCGACCCGGCCCTTGCCGAGTTGCCTGGCGACAATCGCCGGCTCGCCGCCCGCGCGCAACCACACCTGCGCGTCGGCTTTGGCCTTCAGTTGATGCATCCAGAAGGCATCGCCGAGCGGTTTCCCCGCGACCGCCTTCTCCAGCGGAGAACCGGACGCAACCGTGAGTTCGCCCGATTTCACGGGCCCCAGATCATGGCCGTCCATTAACTCCACGGGCAGCAGTTCCTTCAGGGCGGCGCTCTGGTGATAGTTGCCGCTGCCAAACGCCTGGGGCCCGCCGATGAACAGGACGGAGCCGCCGTTTTCGACGTAGGCCTTGAGCATGCCCGCACCCTGTTCCCCAACCATGGCGCCATAGGCGATGTTGTCGAAGATGATGACATCCTGCTTCATGATCGCCTCGTAGTCCCAAGGCGGCACGCTCAACATCTGGATGTCCCCGACGTCTTTGTACCAGGAGACCAGCAGTTCGTGCGGCCCGAGCGCCTGGGCCGCCTCTTCAACATGCCAGAGTTTGTAGTAGAGGCCCCGCAAATGCATGATGCGCGGCTGCTCGTTCTTGACCTTGGTCAGCACGGGCGGCTTGATGATCTGCCGTTCCTTGGGCGGCACCGGCGCCGCGTAGCCCTCTACAGTCTTCCCCTGCTCCTTCCCGCTTCCCGACCCGGAGTAGGCGAACTCGTAACTCTCCTTCCAGTTGCTGCCCTCGAGGCCAACCTGGATGATCAACGGTTTTCCAGCCTGTCCGGGGAACACGGCCGTGACCCGTTGCGGCTCGCGGCCGATCCCGCCCACCTCGCTCACCGAGGGCTGCGTTCCGATCGCAAGACTGCGGTTCAGCCAGGCCAGGGTAGTCGTCACCTTCGCGCGACCCAGTGGCGCGGCAGGGGCTACCAACACGTGCTCCACGCACAGCGCCCCATTGCTCGCTGTAACCTTGATGTCGGCGGCCAGGTGGGGCGAGGCATAGACAACGGTCTCCAGGCCCTCGACCAATACGGCGGTCGAGCGCGTGGTCCAACTCATCGTGCCCGGCAGCAATATCTTGTCGAAGAAATACTCGGAAGACGCCAGCCCGCAATTGTACAGCGCCCACAGGGAATTGTAGTCCATCAGAAACGCCAGCCCGATGCGGTCTTTCGGGTCGATACCCGCAGTCCAGCCGGCCACAAGCTGCGGCTCTCGCGTCCAATCATTGGCCGGCACGACTACGTGCAGACCGCCCGCGGACGGACGCGTCATCACCTGCCGGCTCTCCGGCCCCGAGTCGCCATCGGCCCGGTACACATGCTGCTGCCAAAACGTGAACGCCTTGCTGGCGGTGGCCGTGTTCTTCAGTTCCACCTCGCACTCGACGACCGGGCGGTCAGCCGCCAGGGAAAGGGTGCGGATGATCCGGATGTCGGCGACACCCGCATTGATCGATCCCGCCCAATTGCCAGTGGACGTGCGGGAAACCCGGACCGATGCCTGGGTGGGGCCGGCCTCGACCACTTCCACCTCGTATGGCACATCGAGGAACTCGCCCGGCCAGTTCTGTTCGTAGAAGTGGTCCATGAACAAGCCGCTACTCGGGTTGGTGATCATTTCACGATTCAACCGTTTGGCGATGAAGCTGGATACCCTACCCCCTTTGGCCGGGTCCACGGTCATGCGAATCCAGTCGTTCTCCAGCACGGCGACCTTCCGGCCCTGCTGCTCGACCATCTGCGCGCTGGCGGCACCGGCGTAAACCGGCCCCGGCCAGCGGCATGCCATTACGACAATGCCGGCAAAGAGCGCCACCCGGGCTGCCCGATGGTCCCGGCAATAACGTCCCGACGTTCCGCGGCCCTGTACGAACTTGTGAACCATGCGATTTGTCATGTTCATAGATCCCTCTGGCTCGTGTCTTCTCTCGGGTTCATCGGCTACCTATTTCCGCGGCAGCAACCACCGCACTACGCGCTCCATGCAGTTCGGCCAATCCGGCCAGTCCCAAAAGGCCATGCCGCCCGCCGGCGGTTCGCCCAGCACGGTGGCGCTGAGCGCCGCTACCCGGCCTTTTCCATACTCCCATGTGACCAGCGCCGGCTGACCGCCCGCGGTCAACTCGACTGTCGCGCCCTGTTTCGCCTGGGCCTGGTGCATCCACATGACAAGCGGCGACGCCTTCCAATCGAGCCCTTTCATGGCTACGCGGCTGTTCTTGTCAGGCTGCAACGGCGCGGCTTGAGCCAACGGCTTGAGATCCTCAAACCCGGGAATCGTGACCGGCAGCAGCGGCTCCAAAAGTTCGCTGCGTTCCATCGCGCCCCGGCCAAATGCGAACGGCCCGCCCACGAGCAGCAACCCGCCACCCGCCTTGACGAAGTCCTGGATCATCGCCCGTTGGGGTACCGTCAGGCACTCGGCGTCCGCGTCGCACAGCACAATCAGGTCGCGGTTCATGACCGTTTCGTAGGGGCCGGGTGGAGGCAGGGCGAACGTGGGTTCCCCCTCGCCGGGCGTCGTCGGGGGCTTGACCACCGGCGGCGCTCCCTGCAGCGGAATACCCGCCAGCGCGCTGCCGCGCTGCCCGCGGACGACGTAGGCAACATCGACGGTTGCGCCCATGGACGACAGCAGCGTGTGGATCCGGTAATGCTGGTAGTAAAGCCCTTTCACGAACCAGACGTTGGTTCCCGTGTGCGGAGTCAGCCGCGGCTCCTTTGGCCGCTCGAACTTCGCGAACGCCAGTTGCTCACCCTCCGTATACAGCCGCTTGCGCGAGACCGTGATCCGGTCGATCCAGGCACGCGGGCCGGCATACTTGCGGATCGTGCAGATGTTGAGCACCGGCAGGCGAATGACGAAGGGGTAGACGAATTCCTGGTACTTCTTCGCCTCCTTGAAATCGAGCCAGCGGGGGTGTTCCCACACACCGCCATTTTCCACGCCGACGTCGAACGCCTGCCCGGGGCGCGTGTTGTCCTCGACCTTCAGACGAAAGCGCACTTCGTATTCGCCGGGCAGAAAGTCCATGGTGTAGCCGGACGTACAGGTGTACCAGTTCATCCAGGTCTTCTCTGTCGCCGGACACTCCAGTGCCTTGCCGTCCAGTGCATCCGGGTCATCGACACCCGTCACGCCCGGGTCATTCGACCACGTCGCCTCGTAGATCCAGGTGCGTGCTGCCACCTGGGTCTGCCCCTGGACTGACACTGACGCGGCTATCAGTGCAGCGAGGGTCAACGATACGGGGAGCCGCATCTCACTTCTCTCCCTCGAATACCACCAGGGTCCAGTACTTCAGCTCGGGGACCGTGACGGTGATATCGCCTGTCCCGCGCGTGAGCGACAGCGGTGTGACCACGGGCCCGGTCGCCCCATCAGCGCTCAAGGCCAACGCCTTCGTGATCTTCATCCCCGCGGGCGGCATCAGCCGCACGGCGACGTTCTGTTGCGGCGCGGGTCCCGCGTTCTTCTCGTCATAGCGCTCGCCGGTCGAGGGGTTGATCAGGTGCACGATGAACTGACTCCGGCCATCGGGCAGGTCACGGCGGCGCACATATTCCTTCCACCAGATATCGCGCGGGCCGGTGACGGACAGCAAGGCGGCGGGCTCGGTGACAAACTGCAGCGCGTCATCGTAGAACAGGCCGCAATAGCGGGCGAACAGGCGCATGTAAGGCCAATAGTCGCAGGTGACGTGGTAACAGATATGCATGCCGGACCCCATCAATACGGCATACATGATGACGGCATCCGGCCGCACCGGTTTGACGTCGGTGGTCCACATGCGATCCTGCGCAATGCCCACGATACCGTACGGATAGCCGCCGGCCTGCCGCACGGTGGGAATGGCGGTGCGCAGGTAGTCGCGCAAAAAGGCCCAGTTGTTGAGCTTGCCGCCCGCATGGCTGATCTCGTTCATCCCCTCGTTCATCACCAGCCCGCCGTCCGCGGCTTCCGCAAGCCACTTGGGCGTTGCATTGGAGACCGAGTTGAACCAGCCCACGTTATCGCCATAGACGAAGTGCGGCTTCACCTTCCGTTCGGCGTCCTTGATCCGGCGCACCAGGTCCGCCTCCAGTTGTGGGATGCTTGTCCCGGGCTTGACGGCCGGCTGGCCCAGGATGTCCTTCACGTCCTCCACGTACCACCCGCAGTTGTCGAACCGGATGCCGTCCCAGTCGAACTGCTTCATTGAGCCGGCGATCTGGTCAATGCCGAACTGCGCGACTTCCGGCTTGCCCAGGAGCGGACAGATGGCCCAGATGCCGCCATCTTGGTGCGGTTTCCATTTTCCATCCGCAAACGTGGGCGCTTCGATCCAATCGAGCACCTCCACATCGAACTTGCAGCCGTACCAGTCCTGGCCCCAGTGGTACCATTCGGGGTGGCGCCGGGCGTTTTCAAAGCCCGCCGCGCCGCACGCCCACTTGTCCGCATAGATAACGATCCGGCCGCCCAGGGCGTGCACGTCCTCCGCCTGTGCCTTCATGCCCTTCTGGCTGTTGTAGCGACCCGCCTGCCCAGAGGTCCAGTACTCGCGAGTCGTGGTCAGTTCGCTGAAATCGCACGGCGCCCAAAAAGCGGTTTCAGCTATGCAGAAATACGAGTTGCGCATGCGCTCTGCGCCGCTTAGCGCCGTGCCGAAGGAATAGGCGTCGCGGTCGTCGCACATGCCGGTGGGAATGGTCAGGTGCCCGACCTTCACCGGATCGTCCGTGACCATGAAGTATTCGCAAGCTACCGAGTTGGACTGCCCCTCAGCCGTGAGGGTGGCGCGCACCTCGTAACCATACTCCGCGCCATCCTTCTTCTTCCCGGTACGGAACGCCACGGGTATTGGCTTCGTTTCGCCAACGGCTACTTCAACGGCCCGCTCGTCCAGCGTGTCCACACGGTCCAACCGGCTTAGGAGTTCCAGTTTCAGATGCGCGGTGCGCATCGTCTTATTCGTCCCCTCCAGCGCCTTGCCCGCCGCCGCCAGGGTGACTGTGCAGGTACCCGGTGAGTCGAAACCATAGACGAGCTTGTCCGGCCACACCTTCGTGACCGTCACCCCGCCCGCGGCCCAGGCCGCGCCGCTCTGCGCAAACAACACCCCTGCCAACACGCTGATCCACGAACGATTGGTTTTCATGGTCTTCCTATTGTTTCATTCTGTAGACGTTTCCCGTTTGGAGTATGACCGGAGCCGACATCACAACAGCGTCGCGGGCCTCGGTTTCGGTCAACTGTTCGACGTGCCGGGCCGGGGCTGCCAGAGGCATGTCTCTGAAAGCCCAGATGAGCGCGTGTCCATCCTTGTCCCAGCGCACACCTGCCCCGCCCGGCAGAACCGTACGGCGCGCTCCGATCATGCCGGGCAGCGCCTGCATGTAGAGGCGGTTCAGCCGGACGTGCCAGTCGGGGAGTTCGTGCTCCAGGTTGAAGCGGTGGATGATGGCGCCGCTGCGGCTGGCCATGAGGCGGAACAGCATGGTTTCGAGCACGGCCGGCGCCCGCCCTTGCGTCCGATCCGCACCCAGGCAGATGTCGATCGCCATGTCCTCATTTCCCATCCACCAGCCCAGGTCGTTCTGGCCGACCACGCCCTGGATTGCCGCCTGGCGGCTGCCCTGCAAATCAATGACCCCGAAATCGCCGATGCCGAAGGGCGAAATGCCCTCGAAAGAAAACGCCTTGATCCCCAGTTTCTGGAACTCCCCATAGAGCCGCCCCAAGGCCGCCAGATTGCCGCGCATCCGCTCGGCACAGTTGTAGGCCAGCATGTTGAGGTTCGCCCAGGAATCGGTGAACAGGTAGTCGAGGCCGCCCTCCTCCTTCCACCGCCGGATGTCGCCCAGCAGCCAGTCGAAGTAGCCCGGATGATTCAAGTCCATGGTAACAATGCTGCTGACGCCGTAGCCGCCGCTCCAGGTGAGCGAATTCACGGCCCGCATCCGCCACTCGGGATGCTCGCGCAGGATGGCGGCGCGTGGCGAGAGCACGGTACTGAACCAGGTACCCATCTCGATGCCGTGCAACCGGGCCTTGTCCGCCATGTAGCGCCACGCTTTCATGCCGCCCCAGAATTCCGAGGGCAGCATCCGATGCGTGGCGCAGATGCTGCCGCAACAGAGATCGCCGTGGATGCCGGCGTCGGCTTTGCGTCTCAGCCCATCGACCGTCAGGTCGCTCTCGGACATCGGCTCGGGGAAGAAGCGGCGGATGCCCGCCTTGGCCAGGCGCGGGAAGAGATGGTCGCCGATGGCATAGGGCACCTCGCGGGTATCCGCCTCCACTCCCGGCACGACTGTCATCTTGACCGCGCCGTCCACGACACGCGTGGTGTACGAGGGCCGGATCTCCGGCATCACGGGCGTGGGCGCGACGTTGAAAGGCTTGCGGATGCAGCCGTAGGCCAGCTCGCGGGCCTCCCACCACAAATCGCGCGCCGCAGCGTCGGCTACCGGCCCGGGCGTAAAGAGCACCTGCTGCGGCGTCGTGGACGCCCGAGCGGACAATTCAACCCGGTACTCGTCGAGTACGCGCAGTCGCGTGGAACCCTTCATCGATTCGATGACGCTGCTGACGGGCTGGAACTTGGGCCAATACTGGAAGAGTGCGCCAGCCTTGCCGTACTGAAAATCGAAAGCCTGGATAAGTCCTCCACGTGGCGCCAACTGGTAGGAAAAGCCTTGAGGCCGGCCATACTGTTCCAGGGTCTTCAGGCAGACCGAGGTGAAGACGGTATTCTTCGCGCCCTTGTAGACGGGCATGTTGCACTGTCCCTGGCTCAGGACCGTGTTGCCGACAATGGACCCGCCCAGTTCCCAGGAACCATCCATCACAAGCCGATGAACCTTGCGTTTCGTGCTGGTAAAACGCAACGCATGGGAGAACCCGGTCCAATCGCGCCCACCGAGTTTCAGGGACGCGGGCTTCAATTCAAGCACGAGCCGATCCTCAATCGGTTCACGCGGCAGGCCGACGTTGACCAGCGCCTGCTCATACTCGTCCATATACTCCTGCCGCAGGCCGGGCGTCCCGATCAAGCGCAGGACGACACGCGTCTCCCCACCCCTGCCCCGCTCGACGCCTTCCAGAAAGGCGTGGTCATACTGGTAGCCCTCCGGCGTGTCGAGCCGCGGCAGGAGCGGGAAACTCCCATCGCGCAGGGGCACGCCGCCGACCGTGACCGCACCGATGCCCAGCCAGGCTTTGTTCGGGCCAAGCAGGAGCTGAATCTCGATGGCCGGATTGAGCTTGAGGATCACTGCGTCTGGTGTCTTCCGTTGCTGCTTCATTGCCGCGCCTTTCTCAGGTTACCTGGGAGGTCCAGGCGTTCGGTCTCCTATTTGCCGCTGACGACGATATCCCGGGCTGACTCGCGATGAATCCGCAAAACCCCCGCCACGCCGCGATACTCCCCGAACGTCCACCGGTCGCCTGCCAGCGCCTTGCCGTCCGCCATGACGGTCTGCGGCACGAACGTGATTCGCAGAATCTCGCTGCCGAGCGGTTCGAACGTGGTGTATTCAATCCGTTTGGGACGATAAGACACATGTTGGACGATAGAGTCCGAGCCGATGATGTGGTCCGCGTCGGCAGGCGCCATTTCGGGCAGTTCACCCATCCCCTCTAGCATATGAGTAAGATAGTCGAAATAGGAATCGACAAACCACGGATTGACATACCCAATGCCGACGTAATTCACCGAAATATCATTGGTTGAATATTTACTGTACGCCGAGTAGGTGGCCACGGCAAAGGATGACCGCGCCTCTTCCCGGTCCTTGCCATTGCCCGTCACGCCGAACCAGTGGGCGGCGATGGACGCATAACGGGCCGTGTGGCTGCTCATCTCCACGTTGCAGCAGTCTTGTTCGCGAATGCTCGTGGCACCATACCGAGGCTTGCCAAACCGGTCTTTGACCCAAGCCAACAGACTCGATACGTGTTCTTTGTATTGCGGGTCCATTTCCGGATGCCGCAACATGAAACGCGCGGTCTCCATCGGGCTCTGCTGGTTCAGGCTCAATTGATTCACGTCCTCGTAGTAGCCGGTCCAATGATTATTCTTTAGGGGATAGTCCAATACCCATCTCCATAGGAGGTCACGCTTGGCTTGGTAAACGCCGTCCCCAAACTCACCCAACCGGATCAGTTCATCGAAGAAGAGCACCGGGGCAACCATGTGGGCACAGTATGGATCGAGCACCTTCCCGTCCCGGAGGTCAACCCGGAACGGCAGCGGCGAAGCTTTGGCGTCGCCTTGGCCCACGTGTTCCGCGATCGTTTTGGCGATCCCGCGCGCTGCCTCTAGATATTTCTGATCCCCGGTCAATTTGTAGAACTTGAGGTAGGCCACGCCCACCCCGCACATTTTGTCGGGTTCGCTGGTGACATCGGTGTATTCCCCGTCCGGACTGTTATCCTGTGTGCGGGGCACGTTGGGCCATGCCCAGTCTGCCGGCGTGTGGTAATACAACACGCGGTCAAGAATCAGCCGTATGCTCTTGATCGCCTCGGCATCGCCAGTGTAGGCGTAGTAACGTATCAGCGTTTCAACACTCCAGTACGCATGGCTGCCCTGGCAGTTCTGGTTGCGCATGAACCCGGCCTTGTCGGTCAGTTTCGAAGTCACCAGGTACCACGGATCATCGCCGAACTTAGAGGCCACGGTTGGACAACGTTTGATGTAGTTCATGCTCCAAATCACAACGTTGTCGAAACTCGTCCAGGGCAAAAGCCGCCCCTCCGCATCAAGCACGACTTCATGGTCGCACAGTCTTGGCGCAGCATTAGTCCTTCCACCCTCCGCCTGCGACTGCGTGGTCACGAGCCCCACCAGTGCCAGGCCGATCGCCGCCATCTTCCGCCATGCTTGCTTCACTGTCCGGTATCCCATCCTAAACATTGTACACGCTGTCGATCATGGATGCCGGTAGCCGACGACTTTCAGGTCGTGGACCCGTCCAAATTCCTGCACGTTAGCGGTCAGCAGCGGCACGTCCAGCGCACGGGCACAGGCAGCTATCCATAGGTCATTCGGGCCGATGAGGTTATTGTGCGGCTTCAGTTCCGCAAATATCCTGGCATATTCGCCGACAATATGCGGGTTCGACTGGACAACCGGGTAACGCTCAAGGAAGCCGGCAATCTGCTCACCGTCATGGCCTGCCGCCAGTCCTCCGCTCAAGAACTCGCCGGCCACCACCCAACAGATGCCCACT
Organism: uncultured bacterium; assembly: GCA_903895695.1. Taxonomy (GTDB): domain Bacteria; phylum Verrucomicrobiota; class Kiritimatiellia; order CAIKKV01; family CAITUY01; genus CAITUY01. The sequence continues at coordinate 60,798 of CAITUY010000076.1, forward strand.
TGACGGGACGTATTGGCGCGCGCGAAGCGCATCGCGGCACCGGGGCGCGCGCTCTCCCGCCAGAGATCGATCAAGAAACTCGTATCGGCTAGGAAGTCCATCGGTCTTTGCTCTTCTCCGGAGCCCGCCCCCACTTGACGGTTCCCTCCATGACCTTGGCCTGACTGGGATTCAACGGTTTCATCCGCCCCAGATCCTCAACCATCTGCCCGAGCGTGCCTTTCTCCGGCACAACCTTGAGCACCACGGCGGAGAACGACTCCCCCTCCGCCCCCTTCCAATCCTTGAGTCGTTTGTAAGCTTGATCCGTCAGCGTAATCGTCTTCATGCACTCATGCTCACACGAACACACGACAACGTCAACCTCGAACCACGACAACCGGGCGCTAGCAACCCGTCGGACTTGCATCTCCGCAGGGGTCCCAACGGCCTCTACCGGCGAGGGACCGCCGGCTCCAGATCGTCTTTGGCTCGTTTTGGAGCCGGCCGTCCTCGGCCGGTAGTAGTTGTGCGTCCCCATGGAACCTAAGTCCGACGTGCCCTACCCCCTGCACGGCCGCTGAACCACGACCACCCCGTAGCCGGACACATCCAGGCGGGGCCCCACGGCCCGGCCCTCGACGACGTCCTGGCAGCCGGGGCCGATATCCACGACCCGCGCCTGCGAAGAGAAGTTCATCACAAAGACGTAGTCTGTCTTCCCATCCGTCCGTACCTGGGCCGTGACGCCGTCCGGGAGTTCGGCCTCAAGCACGCGCCGGATTCCCAACCGGGCGATCTCGGCGCCGTGGAAGTCGTCCAGAAACTCCTGGTCGGCAAACGCCGCCATGTAGTAGGCCTGCCCTTTTCCAAATGCATTGACCGTCAATGCCGGGCGACCGGCATAGAAGTCGGCCCCGTACGTGGCCAGCACCCGCGCCCCTTCGGCATGGATCAAATCGCACGCGGCTGACACGCCGTACTCGGCGCCCAATTCGTCAGCGCCCGGCGTCATGACCATGTGATTGGTCTCGTCGGCATAGAGATAGTCGATCTCCTCGGCCCACACGCCGAATACCGGCCGCAACGGGCCTGGCCAGCCGCCTTCGAACACGAGGTCGTTCTCGTCGGCAATCCCGGTCAGGAAACTCCCGACCAACGTGCCCCCGATCCTGACAAAGGCCGTCAGGCGGTCGGCCACTCCCGGTTGCAGCATGTACAGCATCGGCGCCACCACGAGCTTATAGCGCGACAAGTCGTCGGTGGACGCCACCACGTCGACCGGCACGCCCTGCTTCCAGAACGCGCGATAGTGCCGCTGTACCCAATCCTCATGCAACTGGCAGACCCCGTGCTGCTTGGGCGGCCCTTGTACGGCGTTCAGAAGCCAGCGGTTCTCCCAGTCGTAGATGATGGCGACCTCGGCAGGCACGGTCGTGCCGACCACGTCGCCGAGTTTCCCCAGACTCCGGCCCACTTCTGCCACGTCCCCGAAAACGCGCGTATGCTCGTGCCCCACGTGGTCCACGACCGCCCCGTGAAACTTCTCTGTGCTCCCCCGTCCCTTGCGCCATTGGAAATACTGCACGCTGTCCGACCCATGCGCCACGGCCTGCAGCGACTTGAGCCGGTGGATCCCGGGCCGCAACAGTTTGTTGAGCGGCATCCAGTTCACGGCGGAGGGTGATGATTCCATCATCATGAAGGGCCGCCCGCCCTTCAGGCCGCGGTTCAGGTCGTGCACGAACGAAATGAATGCGCCGGTGGCGGGCATGTCGGCACGGTCGTGATACGCGGGGTAGTTATCCCAGGACACCACATCGAGTTCGGCGGCCAGCCGCCGGTAGTCGAGGCCGAGAAACGTGCCCATGAGATTGGTCGTGATCGGCACGTCCGGCGTCAGCCGCCGCAACGGCGCGGATTCGCATCGGATGAAGTCCACGGTCTGATCCGAGACAAAGCGCTGCCAGTCGAGCACCAGCCCATGCACGCATCCATCGATCCAGTCGACCTGGTCCCAATCCGTGTACGTGTGCGCCCAGAACGCGGTCCACCAGGACTTGTTAAGGCGATCCAAGGTCCCGTATTTGGCCTTCAACCACGCGCGGAAGGTCCGCTTGCAGAGATCGCAGTGACAATCGCCGCTATACTCGTTGGACAGATGCCAGACCCCCAGCGCCGCATGCCCGCGATAGCGTTCCGCGAGCCGGGTGTTCATGATCGTCACCTTCTCACGGTAGACCGGCGACGTGAAACAATGGTTGTGTCGGCCGGCCTGGTGCTCGCGGTTGCCCATGGGCTGCACGCGGCGGATTTCCGGGTACTTCGTCGCCATCCAGTTCGGCTTGGCGCCGCTCGGCGTGGCCAGCACGGCCTTCATCCCATCCGCGGCCATCCGGTCCATGATCCGGTCCAGCCAGCCGAACTCGAAGCGCCCTTCCTCCGGTTCCAGCGCGGCCCAGGAAAAGATGCCGACCGACCACGTGTTGACGCCGGAAAGCTTTGCCAGGCGGAAGTCCTGGTCAATCACGTCCAGCCGGTCCAGCCATTGGTCGGGGTTGTAGTCGCCCCCATGCAACATCTGCGGGAATCCCTTGATGATCGGCTCGTAGCGCTGACTCATGACTGACTCCTTGCTGACCCAAGACTGACCATGAAGCATCCCTTATGGCGCACAAAACCGGCGCGGTCAAGCACAGCACACGAGAGAGCTTCCCCCGCTCGGGCCATTTGCGGTAATGTGCCCGCCTTCATGAACACAAGGGTGTCCGGCCTCGCCCGGTGCAAGGGGCGCGGCGGCAGTGGACAGGAGACTGAAAACGATATGGATGCGACACTACCTCAAGCCGATGGTATCCACGCGACAGTTCCACGCGACCGGATGACGCCCGGCGCCCGAAAACTTCGCGACGCCTACGAACGCAAGCCGGGCGCCCCGCTCTATCGCCGCGAGTTCTACATCTGGGGCGAAGCCATCGAGCGCTGGCGGACGGAAGGCATGCCCGCCGACGTGCCGCAGGAGACGTTGTTCGCCTGGGATCCGCCGGGCAATCACGGCCTGGGCCAGCTTGGCTGGTGCGAGGCCCAGTTCAGCCCCTGCTTTGAAACCAAACTGATCGAGGATCGCGGAGAAACCGAACTCGTGCAGGACTATGCCGGCCGGCACGTTCTATTCTTCAAGGGTCGGCGCCACGGCTTCATGCCCGAGTACGTCGACCACCCGGTCAAGAACATGGCGACCTGGATCGCGGACGTGAAGTGGCGCATGAACCCGTCATCACCCGAACGTTATGCCGAGCTCGCCACTCGCATGGCGGAGGCGTGCAAGGCCGCGGGCGAAGGCCGCCTGATTGTGCAGGGACTCATCGGCGGCTATATGTATCTGCGCAGTCTGATGGGCCCGGAGCAACTGCTCTACTTCTTCTACGACAGCCCGGCACTGGTGCATGACTGCATGAAGACGTGGTTCGAGCTGGCCGATGCCGTGATCGCCCGCCACCAACTGCACGTCACGATCGACGAACTCTTCTTCGCCGAAGACATCTGCTACAACCACGGCTCGCTGATATCACCGGACATGATGAAGGAGTTTCTGCTGCCCTATTACCAGCAACTCGTCGTCAACCTCAAGGCCCGGCAGCTCGACCGCAGCCGGCACCTCTACGTGCAGGTCGACACCGACGGCTTTGCCGACCCGGTCATTCCCCTCTATCGCGAGAGCATCGGCATGGACGTGATGAGCCCGTTTGAAGTGGCCAGCGGCTGCGACGTCGTCGCGACCCGCCGGCAGTACCCGGACCTGGTCATCAGCGGCGGCATCGACAAGCGCGTGCTGGCGCAGTCCAAAGCCGCGATCGACCGCATGGTGGAGCGGATCATCCCGGTCATGCGCGCCCAGGGGGGCTACATCCCCACCTGCGACCACGGTGTACCGGTGGAAGTCAGCTACGAGAACTACCTCCACTACCGTCAACGGTGCGTGGAACTGGGAGGCTGAGGAATTGCAGCGCGCCATCGGGAAAGGACTGAACATGAACACCAGTGACAGAAACATCCTGCGCAAACTTGCCGGCGAGTACTTCGTCCTTTCGCAGCAGGAGCGCTTCCGCGAGAACCGCAAACTGCATCGGGCGGTCAACGACCTGAAGCCGATCCGGCCCGTTGTGCTCATCGACGAACTGCCTTGGGCTGAGATGAACATCGGCGATGAGATGACCCTGCGCTGCGAGGACCCCATCCTGCGAGGCGTCGAATGGCACCTGCGCGCGACGATCTACAAGGCGAAACACCTGCCCGCCGATATGATTATCGCTCCCTACGTGCCGGTCTATAAATGCATCAACTTCTCGGGGATCGGCATTTCGGTTGATGAGCGAACGATCGCACAAGAGGGCCGGGACACGATCCGCTCGCACGAATACCATGACCAACTCGCCACCGAGGAAGACCTCGACAGAATCCACAACCACGTCGTCACGTATGACCGGGACGAAACGATGCGGCGTTACCAGCTCATCGGTGACGTGATCGGCGACATCCTCCCCGTGCGCCTGAAGGGCGTCGAATATGCCTCCACCGGGACCTGGGATACCATTTCGATGTACCGCGGCGTGACCAATCTGTTGATCGACCTGGCGGAACGGCCGGATTTCATGCACCGGACGGTGCGCAAGCTCCACGACGTGCAGTGGAATTCGATCCGTCAGATCGAGGAAATGGGGCTGTTCGACAACGATCCCTGCAGCCTGCACTGCACGCCCATCCTTGCGAGCGACTTGCCAGGCCCGGATTTCGACGGGGAACATGTGGGACTGAAGAACGTGTGGGGGCGCGCCGTCGCGCAGATCTTCGCGTCGGTCTCGGGCGCGATGCACGAGGAATTCGATATCGCCTACATCCGGGAGCCCATGTCCCGGTGCGGGCTGGTCTACTACGGCTGCTGCGAGCCGCTGGACCGGAAGATGGATATCGTCCAGACGATCCCGCACTTGCGCAAGATCTCGATAACACCTTGGGCGGACGTGAATGTCGCGGCCGAAGCCATTGGCAAAAAATACGTCCTGTCATCCAAGCCCAACCCGGCCTCAGTCGCCGTCGACCGCCTGGATCACCGCCAGCTCCGCAAAGAGATCAAGGCGATCCTCGATGCCTGCCAGCGCAACGGTTGTGCCTGCGACCTGGTGCTCAAAGACATCAGCACCTGCAACGGCCGCCCGCAGAATATTTTCGAGTGGGAGCAGGTTGTGATGGAGATGGTCAAGGGTAGTTAACAGCGCAGGCCGCGCGACGCACCGTCAGCCGGGCTCCACGGCCCAATCCGCACACAGCATCTCCGCCTGTTGTAGCACCGTCTTTACGGCCTCTTCCTGAGGGTCCGGGGGATAGCCGTACTTGTTCAGGATGCGTTTGACCATGACCCGAATGCGGGCGCGGGCGCTTTCCCGCAGGGTCCAGTCAATGGTGACGCTCTTGCGAACTTGCGTGATGAGTTCGGCCGCGATGACCTTGAGTTTGTCGTCGCCCATCGCCTTTACGGCTGAACCGTTCGCCGCAAGCGCGTCATAGAAGGCAACTTCGTCGTCAGTCAGGCCCAGGGCGTCCCCACGTTTGGCGGCGGCGTCCATTTCCTTCGCCAGTTTGATGAGTTCCTCGATGACCTCTTGCGTGGCGATGGCGCGGTTGTGGTAGGCGTTGAGCGTCTTCTTGAGCTTCTCGCTGAAAAGCTGGCTTTGCACCAGGTTGTGCTTGGCGCGGACCTTCAGTTCGTCCTTGAGCAGCTTCTCTAGCAACTCGGCGGCGACGTTCTTGTGTTTCAGACCGCGCACTTCCGCAAGGAACTGGTCGGATAGGATACTGATATCCGGTTTGGGTAGACCGGCGGCCGTGAACACGTCGATGACCTGGCCATCGGTCGTGATGGCCTTCGAGACGAGCTGGCGCACCGCGGCGTCGAGTTGCTCGGGCGTCTTGCGGCTGCCGCCCGTCTGCTTGTTCAACGCGGCTTGGATGGCTTGGAAGTAACTCACGTCGTCACGAATCGCCGTCGCCTCATCGCTGGCGGCGCACAGGGCGAAGGCGCGGGACAGTTCGGTCACGACCTGCACGAAGCGTTGCTTGCCGTCATCCTGCGCGAGGATGCGCTCCTGGCCGGCGGGAATGAGGGCCAGACGTTGTGCCGAGGTGCCGGTGGTCCATTTGCTCCACTTGAGGCCGTGTAGCATGTCGCCGGCGACGCCGTGTTTCTCCAGCATCACGGCAATGGCCTGCCGGGTGTCGTAGGTCGGACTGCCCTTGCCACCGCTCTCGGTATAGGTGGCGAGGGCGCGCCGCAGTTGGTCGGCCAGCCCGAGGTAATCCACGACCAGGCCGCCGGGCTTGTCGCGGAACACACGATTCACGCGGGCAATGGCCTGCATGAGTCCGTGCCCCTGCATGGGTTTGTCCGCGTACATAGTGTGCAGGCAGGGCGCGTCAAACCCGGTCAGCCACATATCGCGCACGATCACGATGCGGAATGGATCCTTACTGTCCTTGAACCGATTGGCCAACTTGCGGCGCTTATCTTTGTTGCGGATGTGCGGTTGCCATTCGGGGCCATCATCGGCGCCGCCGGTCATCACGACCTTGACCACGCAGTCTTTGCCCCTCTCGGCCTCCGCGTCGTCATCCTTGGCGCTGGCCCAGGCGGGGCGCAGTTTGATGAGTGCATTGTAAAGGTCCACGCAGATACGGCGGCTCATGCAGACGACCATAGCCTTGCCGTTCATCGCGTCCAGGCGCTTCTCAAAATGCGCCACCATGTCGACGGCGAGGAGCGCAATGCGCTTCGGGTCGCCCACCAATGCTTCCAGCGCGGCCCACTTGGTCTTGAGCCTTTCCTTGTGGGTCAACTCCTCACCCTCGGTGATTTCTTCGAATTCCTGGTCGATCTTGGGAAGCTCGGCCGCGTTCAGTCCCAACTTGGCGATACGGCTCTCGTAGTAGATCGGCACCGTCGCCTTGTCGGCGACAGAGCGTTGGATGTCGTAAATGCTGATGTAGTCGCCGAACACGGCCCGTGTGTTGGCGTCGGCCTTTTCAATCGGCGTTCCGGTGAAGCCGATGAATGAGGCGTTCGGAAGGGCATCCCTCATGTTCACGGCCAGGCCGTGCGCAATGTAGCTGGTGCCATCCTTGCGTTTGACCACATGCGAGCCGAACTCATACTGACTGCGATGCGCCTCATCGGCGATGACGACAATGTTCCGGCGGTCCGACAGTTTCTCGAACCGCTCGCCCTTGGTCTCTGGCATGAATTTTTGGATGGTCGTGAAGACCACGCCCCCGCTGGCCACGGCCAGCAACTCGCGCAGTTGATCCCGGCTCTCAGTCTGCACGGGGGTCTGCCCAAGGATGTCATGACAGCGCAGGAACTGGCCAAAAAGTTGGTCGTCGAGGTCATTCCGGTCCGTCAGCACAACAAGCGTCGGATTCTGCATGGCCGGGTGTCGGATGATGCGGGCCGCGTAGAAGAGCATGGAGAAGCTTTTTCCACTGCCTTGTGTATGCCACACCACCCCGGCGCGACGGTCGCCCGGCTTGCCGCCGTGCATTCGGCCAGCCCAGTACGTGCCCGGCCCGTCCTTCACCACGCCGCGCTGCCCCATGCCGCTGGCCCGCACGGTTTCCGTCACGGCGGCGTTGACGGCGTGGAACTGATGGTACCCAGCGATGATCTTGTTGATAGCGCCAGTGTCCGGGTCCTCCTCAAACGCAATGAAATGGTGCAGCAGATCGAGGAACCGCTGTCGCTCGAAAACGCCACGCACCATCACTTCCAGTTCCAGCGCTGTTTTCGGCGCGTCCCCCTCGCCGTCAATGGTACGCCAGACCTTGAACCACTCCTGATTGGCCGTGAGGGAGCCTACGCGGGCCTGTACACCATCGCTGGCTACAAGCAGGGCATTGTACTGGAGCAACGAGGGGATCTCCGCCTTGTAAGTCTGGAACTGCGCGTAACCGGTCCAGACCGTGGCATCCTCATCGACCGCGTTCTTCAACTCGAGCAAGGCCAGAGGCAAGCCATTGACGAAGACCACAATGTCCGGCCTTCGATTGTTCGTTCCCTCGATCACCGTGAACTGGTTCACAACCAGCCAGTCATTGGCATCGGCGTCGGCGAAGTCCACCAGCCGCACATGATCCCCCGCAATGGAGCCATCGGGCCGGGGATACTCCACCTCCACGCCATCACGCAGCATCCGATGAAAGGCACGGTTCGTCTGTACCAGCGAGGGCATTGCCAATCGCAAGACCTTCCGTAGTGCATCTTCTCGCGCCTCGTCTGGAATAACTGGGTTCAGGCCCCGAATGGCCTCACGCAAGCGCCCGACTAGCACCACATCGCCAAAGGTATCCCGTTCTGCCGCCGGTTCACCGGGCGCGAGGTGCGGGCCATGGCCGACGGCATAACCCAGTTCCCCAAACCAGGTCAGGGCAGCGTCTTCGACGATGGATTCGTTGAGGGACATGCGTCTGTTAGGGGCTCGAGACTCGGAATACCCGCAGCCCTTCCCGCACCTTCAGAGCTTCAGCGTCCCATGGAACCCCTACGGGGTCTCCGATGCTTGCACTGTCTACGGCCTGGTCTCTTACTCGAAGAGAATCTGCTCTGGCCTCCTCAAATGTGACTGGAAACTCAACCGCGATGAGTTCACCGCGCTTCAATTCGCCCTGCTCTAGTACGACGCCGAATTTGTCCGTCCACACCTTCGCAACCTTACCGATGAACTGGTAGTGCCCTGGCACCACAGAGATCCTCCCCTTTTTGTAGAACAGTGGCCGCACGTGCTCACTCTTCCACGCGAGTCTCTGGAAATTGGTGACGCACCGGTAGAGGTCCCACGCAGTCATCAGGCCCAGACTACGCTCCTCAGATGCATCAATCAGTTCTTTGCGGAATGGCATTGCGTTTTCACGGTCTAACGGCGGCAGGTATCGTTGGTGGTTGATGATCGAGAGCCCGATGATGTCCGTCCGCCCTTGCTCTCGCATCCTAATAGCAGCATGTTTATCGGCCTGAAATGCATCTTCGTCACTGGGGAAGCCTCCAATGCCCTTGATATCGACAATTAGCGTGGGGCTCTGGTCAGCGATCTGCAAATCCTCCCGACGACTCTTGCCTTCACGATCGCGCTCGGCGTCGACATCAATGACTTTTGCAAACCCCAAGACCGAAAGAGCCTTCTTTACTGCGTCAACTAGTTCCGCATCCGTGCCAATGAGGAGAGTATGGACCCAGCCATTTGCTTCACGCTCCCTGGCGAGTTCTTCATCAAGGAGGCGTATGTCTTGCTTCGCTTTTTTCTCAACCTCGCGCTGCTTGGCTTTTATTTCAAGTATGCGGGGAAGTTCGTATTCCGGTCGATGCGTCCACTTGCCACGCTCGATATGAGGAAACAGGTGGGGGGCGGTTTCAGGCAACACCGTCGTGAACAGTTCCGATAGAAACCTTGTTTTGTCCTGGATCTGAGGAAGAACAATTACCGAACCGTGGCCCGCGCGGCAACGGGCTACTGCAACCGGGTCCCCAAACTTGCTTACCGCCAGTGTCTCCCAGTTGCCATCTGACCGATATCCACCGTTAAGCGTACACGTGAAATGGCCGCCCGCGAGAAATTCCGCCAGCAGACGCACAAGTGGGGAGTCAGTCTTGACGCTCTGCATTTCAGTGCCGTGGTCATCGCGCACCTCCATATCAGCCACCTCTGACAGAATGGCCCACACGTCGCGCATACACGGCCGCTCGTCATAGATATTGTTATCACTCGACCTGGCTATCTGGATCTCGATTCCGGTTTTCCTGTCGGCAAACAAGACAAAAACGCCTCCGGCCGAGTGAATACGGTCGAAGGGGTGCTGAAGTGTGAATGCCGTTCGGACCCGGGGATCGATAAACCCCTTATCACACTTGCCCCACAAATCCGGTTCCCCGGCAGGCCTGTGCTTCTCTCCCTGAGGACTTGACGCCGGGTCACCGTAACTCAGATCGATGACGACGATGTCCTGTTCAGTATGGTTTGGCGTATCTCCTTCACCAATCAATGCTTGGTACCCGCTACTCTTGGCAACCTTATATGGCCTTCCTATACTCCCAACACTCACATTGAAACCCTTTGCACGAAGCACCGTCGAGGCAGATTCTGGCAAGTCCAAGAACAGTACTTTCGGCTTCGGATATTTCAATTGGGGCACGCTCTCTCCCTCGACTGACTGTTCGGTAGCAGCGCTCCGCTCTCTTCCTTGTTTAGAAAATATGGCCATGTCGTTAGCTCCGATTGGATACTTCGCCGCTCAGGAGTTTCGGCAGCAACATGTCGCGCAGATTGGCGAGGGTGCGGGATTGGTACAGACTGGCGCGGATTTGGTGGAACAGTGGCGCCACCTGTTCATCGAAGGCGAGCAGAATCTCCTTTGGCGCGAGGAGAACGTTTGTCGCCTCGAAGGTGCTCGTGGTAATGGTGTCAAAGATGGAACCATGCCCGCCTTGGACCAGACGTTCAATGAAATGGCGGGCGTTACAGTAAAGAACGAAGGGCGTACCAAGTTGTGAACTCAAAGCGTAGCAAGTTTGGTTCATCGCCATCGAGTTAGCAAGCAGCGTCAACCGTCCCGTTGTCGCACCCCGCGCAACAACGACCGTCGATAGGGTCGGGATGATCTTTGTAGAACTCTCGTCAACACCCAGGCGAGTGATCATTCGCTCAGTGGTTACGAGGAACGCCTCGCCACATTGAGAAACATCCTTGGCGCTAGCCCATGGAACATCACCGCCCCAGTATGCGGGCACGTCAGTCCTTGGCGTGCCACCACTCAAGAGGTCTGCTTGGCGAAGGATTGATCCGACTTCCCACCCCTGCGGGATTGGGCCGAGCGATGAGTCTTTGAATGTCGAAGGGAACAGAGCGGCTGTGTCTTTGTCCAACCCGGCAGGCCGGCGACCGTCCATCTTGGCGCGGACGGGGTCGAAATCCACGAACCAACTCTGGAACAGTGCCCGCGCCATTGCCTCCAGCGTCGCATTCATCCGCCGGTTCAACTCGATCTTGTCGTCGAGAGTGCCGAGGATGTGCGCGATACGTTTCTGTTCGGCGAGGGGTGGGATACGAACGGGAATTGGGTAGATGAAATTCCGGTTGAGAGATGGTTGAGCACTGCCCGAGTTGTAGCGCGAGAAGTCAATCAATTTGAGAAAGTAGAAGGCGAAACGCGGATCGTTGCCTTTGAAATCGGTTACGTAGAGGGCAGTGTTGTGCGGCCAGTAGTCCGTTGAACTGTAGTGAACTTGCCCGAAGGACGCGCCACTTCGGCCAATGACAATACCAGGTCCTTTGGCCAATGCCGTATCATGAAACCCATTCTGTCCGGCTGAGCCCATGACCGGAACCCGACCGATAGCACGTTCAGGTTCGGTTAGGTCGTGGCCTCGTTGCAGGGCTACGAACTCCCCGAGAGTTGCATCACGCCAGTCGTCCGATATTGTTGCTACGCCTTCAAGGTTGTCATGCTGAATTGGTCTGCTTACGGTTAGGTCGACTTGTCGACCGACCGCCAAACGTCTTCGTGGATACTTCACGAAGTCAGCCCTCCGGACAAAAAAAGACCCGCCGAGAGATAGCATGCCTTGCGGCAGAGGCCCGGCGGGTTTGCTGGAAAGACTATAGACTCAGCCAGGCTCCCGCGCCAACTAGAAACCGACGCATGATCAATTGCCATTGGCCGTTCCGTCAGCATCGTTTTCGGGCGCTGGTTCCGTTTGGCGACTTCCGCAATTCCCGCATATTTCGCACACCAAAGGGACAGAAAGGACAGCAGGGACAAAGGGATTTCGGGCAGGAGCCACCGTCGAACTTGTGGCGCATCAGGTGGCATACGGGTTGTTTCCTTGCTGTCGGGCGCGAACGGCCAATCGGGCGCGACTCATGCGCTCGCGCAAACCACCTTCCTTGAGGAAGTCCTGCTCCAACCGGCGAAGTTGCTGATCCAGCAGGTAGTTGGTGAGGCGAATGAGCCCAATAAGCACATTCGCTGCTATGGCAGGGTCGCCGTGCTCGATGCCCTTCTTGAACGTTTCGTAATTGGCGTTGGACTGGCGATTGAGTTCGCGCAGGCGCTGGGTGTACGGATGGTCCTTAGCCCATTCCTCCAAGTTTCGGACGCGCAGAAAATCACGGTAATCTTCAAGGAGTTCTTCCAGACTTGCGCGGGCCACGTTCGTGAGTTTCAGTTCGGTTTCCTTGGACGTGCCACTAGCCTGGCTGCCTTCGAGGATGTTCTGTTTGCCTGAGCGGGCGGCCTGCACCATCTGGTCGTGGGTGCGAGATCGCCTGTCCACGAAACGGTCACAGAAACGAACGGTGCCGTCATAAACGATGCGGGCCTTCTGGAAAGAGATCAGGTGTTCATAGCCACCATGAGTCGGGATAAAGCCTTCAGACTCAGGCAGCCTCGCTAGCGGTACCGCACCCTTTGTGCGCGTCGTTTGCGTCGCTTGGGTCCCTTTCTCAGGCATACCCCAACCCCTTCAAGTTGACTTTTATGGCGGCTTCCAGCTTCGCGGACTCGGCGAACTGGGCGTTCAATTCGGCGACCAAGCGGGGCATCTTCTCCTCGAAGGGGTCGCCATCGTCCTCGACTTCCTCGGCGCCCACATAGCGGCCTGGCGTGAGGACGTGGCCGTGCGTGGCGATCTCGGCGGTGGTGGCAGATTTGCAGAAGCCGGCCACATCCGCGTACTTGCCTGCTCCCTTCTCCCCACGCCAGGCGTGGTAGGTCGTGACCATCTTGGCGAGGTCGGCTTCCGTCAGTTCGCGGTGGACACGGTCGGTGAGGGTACCGAGTTTGCGGGCGTCAATGAAGAGAGTCTGGTTGCGGCGGTCCCGCAAATAGCGCGTGCGCGGAGCGCCCGCGCCACCTTTGTCCTTCGTCAGGAACCAGAGGCATACCGGGATCTGTGTGCTGTAAAAAAGCTGGCCCGGGAGGGCGACCATGCAGTCCACGAGGTCGGCCTCGATGATAGCACGACGGATGTCACCCTCGCCGGACTGGTTCGAAGACATGCTGCCGTTGGCGAGTACGAAACCGGCCATGCCGCGGGGCGCCAAGTGGTGGATGAAATGCTGTACCCAGGCGAAGTTGGCATTGCCCTTGGGCGGGACGCCAAATTGCCAACGCACATCATCGTCCTTGCGAAACCAGTCGGAGTCATTGAAGGGGGGATTGGCCAGCACGTAATCGGCGCGGAGGTCGGGATGCAGGTCGCGCCGGAAGGTGTCGGCCTGTTCGAGGCCGAAGTCCGCTTCGATGCCGCGCAGTGCGAGGTTCATGACGGCCAGGCGCCGCGTGGTGGCGTTGCTTTCCTGCCCGTAAATGGCGATATCGCCCAGCCGGCCGCCGTGGGCTTCCACGAACTTCTCCGATTGCACAAACATCCCGCCGGACCCGCAGCACGGGTCATAAATGCGGCCCTTGTAGGGGGCCAACATCTCGACGAGCAGCCGAACAATACAGGACGGCGTGTAGAACTGACCGCCGTTCTTGCCTTCCGCGCTGGCGAACATGGTCAGGAAATACTCGTAGACGCGGCCGAGAATGTCCTTGGCACGATTCTCCTTGTCGCCGAGACCGATGGTGCCAATCAGGTCAATGAGTTCGCCGAGGCGCTGCTTGTCGAGGGCCTGACGGGCATAATCCTTGGGGAGCACGCCCTTGAGGCGTGGGTTGTCGCGCTCAATGGCGACCATGGCGTCATCGACGATCTTGCCGATGGTCGGTTGTTTGGCACTGTTCTGGAGGTAGTTCCAGCGAGCCGCGGGCGGCACCCAGAAAACGTTCTCGGCCTTATACTCGTCCTGGTCTTCGGGATTGGCGCCCTTGTAGTCGCCTTTGCCGGCCACCAGTTTGGCGTGGTGTTCCTCGAACGTGTCGGAGATGTACTTCAGGAAAATGAGCCCCAGGACGACGTGTTTGTACTCCGCCGCGTCCATGTTGTTGCGGAGTTTGTCGGCGGTCAGCCAGAGTTTGGCCTCAAATCCGAGGTTGGCGGTGTTGCTCTGCTTCGCGCTCGTCTTTGCCATGGCGTCCTCTATCGGGTCCGGCGGCGAATGGGCAGAGCGTGTGTGCGGGGATCAGGGTACCGGGCAATCACATTCGGTCACTGACACACCCCCTGCGAATCATCGCACTATGGTCAGTTGCGACGATAACAGGGCGATTTGCGGTGTCAATGCTTCCCTTGGATTGAGGACGGGGTCCCAAGGTTTCGAATTGGTCGGGCCGATGAGATTTGAACTCATGACCTTTTGCACCCCAAGCAAACGCGCTACCAGTCTGCGCTACGGCCCGACATCTCAGGTGAGGGCCGCAACGTATCACCTGTCTCCCCCACCGTCAAGGGACGAAAACTTCTTTCGCCGGCTCCTTCTTTTGTGTTGTCTTTCAGGCCGATTTTGACAGAGTCACAGCGACTTGGTGACGCGGCGGGCATGCCGCAGCGCCCGCGACCATCATGAGCGAAACCGACAAACCGCAGGATTCGACGCGAAAGCGTACCTACGCGCGCAACCTCGGCCATCGTTTGGACGCCCTGTCCATTGCCCTCAAAAACTTCGACGAGGATCACCAGACCGCCGACATGGCGCGCCGGCTCCTGGCCTCGATCCGCGCCTCCAGCGACCTGAATGGCATGGAAAGCCTGGCGGCCGCGGCGCGGCGGGCCGAGGAAGCCCCGCCCTTCGAACTGGCCGCCCGCCTTCGCGAATTGATCACGCTCATGCGGCTCGAGATTTCACGCCGGGGCGTCAGCATCCAAACCGTACTCGTCGTCTCCTCGGATGCCGAGCTCGTCAAGAACCTCACGGCGGCTCTCGAGGCCCGGGCCAGGCGCGTGGTCACGGCCACGACCACGCAGCAGGCCCTCCAGGTGCTGGCCACCCAGGATATCGCGCACATGGTGGTCGATTTCGTACTCACCGGCCAGGATGGACGCACCCTTATCGCCGCCGTGCGTTCCACCCCCGCCACCGCAGCCCTCCCCGTGGTCGCGATCGTCCCGAAACTTCTCGAGGGTGTCAAGGACATGAGCCTCGTGCAGGCGGCCGACGGCTACTTCGAAAAGCCGGTCAATGCCGGCGAAGTCGTCGACTACCTCACGTTCCACCTCAAGCGGGGACACGAACGCGGGCGCGAGTCGCGCCGCGATCCGCTGACCGGCCTCCTCAACCGGGCCGCTTTCCGCGAGACCTACACCGAGATCCTGACGAACCGGCAGGACCCCACCGAACCGCTGACGCTCACCGTTCTCGGTATCAACCGCTTCGATGACCTCTCCCAGGAGTGCGGCCCGGTCGTGCGCGACGAACTCATCCGCCAACTAGGCTCGGTCCTCTCGGGCTCCTTCCGCGCCACCGATATCGTTGCCCGGTGGGGTGTTTCGGAGTTCGCCGTCATGCTGCCGGGTGAGGATCACTACGGGGGCACGCGCGCCATCGAAAAAGTCCTGGCCGTCCTCAACCGCCAAAAAGTGACCACTCCGGGCGGCAAGGCGATCTCGGTTTCGGTGTGCGCCGGCCTCACCGTCATAACCGGTTCGCCAAGCGTGGACGAGGCGCTCGAACGGGCCGACCACTTCCTGTACGCCGCGTACTACATGCACACCGGGCCGTCGACGGTCAGCCCCATCGTATCGGACGTCACCCAGGCCATCCGCCGCACGGACCGCGTGGGGCTGTGCGTGGCTGACCCCAACATGCTGCGGGCCATGCAACAGTTTCTCGAGCGCGACAATTTCGAGGTACAGTCGTTCGCCACGGCCGACGAGGCGCTCCGCGAGTTGCCGCGCCAGCGCATTCATCTGGTTGTGCTCGACGACGAAACGCCCGGCGACGGCGCGTTCAAAATCCTGCAGACCGTTCGCGCTTTACCGCGCTACAACCGCGTCCCGGTGGTCATGCTGGTCACCGGCGAGGCCAGTATCGTTCGCGCCCTGGAACTCGGAGCCAACGACTACGCCATCAAGCCGTTCCCGGCCGCCGCGTTCATCACGCGCGTGCGGCGCATCCTGCGCCATGGCGCGAAAGCCCGGGAATCGGCCCAGTTGACCGTGCTGATCGTCGATCACGAAATCCCGCAACTGCTTGTGGCCGGCACGGCCCTGCACCAGCAGGGCGGCTGCCGCGTGCTGCTCGCCAAAGGCGCGCGCGACGGCCTGCGCCGCCTCACGGATGTGATGCCCGATGTGCTCGTGCTCGACATGCACATGCCCGACTTCACAGGGACGGACTTCCTCAAGATGATCCCGCTCCTGCCCAAGCTGCGCAAGATGGAGATCGTCCAGGCCTCCGAGTCGCCCCGCTTTGCGGGATTGTCCAGCGATGTGTTCAAAATTCGCGGCCGCGTGACGCGCCCCTACAAGCCCGGCACGTTCATTCAGGAAATCCGCCAGTTGATCACGCTGCCGGCCGCCGAGGATGATTCGGACAACGTCGACCAGGAATCCATCGAGACGGAAATCCAGCGGATCCTCACCCAGCGGACTTGAACGCGGCCCGGGCTTATGCTATAGACCCACCCTCGGTGACGGCGCGGCGCCGTCCGGAAGGAACTGCCCCGTGGACAAACGCGAATCGCTTGAGCTCAGCGTCCTCTATCGAATCTCCCAGGCCATGGCCCACCGGCGGGACATCACCGCCATGCTCCAGGAAGTCTTCGACATCATGGAGAAGGACATGGGCATGTCGTACGGCACGCTCACCCTGCGGCGCCCGGACACGGACGTGTTCGTGATCGAGGCGGCGCGCGGGCTCAACGCCGACGAGCTCCGCCGCGGCCAGTACAAGGTCGGCGAAGGCATCACGGGCACGGTCGCCCAGACGGGCAAACCCGAAATCGTGTCCGACATCGGCAAGGATCCCCGGTTTCTCAACCGAACGCGTTCGCGCAAGAGCGTGAAGGTCGCCTTCGTCTGCGTGCCGATCGTGAACCAGCGCCAGACCATCGGCACCATCAGCATCGACCGGCCCGCGGCCGACGAGGAGACGCTGGGCAAAGACTGCGAGTTCCTGAGCCTGGTCGCCAACCTGCTGGCCGAAGCCGTCGGCAGCATCCGCGAGCAGATCGCCGAGCAGGAGAGCCTCAAGGCCGAAAACGAACGCCTGCGCCGCCAGCTCGACGACCGCTACCAGCCCAACAACATCGTCGGGAATTCAAAGATCATGCGGGCGATCTACGAGCAGATCGCCCAGGTCGCCGACAGCACCGCGACCGTGTTAATTCGCGGCGAGTCCGGGACCGGCAAGGAACTCATCGCCCGGGCCATCCATTACAGCAGCCCGCGCCGCAACATGGTCTTCATCAGCGTCAACTGCGCCGCGCTGCCCGAGAACCTGATCGAAAGCGAACTCTTCGGCCACGAGAAAGGCTCCTTCACCGGCGCCTCGGCCCTGCGCAAGGGCCGTTTCGAGCTGGCCAACGGCGGCACGTTGTTCCTGGACGAGATCGGCGACATTTCACCCGCCGTCCAGGTGCGGTTGCTGCGCGTCTTGCAGGAGCGGCAGTTCGAGCGCGTCGGCGGCGACAAGACGCTCACCGTCAACGTCCGCATGATCGCCGCCACCAGCCGGAATCTCGAGGATGCCATCAAGTCCGGTCGCTTCCGCGAGGATCTCTACTACCGGCTGAACGTCTTCCCCATCCACCTGCCCCCGCTGCGTGAGCGCCGCTCCGACATCCTGCTGCTGGCCGACCATTTCCTGCAGAAGTACAACGCCGCCTACGGTAAACACGTCAAGCGCATCTCGACCACGGCGATCAACATGATGATGGCCTACCACTGGCCCGGCAACGTGCGCGAACTGGAAAACTGCCTCGAACGCGCGGTGCTCACCACGACCGATGATGTCGTCCACGGCTACACGCTGCCGCCGTCCCTGCAGACCAGCGAAGCGACCCACACGGGAATCCTGCCCGAGGAGGGTGCAAGCCTGGAGACCATGGTTGAATCGTTCGAGCGGGAGATCATCATCGACGCGCTGAAACGCCACCGGGGCGTGGCCGCCTCGGCCGCGCGGCACCTGCAGACCACGCAGCGGATCATCAACTACCGGATCAAGCACCTGGGGATCAGCCCCAAGGATTACCGGCAGTAGACGGTTACCCCTTCAGCAGCGCGTTGATCGACGCCGCGGCGCGTCGGCCTTCACCCATGGCGAGAATCACCGTGGCCGCGCCCAGCACGATGTCCCCACCCGCATAGATGCGGTCGATCGACGTCTTGCCCGTGTCGTCCACGATGATGTTGCCCCACTTCGTCACCTGCAGGCCGCCGGTCGTGCGCGGAATCAGCGGGTTGGAGTCGTTGCCGATCGCCACAATCACCGTGTCGACGGGCATAATGAACTCGCTGCCCTTGACCTCGACCGGCCGTCGCCGGCCGGAAGCGTCCGGCTCGCCAAGCTCGTACCGCAGGCATTCCATGCCCGTGACCAGGCCCTGTTCGTCGCCGACAATCCGCTTCGCGTTCTCCAGCAGATGGAAGATGACGCCCTCTTCCTTGGCGTGGCCCACTTCCTCGATGCGGGCGGGCATTTCCTTCTCCGTGCGCCGGTAGACGATATGCACGGCCTCGGCCCCCAGCCGCACTGCCGTTCGCGCCGCATCCATGGCAACGTTGCCGCCGCCGAGCACGGCGACGACGCGCGACCGGAAGATCGGTGTATCGGCGCGCTCGAAATCGTGCGCCTTCATCAGGTTCACGCGCGTCAGGTACTCGTTGGCCGAAAACACGCCCACCAGGTTCTCGCCCTCGATGCCCATGAACTTAGGCAGCCCCGCGCCCGTGCCGACAAAGGCCGCGTCGAACCCGTCCTTGTCGAGCAGATCCCTGAGTTTGCGGGTGCGGCCGATCACGAAGTTGGTGCGGACCTCGACGCCCATGGCTTGCAGCGCGCTTATTTCCGCTTCCACGATACGCTTGGGCAGCCGGAATTCGGGGATCCCGTAGACCATCACGCCGCCCGGCTTGTGGAAGGCCTCGAACATCACGACCTGGTGTCCTTCGCGGCGGACGTCCGCCGCGACCGTGATACTCGCAGGGCCCGTCCCGATCACCGCCACCTTGCGCCCCGTCTCCGGCTTGACCGATGGCGGCAACGCCTTGCCCTGTTCGCGCTCCCAGTCGGCCACGAACCGCTCGATACGCCCGACGGCCACCGCCTTGGCCGTGTCTTTCAACGCCTTGCCGACCGTGCAGTTCTCCTGACACTGGGTTTCCTGCGGGCACACCCGCCCGCAGACGGACGGCAGCAGGCTGTTGCGCTTGATGATGCCGATCGCCGCCTGGATGTCGCCCTCGCCCGCCGCCTTGACGAACGCCGGGATGTCGATCCGGACCGGGCAACCCTCGACACACGGGGCGTTGCGGCATTGCAGGCAGCGCAGCGACTCCAACCGGCTCTGCTCAGCCGTGTAGCCCAATGCCACTTCGCTCATGGTGCGACGGCGCACCTGCGGATCCTGGGTCGGCATTTCCTGGGGAACGATCGCCAGCCGCTCCTTGGGCGTCAACGGCTTGCCGCGTTGCAGGATGGCCTCCAGGTCGCGTTTCGCGGCAGCAGCGAGCGTCTCACGGGTCACATGGCTCATGCGACGGCCGCTCCCTTCTGCCTGGCCGCCTGCTCCAGGTGGCACTGCTCGTGCGCATGCTCCTCCTGCCGGCGATACGCCTTCAGCCGCTTCATCATATTGTCGAAATCCACCTTGTGACCGTCGAACTCCGGGCCGTCCACGCACACGAACTTGGTCTCGCCGCCCACGGTCACCCGGCACCCGCCGCACATGCCGGTGCCGTCGATCATGATCGTGTTGAGCGACACGAGGGTGCGCACGCCGAACGGGCGCGTCGCCTCGGCACAAAACTTCATCATGATCGGCGGTCCGATGGCCACGACGCAGGCCGGTTTGGGTTCCCGGCCGCAGATCTCCTTGAGCGGTTCTGTGACAAGGGCCTTGCGGCCGCAGGATCCGTCGTCCGTGCAGATGATCAATTCGTCGGCCAGCGCCCGCATCTGCTCCTCCATGATGAGGAGCGACTTGGTCCGCGCGCCCATAATCACGATTACCCGGTTGCCGGCGGCCTTCATGCCCTTCACGATCGGGTGCAGTGGGGCCACGCCGATGCCGCCGCCCACGCACACGACCGTCCCCACCCGCTCGATGTGCGTCGGATGCCCCAGGGGGCCGAGCACGCTCTCGATGGTGTCGCCCACGTTCTTTTCGGCGAGAAGGTGGGTGGTCCTTCCCACGGTCTGGAAGATGATCGCGATCCAGCCCTGCTCCGCGTCCGCATCGGCGATCGTGAGCGGGATGCGCTCGCCGAAGTCGTTGTTGATCTGCAGGATGATGAACTGCCCCGGGAGGCGCTCACGGGCGATCAACGGCGCTTCGACCTTCATCATGAACACGTCGTCGGATAGCTGAGTCTTGGACAGAATTCGGTTCATAAGGATCAACCTGTAACTGTATCGGTAATAGCCGGGAATGATCGCAGGAAAGGGGGGGGCGTTCAAGCCACAACTCCCCCCTGCCCTCGTTTCTTGAACGACCCGCGAGCTTCTGCCATACTGGGGTTGTGAAGTGAAAGGAAATCACCCATGGAAGACAAAATCCGAGCGAAACTCGAAGAGTTACGTAAGTTTTTGCAGGCCGACGGCGGCGATATGGATGTGGTCGGCATCGAAGGCGCGGCTGTAAAGCTCCGCCTGAAAGGTGCCTGCGGGGGGTGCCCTCACGCCACCATGACGATCAAACAGGGCATCGAGCGCATCCTCCGGGAGCAGATCGACGAGACCATCACGGTCGAGCAGGTACGCTAGGCCGGGACGAGCCCTCGATGGCCGTTAGACCGATGCCGTTGTTCTACCTGACCCGGCTGGCGTTCACGGAACTCGTGCGCCAGCCGGTGTGCTTGCTGATTGCGCTCGCCTCGGTGGCGCTTTCAACGGGCCTGCCGCTGATGATCGCTCATCAACTCGGCCAGCAGGGCGGACTCGCGCGGGATGGAGCCTTGGCCTTTGAACTCACGGGTGGCGCGATCCTGGCCGCCTATGCGGCGTGCTCCACGCTGTCACGCGAGATGCACAGCGGGACGATCCTCGCCATACTGAGTCGTCCGATCAGTCGCGAAACGCTCTTTCTGGCGAAGTTCGCGGCCGTGGCGCTCCTCGTGATGCTCTTCACAATCTGTTCGGCCTGCGCCGCACTGCTGGCCGAACGCCTGGCCCCCCGCTTCTTCGAGACTGACTGGTACGGCGTGCGCCTCCTGCTGGCCGTGCCTGTCGCCGTATTCGTGCCTGGCGCGCTCCTGAACTGGCGACGCGGCTCGAACGTCGCCGCCTGGGGGTGGTGCTTCCTGGTCGTGGCGCTGGTGCTCGTCACGGCGGCCCTCAGCCGCGTCGACGCCGAGGGCCACGTCGGCCGCTTCGGCGAATTTCTCGACTGGCGCCTCGTGCCGGCCGCCATGCTGGTCGGCGCCGGGCTCCTCATCCTTGCCGCCTTCGCGCTCGGGCTGGCCGCGCATTTGCCCCTGGCCCCCACCGTCGTGCTGCTCCTGGTGCTGCTCTTCGCCGGCCTGCTCTCGGGATACGTCGCGCACCTCGCCTCGCGCTGGCCCCCGGTTGCGACGGCCATCCGGACACTGCTGCCCGATTTCCAGATGTTCTGGCCGGCCGACGACCTGGCCGGCGACGCCGCGCTGAGCTGGCGTTCCGTTGGCGCCGCAGCGCTCTACGGACTGGTCTACACGACGGGCGTGCTCTGCCTCGGCACCGCCGCCTTCCGCAACCGACAGTTCTAACCATGAGTACAATCCCCCACGATGCACCCGCCGTGATCGACGCCCGGGGCCTGAACAAGGTCTTCCGCGATTTCTGGGGTCGCCCCAAAGTCCGCGCCGTGCAGGACCTGACGCTGGAGGTCCGTTCCGGCGAGGTGTTCGGCCTTCTCGGGCCGAACGGTTCGGGCAAGAGCACGACCATCAAAATGCTCCTCGGCCTGCTCTATCCCACGTCCGGCGAACTCCGGGTCCTGGGCGGCTCGCCGCGCGACGCCGCCACCCGCGAGCGCCTTGGCTACATGCCGGAAGAGTCCTACCTCTACAAGTACTTGACCGCCCAGGAAACCCTGGAGTTCTATGCCTCGCTCGGTGGCCTTAGGAGCCGGCGACGAAGGCAGCGCGTGGACGAAATGATTGAGCTCGTGGGTCTGGCCTCCGCGCGCCATCGGCGCGTGGGCGAATTCTCAAAGGGCATGGCCCGGCGCGTCGGCTTCGCCCAGGCACTCATCCACGATCCCGATGTACTCCTCCTCGACGAGCCCACCTCCGGCCTCGACCCCATTGGCTGCCGCCAGGTCAAGGACCTGATCCTGGACCTCGCGCGGCGGGGCAAGACGATCCTCGTTTGCTCCCATTACCTGGCCGACATGCAGGACGTGTGCGACCGGGTGGCCATCCTGCTCGACGGCCGGGTCTGCGCCCAGGGGCCCGTGCGGGAACTTGTCCGCCAGCCCGATACGTGGCGGATCACGCTGGAAGGCGTGGATGACGCGCTCCGCGACCGGCTCGTGGCTTACCTGCAGGAGCAATGCGGACGGCCCGTGGCCGTGGAACCGGCCGGTCGTTCGCTCGAATCGCTCTTCGTCGACGTCGTCACCCGTCAACGCGCGGCCAGTCCGCCGCCATGAACCTGCCGCGCCTAGTCGCCATCGTGCGCCTGACGTTACGCGACGCCGTGCGTTCGCGCGTCGTCGTCTCGCTTCTGGCGGCCCTGCTGCTGGTGCTGGTGGGACTGCCCCTGCTGGTCCAGAGCGACGGCACGCCGGCGGGACGGCTGCGGATCATCCTGGAGTACGCCCTCGCCGCGGCCATCGGCCTGCTATCGGCCGCGACGCTGTGGGCCGGCTGCGCCACCGTGGCCGCCGAGTTGCAGGACCGCCGCCTGTTCATCGTGCTCGCCAAGCCGGTCCACCGCTGGGAGATCTGGCTCGGCAAATGGTTGGGCATCGTTGTCATGGACGCCGCCGCGCTGGCCGTAACGGGCCTCGTGGTGGCGGCCCTGGTAGCCGTCATCCGCCCGGCGGGAGGCGCCGACTCGCAATTCGAGGCGCTGCTCTCCGCCCGGGACACGTTTCATCCGGACTGGGCGGCGGCCGGGCTCGTCCGTGCCGTTCCCGCAGCGGCCGGCGACACCCGGCAATTCGAGCCGAAGAGCGTAGCCCTTCTGCCGGGCCATTCGCTCGACTTCACGTTCCCCGTATCCGCGACGGCGCCGGGCGGGCCCATGGAACTGCGCGCCAGGCTCGGCTCGGCACGCCCGAACCGAGCCCCGTTCGCCAGCCTCTGGGAGTTCGGGCCGCCCGGAAAGCCGGTGAGCGTCGTGACCTCGACGAATGCGCCGGGCCTGTCCATGGCGCTGGCCGTACCGGCGGCCGCGTGGAGCCCCGGGGGTGTGCATGTCCGGCTTACCAATCCTGTGGGGCGGGATCCAGCCACGCTCGTGCTGGGCACGGGCGTCGGCGGCGTCGAACTGCTCGTGCCGCGCGACGGGTTTGCCGTCAACCTCACGAGGGGTCTCCTCGTGGTGTTTGCGCGGCTGGCCTTCCTCGCGGCCCTGGGTGTCACGGCGGGTTGCCTCTTGTCGTTGCCCGTGGCCGTCTTCGTTTCGATCTTCGTCCTCGTGCTGATCGCCTCGGCCGGCTACGTGCAAACCGTGGCGGTTACCGGGATGTACTATATTCCGCTCGAATCCGAAGCGCCGGAGCTCGGTTGGCTCGACCGTGTGGTCCTGGGGGTGTTCCGAATCATGAACGTGGCGACCGCGCCGTTGATCCGGCTGGAACCGGTTGCACTCTTGGCTGATGGCCGCCGGGTGGCCTGGGCCATAGTGGCGGAGGCCGGCCTGCTGCTCGGGCTCGCCTATTCGGCGGTCGCGTCGCTCTTCGGCCTCTGGTTTTTTACCCGCCGCGAAGTGGGACGAGCCGGGACGGAGTGAGCGGCGGGCCCTTACGGGTCCAGGAACTCGAGGACGGATGTCTGCGGGTTGAGCCGGCGGTAATAGCAGTTGCGCGCCTTCCCCGCTTTGTTCTTGGTGTGGCAGATGCCGCCGCGGCGGGGCCTGACCTGGTACACGATTGAGTTCTGCTCGCAGTTGACCAGGACCTCGATCAGGTCGTACGTCTCGCCCGAGGTCTTGCCCTTCTCCCACAGCTCGTTGCGCGACGTGCTCCAGAACACGGCGGTCTTGGTTTCCAAGGCCACCTTCAACGCGCGTTCGTTCACGTAGGCGATCAGGATCACCTCATGCGTATCGGCATTCTGGACGGCCACCGGGATTACATCCGGACACGCCTTGGCCACCTTGGCAAGCTTGCCGAAATCCAGCATCAGCCGCGACCCTTCCTCAAGTTCCTTCATGAGAGCATCTCCCTGATCGATTGAGGGCTGTACTTTAGCGGCCGGGACCCAAGCTTGCCAAACCCTTTTTCAGAATCCACCGTTCACTGTTCACCGTTCACTATTCACTTCGCCCCACCGTCCCCACCACCTTCCCCTTGACCGGAGCCGCCCCGTTTGCGCAGTATGATGCCTGACCCGGCCAGCCCGGGACACAGGAAGTGAGGAATCTCATGATGGCGAAACGGTGGATGGCAGGGACAGGCGTTGGGCTGGCGCTCGCCTGGAATTCGTGCGTCTTGGCCCAGGGTGTCGGCCTGCAAGTGGCGGACACGGC
The DNA here is from genome assembly GCA_903895695.1 of uncultured bacterium. GTDB lineage: Bacteria > Verrucomicrobiota > Kiritimatiellia > CAIKKV01 > CAITUY01 > CAITUY01. The sequence goes on from CAITUY010000076.1 coordinate 85,595, forward strand.
CGACAACCGCACCGCCGGCGAGACCGAGTTCACGCTCGGCACGGTGCTTGCCACTCACATGGCTTCCACGGCGGGCCGCGCGCAGGTTTCGGTACAGGACAACTTCCGCGTGTTTGCCGATCTCGGCTGGTCCGATCCGGATACCGGTCGCGGCAACCTCGCCGCGCAGGTGGGCGGGCTCTACGCGCTCGACCTTGATCTTGTCAGTGACTTGGGCATCCGTCTGGCGGGCTACTATGTCGACACGGATACGGTCAATCTCATGGGTGGCGACCTCATGCTCCTCTCCAGCGGCGAGTTGCTCCTGGACGGCCTGTTCCTGTATGGCGGCCTCGGGGTGGACGTGGCGGATCGCGAGACCGCGATCTCGCTCACCGAATCCTCCGATCACACGGAAATCAACCCGGCCGTAACCATTGGCGCCTTGTACCGCCTGACGGCCCATGTCTCGGCCTACGTCGAAGCCTCGCACGTCGATGAAGGGATGATCGGGTTTGGGGTGAAGTACCGGTAAGCCGGCTGGCAGGCGGCTTGACAGCGACCGCCGGAACCGGCATCATGCCGCCCTTCTGTTCGAGGGCGTTTAGCTCAGTTGGTTAGAGCGCTTGCCTCACATGCAAGAGGTCACTGGTTCGAATCCAGTAACGCCCACCATCCTTCGCTCGCCGCTACCGCGCCGAGCTACGGCAGGCCAGCCTTACCGTTTCTCGAACTCCAAGGCTTCGCGCAATTGAGTGATGGCCCCGTCGCACAGGAGCAATGCGCACTCACGGTGACCGCCAAAGTGGTTCTCGGCGTGTTCCAGGTGCTGCTTGGCTTCCTCCAGCACGAGCATGGCGCGACGCATGGGATGGACCTCGGGGTGTTCCCACGGCGGCACCTTGCCCTCCGGAACATGCGCCCACCGCAAAGCCTCACGCAACTGTTCGACGGTCGCCTTGCACATCACCACGGCGGACTCACGATGACCGCCAAAGTCATGGCTGGCATGCTCCATGAAGCTTACCGCGTGTTCCACTTCAAAGACGGCGTGCTGTAACTGCAGGTGCTCCTCAACGGCCTGTTTCTCCGCCTTTTCGATTCCGGCCTTCCGCATATCGGCCGCCATCCCCACGCTTCCCGCGAGGAACGCACATCCCGCCGCCACCGCCATCACCGCTTTGCTTTTCATGGGTCAGTCCTCAATTGGTCGAGCGAGGCCTCGCCGACCGCGCCCGTATCTATAGCAAAAGAACGATAGGACCGGGACATTATTGTAGACTTCAACGGACTTGGCCCGACTTCTTCGCGCCAGCGATGGCTAATGGGATCCGTGGCGAATCCAGCTATACAATCATGGGCTGTCACGCCCGGAGGTAGCTGAAGGGCTCTCACACGAAGGCACGGATGGCAGGACAGCCGGGATCAGCCTCTGTTAGCACTCATCCAAAACCCTACGCACCTTATCGGCCAGGTCCTGCACCCTGAAAGGCTTCTGGATGAAATGCACTCCTTCGTCCAATACGCCGTGATGGGCAATGACATTGGCCGTATAGCCCGACGTGAACAGGCGCTTGAGCTGCGGATAGAGGGACAGCAGGTTCCTGGCCAAATCCCGGCCGTTCATCTCAGGCATGACGACATCGGTCATCAGGAGGTCGATGTTGCTGGCGTGTTCCCGAGCCAAGCGGACGGCCTCACCCGGGGTACTGGCGGCTAACACTGTATAGCCCTGCCTCTGAAGTATCAGGAGAGTCATCTTCAAGGTGGCCGGCTCATCTTCCACCAGCAAGATGGTTTCATTGCCGCGTTGGACTGGTCTTGGCTCTTCTTCCGGCGGCACCGTCTCGGCCTTGCCCATATGCCGGGGCAGGTAGATCTTGAAGGCCGTTCCCCGGCCCGGCTCGCTGTAGACATTGATGTAACCATGGTTCTGCTTGACGATGCCGTAAACGGTCGCCAGGCCAAGGCCCGTGCCTTTGCCCATTTCCTTGGTCGTATAGAACGGTTCAAAAAGATGGGACTGCGTTTCTTTCTCCATGCCGCACCCGTTGTCACTTACGGTGAGCAGCACATAGTCGCCAGGCGAAGATCCCCTGTGAGCGGCGCAGTAGTCGTCATCGAAAGTCGTGTTCCCCGTCTCGATGGTCATTTTGCCGACGCCGGAGATCGCATCGCGGGCATTGACGCACAGGTTGGCCAAGACCTGGTCGATCTGCGACGGGTCCACTCTGACCGGCCACAGGCCCGTTTCAGGATGCCAGGCAAGTTCGATTTCCTCCCCGATTAGCCGTTGCAGCATCTTGAGCGTGCCCGCCACAGTCTCGTTCAAGTCGAGCACCTCGGGCTTGATGGTCTGCTTGCGGCCAAAGGCCAGCAGCTTCCGGGTGAGGTCGGCGGAGTGCTGCGCCGCCTTGCGGATCTCTGTCAGGTCGTCATAGAGTTCATGGGATGGATCCAGCCGCTCCAACGCCATTTCGGTGCGCCCGAGAATAACCCCCAGCATGTTGTTAAAATCGTGAGCAACGCCGCCCGCCAGTCGACCCACCGATTCCATCTTCTGCGCCTGCCGCAATTGCACTTCCACCTTCTCCCGCTCCGCCTCGGCCTTCCTGCGCTCCAGCAGGTGCCCCAGGAGCGAGCAGAACACGGCGAGTTGATCCTGCTGGCTCTCGTCCAGCGGAGCGTGCGTAATGGCGCAATCGTTGAACATGATACCCGTCAGCCGGCCGCCCTCCACCGAGATCGGCGTGGCTACGACCCAACCGGTGCCGGGGACACCGCGGAACCTGTCTTTGTAGTACAGGTAATTGCCATGGGTGGAAATCCAGCCCGGCACGTTGTTCCTGATACGCTCCTGCAAGGCCGCCCACAGATCGATGTTCTTATCCATGCGCGCCTCACGCTCGTCGGTGGTCTGTCCACGATCGTCCGTGCCAAACGTCCCCCTCAATTGATCTGTCGCCTCGTCCAAAAGATAGATGCCACAGCGGTCAACGCCCAATTCCCGCCGCACGAACTCCACCGCGTGGCGCAGCAGGTCATCGCCACTTACGATGTTCAGCAAACAGCCCGCTTCAGACAGAATGGCCGTTGCACGCTTGGCGGATACCGACAGCGTGTCGAGCACTCGGCGCAGCGACTGCTCGCTCGTCTTGCGCTCGGTGATGTCGCGGACGAAGACCAAATGCGCTTGGCGGTCCTCCCATTGGACGGGCATGGCGGTGGTCTCGACAGGGACATGCGAACCATCAAGGCGCACATACTCCATTTCCATGAGCGGCACCGGCTTCTCTGTCTCACATTGCAGACGAATGCGCTCGCGGACGCGTTCGTGGTGATCCGGAGAGATACCGCCAAAGACACTCTTTCCAACCAGATCCCCGGCATTCGAGGCCCCCATAAGCCTGGCCATAGCCAAGTTAAGAAATACGAAACGCCCTTCACTCTGCAGGAAGATGGCATCCGGGGCGTTCTCGACCAAGGACTGGAATCGGGCCTCGCTCTCCAGCAGCGCCGCCTCCGCCTGCGTGCGGACGGCGATTTCCCGTTCGAGACGCCCAGCTTCTTCTTTGATGGTCAGGCGCGCATAGCCAAGCTGAGAGAGGATGAGAGCCATCTCTCCGAGGAACGTCGTCACGCTCCGCAGCTTCTCCTCGGAAACCACAGGCACCTCACCCAGGGCCCGCAGGTACTCGCGCTCGTCGAACCCAAACACTTTGGCTTGCCGCTTGAACCGCTCGAGGTCAGGTTTCTCGATCAGCAGTTGCCCTGTGGCCAGTGTGGCGATGTGCTTCCCCTTGACGATGATGGGAATCGCGCAGTCGACAAGTCCATTCTCGCACGGCTCGACCATCAGCTTCCCCGCTACAGCGAGTTGACCCTGGAGGCGCCGATTGCTCCTGCTGCAGTTGTCCGCGGAAACCGGGCATCCCCGGTGGAACTTGGTGCAAATGTCCCGCCATCCTGTGGCAATGAGGATGTTCAGGCCAGGGTGGTCCAGAAAGCCGATGGTGAAGCCGGTGGCCTCCGTGAATCGTTCAAAGATCCGGCGGAGTTCGTCCAGATCAACAAGGTCGCGGATACCATACTTTCCGTCGATCAGATGTTCATTGCGCTCCGCATTCATTCCAGCACCCCCAGCCCTGCACGTTCCGGCCCATGTCCACCGTGTAGTTCGGCGAGCTTCGAGTTGTCCTAACTCATACGGCTGTACTCTATCGCCATCCGAAGGGCCAATCCAGCTTTGCTTGGGCGCCGTTCGACAGGCTGCGGTCGCGGGCAAGCGCGGGGTATACGAAACGATTTTCGGCTCGCGAGGACGCTCGCCCCTGAAACAAAGGCGTGGTGAATCGTTGGGCGAGCGTCCTCGCGACCCGAGCTCTTCAGCGGGCTGCTAGAGCTTGCCGGCGCGGATTCTGCGGAAGACGACCAGCAGGGGGGCCAAGGCGGACAAGAGCAGGACGACCGTATCGGGCTCGGGGGTCGCGGTATAGGCGGTGAAGTCGTCGAGCCCGTAGGCCTGGGCCGGCGGAAGGTCGCAACCGGCATAGTTACGGCCTATGTAAACGCCAATCCAATCGACCGCCGCGAGATCGTTCAAGAATGCCGCCGCATCCGTGCCGGGTCCACCCATCCACCCCGTGCCATAGTCGAGGCTCGCCGAATAACCGGCAAACGTGCCAACCGACAGCGTGGACGTATCCAGGGGTAGAAACCAGACGTGCGACGCCGAGGCAAAGTACAGGGCCAGGCCGTCAGGCGCATAGTCCTGGGCCAGGAATCGAAAGTTGACCGACTGGATACCGGCCGCGATGTAGTTGCCCGTGAGGCCAGCAGCAGACCCAGGCCCGGTCTTGACGATGTCGCCCTGGTCCGGCAAAGGGACCGTCTCCGCCGCAAACGAAATACTGAGGTAGTTGGCGCTGTTGCCCAGCGTGGCGCCATCCGGCCCCATGCTGTTAACCCACCCGCTCACGTTGTTCAACGTGTCCCAGCCCTCGGACATCATGGGGCTCGCCAGCAACACAGGTGCGCCCAAGGCCACTGCCGCCGCCAGGGTGGCCGCCAGTCGCGCCGCGACTCTTGTGCCCACTTTTCTTTGCCTGCTTCTCACACGGTCTCCCCATTCATCGAACCGGATTGTCGACGGTGATCTTGTAGAAATAGGGCCCGGAACCCGTGGCTCCGACATCCCAGTAGAAATTCCGCGGCACACAGGCCGGGATATTGGTCTGCTGCGGCACCCAAGGGAACGCCAGGTTCGTGCCGCGCCAGACCGTATAATACCGGTCCGCTACGGACTCCCAAGCGATGCCGAATCCCTCCCCGGAACTCGCGACCTTCCACACGCTCATCGCCAGCACCGACGACTTGTCGAACGGGTCCGTGCCGGCCAGGACCTCCGCGGCATTACAGACCCCGTCGCCGTCCGCGTCGCCCGCCGCCCAGTCAGGACCCAGCAGCGCGAAATCGACGACCGTGTAGTTCTGGGCCGCCGTGCCCCCACCCCGGGCAACCGTGATGCCTGCCGATACGACGTTCGTGCTGTCGCTTTGGAACAGGGCGGCCGTTGCCCAGGGTCCGATCGTCCACCCCGAGTAATCGACAGGCACGATGTACTGTTTCCAAGCCCCTGCGGCGGGCAAATTCAGCGTCCGGCACCACTGCCGCCCGCTTTGGCAATTCAAACAAACCTGAAGCGCGCTGGGAATGCAGTCGGACGCCAGGAACGAAAATGAGACGTACGAAACCACACCCGGTCCGCCCGGGGACACCGCCGGGTTCGTGGCAGCGACGACCGATACCGACTCCGGCATAGGCGCGCCAAGTTGCGGATTGAACGTGACACTGATGACGCCGGCGGCATTGCTCGAGACCGAACTGCCGTGCGCGGCAGTGCCGAACAAAACCGCCGCCGCCGTCAGAGCCAGTACGCGTTGAGTGTAGCAAGCGCTCATGGTGTCGGTGCCTCCCGCGGAGTCCAGAAGAACCCGTTCGTTCCCCGATGCCGGTAGAAGTAGCCGATCCCGGTCTGAAGCGAGAACTCGCCGAACTGGTTCTTCGCGCTGTCCCACCACCGGCCATCGAAGTTCGTATTCCCAATGCCGACAAGCCAATACTGAGTCCATTTACTGCCGCTCCACGCCCACAGTTCGTCCCCGTTGGCCATTCCAAGCGCCCCGGTCGTGCCGCCTTTCGCGCCGGCCGCCACAAACCCGAGCTGGTCGGCCGGAGTGGCGGAACCCAGGTTGTGGTGATAGCCCGGCGTACCCAGGGGCCAACTGAACATCGTCCAGCCGTTGGTCAGGAAGATCGCCGACGCGTTGGTGTATGAGGGCCCCGTCCAGGCGGTCTTGACCGGCGGGGCTGTCGGCGAACAACGCTTGACCCAAAAGGCCGCCTCCGGGTTGATCGTCACGTTCGCCACGGTGCCCGCCAGCACGTCCCACCAATTGGTGCTGCCGTCTCCCATGATCGCCAGGAGACATTCCTTCCATGTGCCATCCGCGTTCGGAACGTAGACCCGGTCGAAACAGTTGCTGTGATCCTGCGCGGCGGTCAGGCCCACCGCGAGTTCCTGGCCGAGTTTGCCATTCAGGTTATTGGCGGGCGGCGTGATGTTCACGGGCACGCCCATGAGACTCCACGTGCAGGAAAGCAGCGTCGTCGGCACGATCACCGCATAGTCCGGCGTGACGGTATTCGTGTAGCTGCGCGCCCCGCAAAGGGCCGTGACCCGGTAGAAGCGTTGCGTGCCTGTTGCGACGACCAGCCGGTCCGTCCAGGTCACGATGCCCGACTCGCCGTTGGTGAACGCGACCAGGCTGCTCCAGGGACCCGCGGAAGCATAGGCCCCGAGAATGCCGTACGTCCGATTGCTGCCCAGGTAGACGGTCACCGCGACGTCGTTCGAGCCGCTGCGCTGGACGTTGATGACGTGCAAGTAGCTGGTCGGGTCCTTTGGATTGGTGCCGCTCACGTACTCGTCCAGGTTGTCGACCCGGTCGCCATCCGCATCGAGGAGGGCATCGGTGGCCGAGTTGGGATTCAGACCGTATTGAACCTCCCACCAATCCGGCATGCCGTCGTTGTCCGTATCCGCATTGACGTCGGTTACGGCCAGCGCCTGGCGGTCTTCGGTCGTGAAATCGTACTGGTCACTGGCCATGATTATCGCCGCGTTCGAGGCCGTGCCGGGTGAGGCGATCGCCGCCGTGAGCTGCAGCGCGGCCCGGCCGCCGGCCGGCAGGGCGCCGACCGTCCACACGCCGTTCGTGTACGCCCCTGCCCCGTCGTCCGAGACATAATAGACGACGTTGGTCGCAAGGAATTGATCCAGCACCTGGATGCCGGTGGCCGTGTCGGGACCTGCGTTCGAGACGACGATCGTGTAGAAGATACCCGCGCACGTGCAGGCATGGGCGCTTGGATTGTCGACCAGAAGTTGCAGCGAGAGATCGGACACCGGGACTCGAAAAACGGCTTGGGCGCTATTGTTCGACGGATTCGTGTCGGGTTGGTCGTGGCCTGTCAGCGTCGCCGTGTTCGTAATGGCGAGGCCGGCAAAGCCCGGGTTGACGCGGGCAGTCACCTGCAGTGAGGCCCCGGCCCCGATCGCGAGACTGCCCACCATCCACAGTCCGTTGCTCGCGGTGTAACTCCCCTGGCTCGGGGTCGCATTGCTGAACGTTACGGCCGCGGGCAGCACATCGGTGAGTTGCACCCCCGTGGCACCATAGCGGCCAAGATTGGTCACGGTCACCGTGTAGACGATCACGGCGCCGATGGGCGGATTCGTGACACTGACAGCCTTTGTCACCGCGAGGTCAATACCCAAGGACAAAACGTTCGTATCCTGGGCTCGCGGTTCCAGGCGCTCGTACGGACTGACACCCGCAAGGGTCGTGTTCGAAATCACGGTCGCCACATTGACCACCGGCCCCGTCGTGCCGGCTACAAGGGTGGCCTGGAAACTGAAGGCCAGCGTTTCACCCGGATCGACGGTGTTGGCGGGCTGTCCCTGAGCCGGATCGCTCCGGAACGCGACAACATCGCCGCTGGTGCCGGGGACGACGCCAAATACGAACCCGGTTGGAACCAGCGTCCCCGCCGCCGTCCCAGCCTGGAAGTAACTCGCCGACAATACATCCTCAATCGCTACGTCATAGGCCGCCGCAGTCCCGGAATTCGTAACCGTGAGGTCGATCGTCACGACACCATTCACAGGCCCGGACATGCGTTTGGCAATCCCCACGCGCGGTTCCACGTTGGTTGTCACCACCGTGCCCGACAGATTCGTCGGCCCGCCCGCAAATGTCACGCTGGCTTGGTTCGTGTGCGTCGTCTGCTGGCCCGGCAGCCCTACGTTCGTGTTCGTGTCCAGCACCACCGCGTCCACATACACCACGATCGCGTTGTCGTTCGTGACGTTGTTCCCCGTCACCACCGTATTGCCCGCGAACAGCAGCGTCACCGCCTCCCCGTTCGTCGAGCCGCCCGTCACCGTCGGCGGCACCGGCAGCGTGCCCGTGAACCCGTTCGTCGCCACCCGGCTTGTCACGTATTTCAGGCCCCGGGGGATCACGTCCGTCACCGTCAGGTTCGTGATCGTGCTCTCCGGCATCGTCACCGTCAGCCCATACGTCACCACTTCCCCGATCTGCACGTTCCGCCCCGTCGAGTCCGCCGCGTTCGTCTCGCTCGTCCCCGCCAACACTTTCGCAATCGTCATGTTCGTGACCGACAATGTGTTCGTCGCCTGTGCCCGCAGGTAGCGCTGCTGCGACGCCGTGCCCCAGATCGTGTCCGCCGTCACCCCCGCCACGTTCGTCACCCAGGCGCCCGGCGCCACGCTTTGCGCAACCGTCACGTTAAAGCTGAACGTGATCACTTCGTTGGTCTCCAGACTGTTCGCAGGCGGCACCAGACCGGGATCCGACGCCACCGATACCGTCGACCCCGTCACGCTCAGCACGTACCCCGTCGGGGCCAGGCCGTTGATCAGAAAGTTCGTCACCGTGCTCGCATCGAAAAATGCGCTGTCCAGC
>CAITUY010000077.1 GCA_903895695.1 uncultured bacterium
CCTGCCGGCCGAGAACGCCGCCAAGCAGCGCGGCGTGCACCCCAAGGAATGGACCTACAGCAACATCAAGCAGATGAAGCGCCAGCTCCAGTCGTGGGGCATCGCCTATGACTGGGACCGCGAACTCGCCACCTGTCACCCCGACTACTACAAGTGGACCCAGTGGGTCTTCCTCAAGCTCTTCGAGCGCGGCCTCGCGTATCGCAAGAATGCGCCCGTGAACTGGTGCGAGTTCTGCACCACCCTCGCCAACGAGGAGGTCAACGCCGACGGCACCTGTGACCGCTGCGGCCGCCCCGTGCACAAGAAGGATCTCACGCAGTGGTTCTTCAAAATCACCGAGTACGCGCCCAAACTGCTCGACGACCTCAGCCTGCTCGGCCAGTGGCCCGAAAAAGTCCGCACCATGCAGGGCAACTGGATCGGCCGGTCCGAAGGCGCCAAAGTGGCCTTCACCGTCGCCGAAACGGGCGATCCCTGCCCGGTGTTCACGACCCGGCCGGACACGATCTACGGCGTGACGTTCATGGCCATCGCGCCCGAACACCCGCTCGTTGAGAAGCTGATGTCCGGCAGCCCGCGCGCCGCGGAAGTGCGCGCTTTTGCCGAACGCCAAAAGATGGTCTCGGCCGCCGAGCGCGCCGATGACGCCACAAAAAAGGAAGGCGTGTTCACGGGCTTCCACGTGAGGAATCCTTACAACGGCACGCTGGCCCCGCTCTGGGTGACGAACTATGTGCTCATGGAATACGGCACCGGCGCCGTGATGGCCGTACCCGCCCACGACGAGCGCGACTTCAAGTTTGCCAAGGCCTATGGCCTGCCCCTCCGGGTCGTGATCCAGAATGCGGACCGTTCGCTCGACGCGTCCACCATGACCGAGGCCTATGTCGAGGACGGCGCGATGGTCAACTCCGGCCCGTTCGACGGCCGCGGCAACCGCGAGGCCATGCGCGACCTGATCCAATATGCGAAGGACGGCAAGTTTGGCGAGTCCACGACCCACTACCGCATCCGCGACTGGCTCATCAGCCGCCAGCGCTACTGGGGCTGCCCCATCCCGATCGTGCACTGTCCGTCCTGCGGCATCGTGCCGGTCCCGGAAAAGGATCTGCCGGTGCGCCTCCCGGACGACGTGGACTTCAAGACCGACCGCGGCAATCCGCTCGCCTTCCACGAAGGGTTCATTCACACCACGTGCCCTACTTGCGGCAAGCCCGCCCGCCGCGAAACGGACACGCTCGCGCAGTGGCTCTGCTCCTGCTGGTACTTCATCCGCTACGTGAACCCGCGCATGACGGACGCGCCCTTCCGCAAGGAGGACGTGGATGCCTGGCTGCCGGTCGACCAGTACATCGGCGGCATCGAACACGCCGTGCTTCACCTGCTCTACTCGCGCTTCATCGTCAAGGTGCTGCACGACGCCGACTGCGTGTCGTTCCCGGAACCCTTCCGCGCCCTGTTCACGCAGGGCATGATCTGCAAGCGCAGCGAGAAGGACGGCCAGCTCCACAAGATGTCCAAATCCAAGGGCAACGTGGTCTCGCCCGACGAACTCATCCGCGAATACGGGGCCGACACGGTGCGCCTCTACACGCTGTTCATCGGTCCGCCCGAGAAGGACGCGGAATGGAATGACGACGCCGTGGAAGGCTCATTCCGGTTCCTGCGCCGCGTGTGGCGCCGGGTCTACCAGACGCGCGACCTGCTGCTGGCGTCCAAGGGGCTGACGCCGGACCTGGCCGCCATGGAGACGCCCGAGCGCGACCTGTATCGCAAGCTGCACGAGAGCATTGCCAAGATCACGCACGACCTCGAAGGCGCGTTCCAGTTCAACACGGCCATCGCGCAGATCATGGAACTCATGAACGCGCTGGACGACGTGAAAGTTGACGCCGCCAGCAGCGTCCAGCGCAGGGCTGTTTACCGCGAAACCGTCGAGTCGCTGATCGTGCTGCTATCGCCTTTTGCGCCGCACATTGCCGAGGAGCTATGGGGCGAACTGGGGCATGCGCCGAGCATCCTCAGCGCGCCGTGGCCCCAGGCGAATCCCAAGGCGCTGGCGCGGGACGAGATCGAGATCGCGATCCAGGTGTGCGGCAAACTGCGCGGCCACACGATGATTCCCACGAATCTCGGCCCGAAAGAGGTCGAGGCGCGTCTGCTGGCTGATGCCGCGGTACAAGCGTTGTTCGCCGGCAAGACGGTCCGCAAGTTCGTGGTCGTGCCGGGCAAACTGGTTAACATCGTCGCGACATGAACGGCGGCCGCTGGAAGGAAGGCGCCCGCGCACTCGGCGCGTCATGGTTCGCCTTGACGCTCAGTGAACGCAAGGCGCTGTGCGTAATCCTGGCCCTCGCCATCCTCGGCCTGACGGTCAAGGCGTGGCATCGACATCACATAGCGAGCGCGCCGCCGGCCGCGGAGCGATCCGTGCACAAGTAAGGCGACGGCATCCCTGCCGCGCCTCTTCCGCCTCAAAGTCACGGCGGGGCCGGAGGCCCTCGCCCTACCTGTGCTTCGCACTCCCCAAAAGGTAGGGCGACGGCCTCCGGCCCCGCCGCTTGCCCACTTCCCCGGCTCAAAACTTGTACGACACGCCGAGGGCGATCACGGGATAGTACTTGAAGACGTTGGCGTCGTGCTGGACCTTGGCCACTTCGCGATTCAGGGCTTCGTCGACTACGCCCTGCATGGCGGGATCCGACGCCGCGGCCGAGGCGCTGATCTTGGGCTCGCCCTGGAACATCACGCCAAAATCACAAGAAAAATGCCAGTGGCCGTCAGACCCGACCGCGTTGCCGTAGCCGATCCCCACATAAGGCGCCAAGTCGTCAAAGGTTGCCTGTCCGCTGAAGTCGCTCAACGAATACTCGTTGCCGTCCAGTTCCACCGGCTTGTTAAGATCGGCGGTCAGCTTTAGCTTGTTCTTGTTGAGAAAACCGCCGCCCGTGATGCGGAAACCGCCGCCCGCCGGATACAGGTCCAGCAAGGCGCCGTAGGTCAACCATTCGAGATCGCCGTTGATCGTGCCTTCGTCGCGCTTCCATTCGGGACGCCACCCGAACCCGTTGATCTCGAAGCGGAACCCCAGGTAGTCATTCACGCCCACGGTCAAATCGCCGCCCACGCCCAGTGTCCCGACCTTGGCGGTCAGCCCGAGTCCCGTCGCATCCTCCGGTGCCGGCGCCGGCATCGGCGCGGCTCCGCTGCACACCGTGGCGCTCATGATCGCAATCGCTGCCCCCGTGACGATACTGCCTAGATGCTTCATCATTTTCCTCGTTGTTAGGCCGTGCCGGTTGAACGTGTCCTGATGCCGGACAGTAGCAAGGGCGTTTCCCTGACTCAAGCGAACAGGCGCCGTTTTCTCCCTTTCCGGCTCTCCACCCCGCCGCTATAGTGTCGAGTTGCGGCGCGAGTGGCGCCGGGAGGTAAACCGATGAGTAACGAGTGCATTTTTTGCCGGATCGTTGCAGGCACAGTGCCTGCCGCTAAGGTGTACGAGGATCCGGATGTCGTGGCCTTCATGGACATCAACCCGGTAGCCAAGGGCCACACGCTCGTCGTCCCCAAGGCGCACAGCGACCCCATCACCGAGACACCCGACGCCGTGCTGGCCAAAGTCATTGCCGTGGTTCGAAAAGTCGCCCGCGCCCATTTCCAAGCCCTGAAGGCGGAAGGGGTCAGCGTTGCCCAGGCCAACGGCCGGGCCGCCGGCCAGGAAGTGCCTCACCTCCATTTTCACGTGATCCCGCGCGTCGAAGGTTCCGGCCGCCAGTGGACCCCCGGCAAGTACGATAGCCCCGCCGAAATGAACCAGTACGCGACCCGGATCCGCGACGTATTGTGCTGACTCTGGAATCCCTATGCAACCTCACGAATTCGAAGATCTCCTCGCGCAACTCGTCCGCGATGACCCGCGCTACCCGGCGATCGCCTATGGCTTCCTGCGACAGGGTCTCGACCGCGCCGTGAAACTTTACAGCAAGCCCGACCACGGTCCCGGGCGCCACGTAACCGGCCAGGAACTCCTCGAAGCCTTGCGCCAATGCGCGCTCCAGGAATTCGGCCCGATGGCGGCTACGGTGCTCCGCGAGTGGGGCATCCGGCGGACGGAAGACTTCGGCGAGATGGTCTTCAACCTCGTCAATCGAGGCCTGCTCGGCAAGACAGACCAGGACAAGAAGGAAGACTTTGCCGACGGCTACAACTTTGACGAAGCGTTCTCGGCGCCCTTTCGCCCCAAGGCCGCCCGCACCCAACCGCGCCGCACGACGCGCCGTCGCCCGGCCCAACCCCAGGACACCCCGTGAACCGTATCGGAATCATATCCATGACTGCTTTGTCGCTCGCTTCTACCGTGGCATCCGTGGCCGCCCCGGGCGTTTCCCGCGTCGACGCTGGCGCACTCGACACGCTCCGCCAATCGAACGCCCGGCTCGAACGGTTCACGCTCGACAACGGCATGATCGGCCTCGTGAAGGAGGATCATTCCGCCCCCGTGGTCTCGGTGCAGATCTGGGTGGGCACCGGCTCGATCCACGAAGGCGATCAACTGGGCGCCGGTCTGTCGCATTATGTCGAGCATATGATCTTCAAGGGTACGCCCACCCGCAGCAAGCCGGGCGAGATCGCCAGGTCCATCCATGACCTCGGCGGCCAGATCAACGCCTATACCAGTCTGGACCGAACCGTCTTCCACGCCGATCTGCCCGCCCGCCACTGGCGCGAAGCGCTCGAAATCCTCGGCGACGCCGTCATGAACCCGACATTCCCCGAGGAAGAATGCAAAAAGGAAAAGCAGGTCATCCTCCGCGAACTGAGCATGGGCAACGACAACCCGGACCACCAGTTGAACGAACTCCTCTGGCAGACGGCCTTCGTCGCCCACCCCTATCGATTCCCGGTCATCGGCTACAAGGAAGTCTTCGAACGCATGACGCGCGACGATCTCGCGGCGTCGTACCACCGCCGCTACATTCCCGACTGTATGGCCGTCGTGATCGTCGGCGACGTCCCGGCCGCCGAGGCCCAGGCGGCCATGAAGCAGGTCTTTGCCCCCTTCCTCCGGCGCCCGAGCCCGCCCATCGTGCTGCCCGTCGAGCCCCCGCAGCAGTTCGCGCGCACGGCTCGCAAGACCGGCGCCTACACGTTGAGCCGGCTGGCCCTGGCCTTCCACACCGTTTCGCTCGCCGATCGTGACGCCCCGGCGCTGGACCTGCTGGCCTCCGTCACCGGCAACGGCCAGAGTTCCCGCCTCGTCCAGACCATCAAGGAAACGAAGAAGCTTGTGCACGGCATCGGCGCCTGGTCGTTCACGCCCCTCTATCCCGGCCTGTTCGCCGTCAACGCCGCGTGCGACCCGGGCAAGGAGGCCGACGCCATCGCCGCCATCCGCGCCGAGGTGGCGTCGTGGACCGAGGCCCCGTTCACGGCAGCCGAAATCGAGAAGGCGCGCCGCATGATGCTCGTGTCAGAGTTATCCACGCTGCAGACCATGAACGGTCAGGCGTCGAGTTACGCCTCGGGGGAGATCATGGTTCGCAACCCGCGCTATGGCGAGGTGTACCTCGACCTGTTGCAGCACGTCACCGCGCAGGACCTGCAGGACGTGGCGCGCCGCTACCTGCGACCGGAGAACGCCACGCTCGTCGTCGTCGCCCCGACGGGAACGACGGCCGCCGTATCGATCCCGCCGGCCGCCGTCCGCCCCTCGGACGTAACCCGCCTGTCCGCGCCCGGAGCCGCGCCGCTCATCTTCCGCGAGGATCACCGCCTCCCGTTCGTTTACATCTGCACCGTGTTCCGCGGCGGCGTTTTATCCGAAACGGAAACCAACGCGGGCATCACGCACGCGATGGCCGAGCTTCTCGTCCGCGGCACACCCTCGCGGTCAGCCGAAGCGATTGCCCGCGCCGTCGAGACGCTGGGCGCCGATCTCTCGCCGTTCGCGGGCCACAACAGCTTCGGCCTGCAGGCCCGCTGCCTGAGCGGGGATGCCGACGAGCTGGCGGGCATCCTGGCCGACTGCCTCGCGCATGCCGATTTCCCCGCCGCCGAACTCGACAAGGTGCGCGCGGACCAACTGGCCTCCCTTGACGCGCAGCGCGAACAGCCCATGGCTATCGCCCAGGAGGCGTTGGACACGACGTTGTTCCCGGGCCATCCCTACCGCTGGACTCCCCTCGGCCGGCATGACGCCGTGGCGGCCCTGGATCGCAACGCCCTGGTGCGCCATCACCGCCAGTATGTCGTGAGCGGGAACATGGCCCTGGCTGTGTTCGGCGACATCTCGCCCGACCGTGCCCGCCAGCTCGCTGACGCGATCAGCCGGCGCGTACGGGTGGACCAGGCGCCGGCGCGCACCACCGTGCCACCCCGGCCATCTCTGCCGGCACGCGTGGAGCAGCGCGAGCCCAAGGAACAATGCATCGTGCTCCTGGGATTCCCTGGCGTGACGATTGCCGACCCGCGACGCGACGCGCTCGACGTGCTCGATGCCGCCATGAGCGGCATGTCGTCCAAACTCTTCGAAACCATCCGCCAACAACGCGGGCTGGCATATTTCACCGGCGCTTCCCAGCGCATGGGCATCGATCCCGGCCTGTTCATGATCTACGCCGGGACGCGCCCCGACGCCCTGGCCGAAGTCGAGATGCTCATGCGCCACGAGATCGACCGCGTAAGCCACGACGGGATCGACGCCGCCGAGCTGAAGCGCGCCCGCCGCCAGCTCGTCGCCGACTACGATCTGCGCCTGCAGGATAACGGCAGCCTGGCCATGACGTGCGCGTTGGACGAACTCTACGGACTGGGTTACGCGCACGAACTGACGACGCGCCAGCGGATCGAGGCCGTCACAGCCGACGAGGTCCGGCAAGCCGCGGCCTCCATCCTTAACACCAACCGACTGGCCGTCTCGATCGTCCTGCCTGTCGCGCCGGCGAAATCAGCACCATGACTACCGAACGCCTGGACGCCATCTATATCCTCGGAGACGGGCTCTTCGAAAAGATCTATGGGCCCGACGAGCAGCGCGACATTGCCGCCCGGGTCAACGTCCTGGCGCCGCCCTACAATGCCGAGACCGTCATGCGGCACCCGGAGATCCTGCGCAGGGCCGACATCATCCTCTCGAGCTGGGGCCTGCCGCTGCTGGATGCCGCCTTTCTGGCGGCCGCCCCTCGGCTCAAGGCCGTGTTCTACGGCGCCGGCTCGGTCAAAGGCTTCGTCACCGACGCCTTCTGGGACCGGGCGATTGCCCTGTGCAGCGCCTGGGGCGCCAATGGAGTCCCGGTAAGCGAGTTCACGCTGGCCGCCATTTTGTTCAGCCTCAAGCACGCCTTCCGGATGAACCGCACCTACTGTGGGACGCAGGCCGGGCCGAAAGACCGGGCGGTGCCCGGCGCCTATGGCACAACCGTGGGACTCGTGTCGCTCGGTATGATCGGCCGGCTCGTCTGCGAACGGCTGCGGCCGTTCGATGTGAAGGTCCTCGCCTACGACCCCTTCATCAAGCCCGCAGACGCAGCGCAACTGGGTGTCACGCTGGTGCCGCTCGACGTTCTCTTCCGCGAGTGCGACGTGGTCTCGCTCCACACTCCGTGGCTCAAGGAGACCGAAGGCTTGATCACCGGCGCCCTGTTCTCCTCAATGAAACCGGGGGCCACGTTCATTAACACGGCCCGCGGCGCCGTGGTGTGCGAAACGGAAATGATCGACGTGCTGAAGCGCCGGCCCGACCTGTCGGCCGTGCTCGACGTCACCTACCCAGAGCCGCCGGTCGCCGACTCCCCGCTCTTCACGCTGCCCAACGTCTTCCTGACCCCGCACATCGCAGGCTCCATGGACAATGAATGCCGCCGCATGGGGCGTTACATGGTGGAGGAACTCGACCGTTACCTCGCGGGCCGGCCGCTGGCCTGGCAGATCGACAAGGCGAAAGCCGCACTGCTGGCCTGACGGGCGTCCACGCAGGACGCCGAGGCTGTAGCGAATTAGTCTGTAGGCTGTAGGGGGATGTAAAATAGTGTACCGCCGACAAACCATGAATGCCCTGACGCGAGACCGCGCTGAAGACGAAGGTGTTTCCTGCAGCCTACAGCCTATAGCCTACAGTCTCGGCATCCTGGCAGGATGCCGCTGGGCCTGACCATGATCCACCCCGGCCTGGTTTCCATCACGTTCCGCAAGCTTACGCCGCGGCAGGTCGTCGAGGCCGCGGCGGCCGCCGGCCTGGCCGGGATCGAGTGGGGCGGCGACATTCATGTGCCGCACGGCGACCTGACCCGGGCCGCCGAGGTGCGCCGCCTGACGGCCGATGCCGGGCTGACCGTCCCCTCCTACGGCTCCTACTATCATGCCGGCGCATCGGAGGACGCGGGGCTGGCCTTCGCCCGCGTGCTGGACACGGCCCGCGAACTTGGGGCGCCCGTCATCCGCGTGTGGGCCGGAAACAAGGGGTCGGCGCAAGCCGATGCCGCCTATCGGGCTCGCGTTACCGACGATTGCTGCCGCATCGCCGCGTTGGCGGCGGAGGCCGGAATCGTCGTGGCGAGCGAGTACCACGGCAACACACTGACCGATACCGACCCGTCGACGGCGGCTTTTCTGACCGCAGTCGGCCACACGAACTTCAGGACATATTGGCAGCCACGCGTGGGCAGTACAGTGTCGGACGACCTCGCGGGACTTCAGCAAGCCCTGCCATACCTGGCCCATCTGCACGTCTTCCACTGGCAACCCGACCACACCCGCCGCCCACTGGCCGAAGGCGCGGCCCGCTGGTTGCCTTACCTCGAACTCGCCGCCACCGCGCCTGGCGACCGTTTTGCGATGCTGGAATTCGTCGCCAATGACGATCCGGCGGTCCTCGCTGCCGAGGCCGCGACTTTGCGACGATGGCTCAGGACGCTGGCCTGCGGTTGACCGCCGCCCGCCCGCCCAAGTCGCGCCACCCCGAACTACGCCTGACCGCCCCACCTCGCCGGGTGGTAGTACCGGCACTTGATGCTATGGCCAAGAAGTTGTACAAATATATACAGATGGACTGATTCGAAGGGAGGAACCCATGGCCCAGACTTCAACCTTGCACGTCAAACTCGACACTGAGACGGACGGCAAACTCAAACGCTTGGCCTATGACCGCCATACGAGCAAAGGCCAGTTGGTACGCGAGGCGATCGCGGCCTGCTATCAGACGTCGCTCGACGGCTTGCCCCTCCCCCAGCAGCAAGCTGTAGCCGCTTACCAGGGCGGCTACATCAGCCTCGGAAAGTTGGCAAAGGTCATGGGCCTGCAAGTGCTGGCGCTCAGGCGCTGGCTCGAGGACCATGACGTACCCCAGTCCGGCGCCTATAAGGACGAGGACGCCGTCCATGCCTGACCACAGCCGGGACCGCTATTTCGACACGGTCACCCTGAGCAACTTCGCCCTGGCACAGCGTCTCGACATCCTGACGGCACGCTACGGCACGCGGGCAAAGGTAACGCGCGAGATTCTGGACGAAGTGAGCGACGGACTCGTCGCCGGGTACACCGCATTGGCCCAGATCGAGCGTGCCGTGGGGGCGCGCCAACTTGGCCTGGCCGCTCCCCTGACGATGGACGAGCGGGCACTCTACCGCCACCTGATCCAACGCCTCGCGCCCGGCGAAGCGTCATGCATCGCAAGCGCCAAGTTGCGGGGCGGTATCGTCGTCACCGATGACCGGGCGGCACGGGATTGCTGCTCCGAACAGGGCGTCCGGTTCACAGGTACGATCGGCATTTTGAAGGCCTGCTGCGTGGACAAGACGCTATCCCTTCCGGACGCCGACGCCATCCTTGATGCCATGATCGCGGCAGGCTATCATGCGCCGGTCCGCCGCATCAGCGATCTAGTCTGACCGGAAGAACACTTTTCTGTGCGGCTCACCAACCTGAAATAGGAGAAAGCTCATGCTCGTGGACGGCAACAAAATCATCGACCTGCAACTAACGGCAACGGCACGCACGGAAATGCGGTTCGCCAACGGCCAGACAACTTCCATCGTGCCGGCCCGGCAGACGCCATGCCCGGACGGCCGCGCCCTGAGCCTGGACGGCGCCTGGCAGGTGGCGCGCTGGCCGTTCGCCGAGCCCGAAACGCGCCTGGTCTCGGAGAGCGTCGCCGATACCGGCTGGGCTACCGTGCAACAGCCCGGCAAAGTGCTTTATTCAGACCCGGAGGCGGAATCCGCGCCCATCGCCAACTGGAACCGCGTAACCCACTCGCACATCCCTGACGACGACGGCGCCGTGATCCGCCGCCGGGTGAGCATTCCCGCGGAGTGGAGTGGCAAGCGAATCTTCCTGCGCTTTGACGCCATCTATCCCGCCGGCCGGGTCTACCTCAACGGCGATCTGTTGGGCGAGCAACTCAGCGGCCTCACGCCGATCGAATTCGATGTGACCGGCAAGGTGGCACCCGGCCGCGAATGCCTGGTGGCCGTGCGACTGCTCCGGAAACACAAATTCCTGAAGATGGATATGGTTCGGCATGCCATGGAATTTGCCGGGCTGGCGCAGTCCGCCTGCTTCTTCGCCACGGAACCCGTGATGGTGGAGGATTACCACCTGGTCGGCGCCCTCGAGGTCGGCCTGACCCGGGGCACCCTCACCGGCGAGGTCAAGATCCGCAATCACGGGGCGACCTCGGAGTCTACGCTGACTGTGGCGCTGCTGGATGCTTCGGGGAAGGAAGTCACCTCGCAGGCGAGTTCGCTCAGCGTACCGGCCGGGGGGTGCGCGACGTTTCCCGTGGCTCTGGCGCTGGAAGAGCCGGCGCTCTGGAACGACGAGTTCCCCCGTCTCTACACGGTGCGCCTGACGCTCACGGGCGCTGCGACGCCGGCGCAGGTCTATTCCTACCGTACCGGATTCCGCCGCTTCGAGCTCACTCCCCAGGGCCCGCGACTCAACGGCGCCTTTATCAAATTCCGCGGCGTGAACCACCTCACCTACCACCCGGAACACGGCATGCACACGCCCCGGGAATGGCTGAGGCGCTGCCTGGGCTTGATGAAGCAGGCGAACGTCAACTGCATCCGAACCCACTTTCTCGGGCCGCGCGACCTCGCAGATCTCTGTGACGAGATGGGCCTCTACCTGATGCAGGAACTGCCGATCGACTGGGGCACCAACTACATCCACGACCCGGAATGGGTCGGACCGGCCCTGACCCGGATCGAGGGCGGGATCCGGCGCGACCGGCATCACCCATCGGTAATGGTGTGGAGCGTCGGCAATGAAAATATGCCGGAGAGCGCCAAGGTGGCCGAAGACGGCTGGAATCACCTGCGGATTTACGATCGTTTCTGCAAGGCGCTGGACGCCAGCCGGCCGACCATGTTCCCACCGCCCGGACCGGCCAACAAGATCAAGGGCATCTTCGAGGTGCGCGTCGGTGATATCGCCGACACCCATTACAGCTTCAACCTGCAGAAGGAAATCCGGGCCACCGGCCGGTTGGTCAACCCGAATAGTTGGGAAGCCGACATGCAGGAATGCACCCGCGACGAAGCTCTGGCCCGCGGCTGGAGCGGGGTCTGGTTCAGCTCGGAATACGGGATCATCAATACCATCCCGGACCTGCTCAACGCCCCCTATCTCTCCATCATCGACGACGCGCCCGAGGACATACTGAGCGGCAAGAATTCGCTGCAAGTATTCAGCGATCGCCTGGCCCGGGAGTGGGGCAACATGCGATCCGATCCCGCCTGCCTGGGCGGCGCCTATTTCCCCTGGCTCTGCTCGGGTTCGGGGAACAACCCCTGGGGTTGGGTCCGCTGGGGCGAAGATGCGGACTGGGGTGTGATCACCGCCGACCTCCTGCCCAAGCCCCAGTTTTGGGGGATGCGCGTCGCCTTCAGCCCCGTGCAATTCCCTCCCCGCGCCACCTGGGAAAAGGGCACCGACGCCTTTGAGATCGAAATCGAAAATCAGTTCAACGGCATCGATCTGAAGGACTGCGTCCTCCGCACGCAGCAGAATGGCGGCGGCAAGTGGATGGGAATGGCACGCCAGTTCCGCGACATCGCAGTGGCCTGCGCCCCCGGCGCCACGGCCAAAGTCCGGGTGCCCATCTGGGACGCGGGCATGCTCAACGCCCTCAAGGGCGGCGGTTTCGGCCGCTGCACGTTCCACCTGATGCGCCCCGACGGTTTCCGCGTCATCACCGCCGACACCCTGGTCTTTCCCGAAACAGTCGTGCAAATCAAGGATGGCGCCATGACCATCGGCCCGGATGCGCCGATGTAAGACCAACGCTGCGTCCCTGGAGCCACCAACGGGCATCAGGTTCCGGACTTGCTCACGGGACGTAGTTCATCGACAGAATTTTGCGGTAAGCCGGTTCCAGGCCCGCCTCGCCCACGACCTTCAGCAGGTCGGCTGGCTTTGCGTCGAAGAAGTTGTTCTTCCACGTGTGCCAGTCGTGCTGGTTCTCGTTCAGGAAAAGCGACTCACCCGCCGCTCCGTAGACGACGTTATCCTCGATGAGAAACCCTTTGCTGCCCGCATCGAGATAAAGGCCGTTGTTCCCCGCGCCATTGGCATACGGGTTCCGCCGAACGCCGTGGATGTGGTTCACGCGCAGAACGGTCCCCGGCTGATAACCCAGCGTGTAAAGCCCGCCACCATCAGCCATCTTGGTCATCACGTCGTAGATGTGGTTGTACTCGACCGTGCAGCGGGCCTGCGTCGTCGGCGAAGTGTCCCACCGAAACCCGATGGAGATCCCGGTATAGGGCATGTCGTGGATCAGATTGTGGACGATGTGCGTGTCGGCCGAGAACAGGGCAGCAATGCCGACAGCACCAAAACTGTCCGCGCCGCATTGGCGGATGTGGCAGTTGGCGACTTCATTGGCAGCCGGTGCATCACTGGGGTCGAGCCAGTCAGCGCTGTGTTCCCCCGATTGCAGATTTCCCTTACCCCGCCACCCGATCATGACGCCGGTTCCGCCGATGTCCTCGATCGAGCACCCGACCACTTTGTTCGAACGGCAGCCCTGCCCGAAGCCAATCCCCGACGCGCCCAGGTGGGCGAGGCGGCACAACTCGAAGCTGCAGCCTTGGACGAACGTGCATTCGACGCCAACGGGCTGAACGAAGGTGCGCTCCTGCATGCTTGTGCCGTAATGGGCCGATTGAATCTCCCTATACCCCTGGACCGGAAGCGGGAAATCGGTGTGTTCGAGGCACAATCCCCGGAAGTGCAGATTCCGTACCGGCTGGTCATGGGTACCGGCGATTCTGAGCACCTGCTCAAGGACCGGCGCCACGAACGTCATCGAGGACGGATCCTCACCGTCCACGGCGAGGTAGGTGATCACGCCATTCGTACGATCGAGAAACCACTCGCCCGGTTGATCGAGACAGGCACGGGCGTGCTCGATGAAGGCGCACTTGCCTCGACTGGCCGTGGTCGCGGCGCCATGGCCGATCCACCCCATCGGCGTGGCGGTCGTCACGCAGTGCTCATCGGAAGAGGTCACCAGGCCGCGCGTCACCGACCATCGCTCGTAGACGACCAGTTCAGCAGCCTCCCCCGCTAGCCCCACCGGCAGCGGCCGCTCGAACGTGAATGTCATGACGTCCTTGCTAACGGTCATGATGTGAAGTGCGCCCTCTTCATTGGGCCACCGCGCCCGAACGGCACGGCGGTCGTTGACCGTCAACTGGCGGAAGAAGCGCTTTCCGGACTTCGCATCAGGCACGTCGGCCGTCCACCGATTGCCCTCGGCCCGCTTCCATCCGGCGATCCGTTGACCCCCGCTCAGTACTACCGTTTCGCCGGGATAGGCGGCATAGGTGACGGCGCATGTCTCCGTACCCGAATCTTCGGGACCGAACGTCAGCGGTTGCGCCAGTTCGTAGACGCCGCCCCGCAACAGCACGAGCACCGACGACCGCGGCTGTGCGGCTACCTGTTCACGGACCGCTTGCCGGGCACGTTCGATGGAACGGAACGGGGCCTCCTTGGCTCCGCTGTTGGCATCGTTACCGTCCAGAGCTACATAGAGTTCCGCCGCCGGAACCGGAACGGCCGACAGGAGAAGAGCGGCGGCAAAGGCGACCCAACAGCCAGGAGGCATGGGTCAGCCCGCTCTCGGTTTGCACACCAGCTCGATGGTGTTGCCGTCGGGGTCTTTCAAAAACGCGGTGCTGTTGCCAGAAGGGCGCAACTCCGGGTCGGTGACGGCAATCCCTTGCTCGCGCAGTGCCTTGGAGAATGCAACTAGGTCGTCGACCCAGAACGCCAGGTGACCGTGGATGGAACCGCGTTCTTTTTTTTGCAGCAGCTCCAGCGAGATGCCGTCACCGAGGACGAGGAAGACACAGAACGGCTTTCCGTCGGGCCCGGCAACCTGCTTCTCGAAGCTCAGGCCGAAGAACCCGGTGTAGAACGCCTGGGCGCGGGACAAATCTTCCACCATGAAACAGACGTGCGCAAATCGTGTGGCCATGACTGAACTCCCCCCGGTGACTCCCTGATCCTCCCGGCAGGGCCGGGTGGTGCTGAACGTGCCGCCACTGTAGTGAAGTCGGCGCCGCAGGGCAATACGCCCGGGTTTCCAAAATTTTCGATCAAGACTCCTCAACCCATCCGGGCCGTCAGGTCGGTACCAGCCGGAAGCGCCTGCGTCTTTGCCGCCCCTCCCATCCACGTAAAACGAACGGAAGTCGACTGCGGCGCGTCGTAACGGAATTCCGCCCGACCGTCGTCGCAGACGAAGCCGCGAACCGCTATGGGCCTATCGCTCGTGAAAGTCAGCAGCCCTTCGATCTTCAGGCTCACGCCGTCCGGGCCGGCGGACACCCCGGCACGCCGGCCGTGGTAAAGGAATCCGTCCCAGCGCCCGAAGGCGGCCGGTTCGGTGGCCCCAAAGCGGATGCCGTCGCGGACATCCTCGACCGAGAAGAGCTGCTCGAGGGCGATCAACGGCAACAGCGCCGCCCAGATGTAATGTGGATCGCGCCCGCCATTGCCGGTGAAGAACCGGGAGCGGTCCGTGCCGCCTTCGGGAGGATAGTTCTCGTTGGCGTGATGCCTGGGCAGCCAGTCGTCCATGAACAACCGCCGGGACTTGGCGGCGAACTCCGCGGCGACATCGTTCCAACCCGCCTGCCGGACCGCCAGGTAGGCGATGTAGTTGGTGGGCGCCCAGACATTGCCCCGCCAGTAGTTGCCCCGCCAGTATTCGCCATTCCGCTTGTCGTCGCGGTAAGCAGGATCGTCGCGGCTTACGGTGGGCAGAATATTTTCGCCCCAGAACTGCTTCGGGTCCAACAGCGTCCGGCGGAGTCGGGCCTTCACGGTGGCATCAGCCAGGTCGGCGAGCAACGGGCTGAAGATGTCCGGAGCCTTGACCGTCGAGAACCGGCCGTCGAAGAAGCGGTTCTGGTAGTAACCCAGCGCCGGATCGAGAAGGCGTTCCCGGATCCGTCCAGCCACGCGCTCGGCTTCGACGAGGAGCCAAGTCTCGTCATCGCGCGACCCCAACTCGCGCGCCAGCACGGCCATGGCGCGGCAGGCAGCGACATAGAGGGAGTTCTGTCCGACCATGCTCAGGTTAAGCGTGCCGCGCTGGAAGTCGAAGCGCACGCCCTCGGCGCACAGCCCGCGGCGCTCATGCGCAAAGCCGGCCGAGTACATGGGCGAATCGTCGTAGCCGGTCTCGTCGAACGCGTCCTGCACGATGCTGCCGAGGGCGTGCCCGTCGCCTGGCCGCCGGCAGGTGCCGCACTCGATCAGGCCGTCGTCGTTGCCGTCCCGCCACGGGTGGCCATCGCCGCGGTCCTCGAACCAGAACCGCATGAAGCGCATCATCACGGGAAAGGTCTCGGCGGTGAAGGCCGCGTCGCCGATCATCCGGACGGTCTTGGAGTAGACGATGGGGACGATCAGATTGCGCTGGGGCGGTGCGCCGGCCAGGCCGCGGTCGCGGATGATGCCAATGATTTGCGTCAGCGACTCGCGCGCCAGATCCGGGTTATGAAAGCAGGCCATATAGGAGTCGAAGAAATTATCCCACATGAACACCACGGGCGTAGTGTTCGGGCCGGCCCAGTCGCGATTGACGGGCACAAACCGCCGATGGGACTGCAGGTCATAGGCGGCGGAAAAACCGACCAGCCGCTGGATGGCCTCCGCGCAGTCGGCAGCCGCCCCCGTGCTGTGCGTGAGACGCCCCTCCATGTCGGCGCGCCCCGCCGCCAGCGCCTTTTCCACGTACGCGCGGTCCGGAACGCCGGCCGGGCCCTCGCACAACACTACCGCCAGCGGAGCCGCCGGGGTCAGCTTCACGCGGAGGCCGGCCACAGTCGCCGCACCGCTCTGCGGCGACTCAACCAGCGGCAGGCCGCGCACCCGGCACTCCAGGCGCTCCAGCGTGAATTCGGCGGTCATTGGTCCCTCGCTCGCGCCCTGGCACGCGACGCCGACCTGCCAGCCGCCCTGCGAAAGCACCGCCTGCGCACCAACGACCGAGTCTACCGTGGCGGGCGCCGCGCACCCGTTCAATAGAAGCAGGAAATCGACCTCGCGATCCGACCGAAACAGCGCCCAGGCCTGGCGCCCGTCAAACGTCCATTCCAGGTGAACGGTTGCCGCCTCGTCAGGGGCGAAATCCGGAACAACGAGGCTATTTCCCCAGAACAGCTCCTGCTTGAGAAACCGCGTGACAGCCGCCGGCGTGACCGGCGTCAGGAAGGAAAGGTGATGATAACGATCGGCGGGATCGTGCGGGCCGATTTCCTTGAGTGTTCCCACGACCAGTTTTCCGTCAAAGCGTCCGTGGCCCGGCAGCAGCGGGATACCGCGGAACCCGATGGCATGATCGCCCCGCGCCAAGGCCAGTCCGTTGACTCCCAGCGACTCGACCTGCATGCACAGTAGGCGGTCACTATCCCTGCCTCCTCGCCCTTCATCAGTCTGTTTCTTGTTCATCATTGACCTCCGCCCGGCTTGCGCAGCCGGAAGATGCACGAATAGGGAACACGCAAGGCCTGTTGTACCTGCCCCAGGGGCAATTCCGCCCGTCCGCGTTCCGTAATGCTGGGCTCCTCGAACGCGTCCACGCGGAAACCGACGGCGGCGAAAGCTTGCCAGTAATCGCGCAGCGGACGGTGAAAACTGAGCACCGGGCTGAAATTCCCCCATACCCCGAGGTAGGGTCCCCGGTGGAAGTAGTTGTCCACGCGGAAGGCCGTCCGTTCCTCGCGACGCGGCGAATCCGGCGCCGGCATCACATAGCCGCCCGGGCCGCAGGCGAAACAAGGGTGACTGATGACCACGACGAAGGAACCGCCGGGACGCAGCACCCGGAACACCTGTGCCAGCGCCGCCGCGTAATCCTGCACGTCCATGAGCACGTAGTTGCTTACCGCCTTGTCGAAAGAGTCCGCCGGAAGCAGATCCGGCGTGGTGATCGATGCCTGCACATAGGTGATACCGAGCAGGGCCTCGTCCTCGTAATGCCGCGCGATGCGGACGAATTCGTCAGACAACTCCACCCCGGTCATCGTCGCTCCCGCACGCGCCAGCTTGCGGCAGAGGTAGCCGTTGCCGCTACCGACATCAAGCACGCGCAGTCCTTGCACGTCGCCCAGCAACGCCAGCATCGGCTCGTCGCTCTGGTACCGCCGGTTGCGGTCGCCATCGGCATCGTAGCCGGCATCCCAGCGCCGCGCATTGACGTTCCAGTTCGCCTGTACGTCGGCATCGGTGAATGTCCCTGACGCGCGCCACTGCCCGGGTTGTTCGGGATAGCGGACCAGCCATGGCTCCTTCGAAACGGCGTCCAATGCGCCGGGGTGGCGGCCTTCGAACTCCAACCGGTCCAGCGTCGGCTCCCACCCGCCCGACCAAGGCGACTGGTATTCGTAGGAATACTCCCAGGCCCAAAACGGAACGGCGACCTCGCGCCGGCCGGTTGCGCACCGCACGCAGAAGAACTTCGCCGCCTGTGGACAATAGGCCGTCGCCATGAAATGCGCCGGCTGGCCGCACTGCCCGCAGACATAACGCCAATGGCGCGCGCAGCGCGGAGCGGCTGAACCGATATCGAAGACCGCCGGGGCAACCGGATAGGCGGCATCCACGGCGGCAATCGTCGCACAATAGCAGCAGGGCAGATCCGGCATTCGGAGCCGCCCGTCAAAACACGCCGAAGCAGGCGTTGAAGAAAGCGGCCGGATCGACGTCCACGGCGATCTCGTGACGGCCCTTCTCATTCGGCGTCCAGTGCGTCATCCCGAGCAGTCGGTCGCTCTTGAGTTCCACGTCGACCGTGCCGCGGCCCCACATGCAGATCCCCGGCTCAAAAATCGCCACTGCCGCGAGCGGATCGTGAAAGACGAGCGAGCCCGCGTGCTTGAACCACACCTCGGCAAAGTCGAGCACGGGCTTAAGCAGCGGCGCTTCGAACCGCCGACGGACCTCCGCCGCCGGCATCGTCACGGACATCGTCACGTCGATGCCCACCGACCGGTTGAACGCCGGCGCGTGCCGGTACAGGATCGCCGTGGCGTGGGGGTCGAGCATCGCATTCCATTCGAGCGGTCCCACATTCGGCAGGCGCGTGCGGAACCACCCGCCCATAACGACCAGGCCCTTCAACAAGCCGGCCACGTCGGGGTACTGCGCGAAAAGGAGTCCGACATTGGTAAACGGTCCGATCGCCAGCAGCACGACTTCGCCGGGATGCCGGCGAATCGTGTCCCGCAGAAACCGGATGGCGTCGCTGCCGGGAAACTCCGCCTGATGCGGCCAGTGCCCGAGGGCCGCCGCCTGCGGACACTCCGGCTGCCGCTGTTCGATCAGTAACGGCGTCGCACAACCCGGGTGGATCGGAATGCCTGCACGACCGGCCACCCGGCAGAGCGCGCTGGCCATCTGCGCCCGCTTGACCGGCTCGCCTGTCACCGTCGTAATGCCGAGCAAGTCGCACCGCGGCTGGGCCAGCAGATACGCCAGACACACCGCATCGTCAATATCGCTGCCGATGTCCGTGTCGAGAATGACTTTGACGGTATCCACGATGTCCTCCTGCGCTGTTACGGGCGGGTAGGGATGCCTCTCCGAGGCATCCGCAGACGGCTCGGAGAGCCGTCCCTACCCTCCCCGACCAGGTCCCGCCTCACGCGTACGTATCGAACAGACTCTTCACCTTCAACGCCTTCTTCAGGTGCGCCAGGGCCATGGGTTTGTTCGGAGTCACGATCACCGACTCGGGCCGACCTGGCAGCAGGTGCACAAAGCTGTCCGAGATATGCGCATCGGCCTTGTCCAGTTCCAACCACGTCCACAGGGCCGGCTTACGAGCCGTGAGCGTCACCACGAACGACCCGTCCTTGAGATCCTTGACCGTCAAACCGATCTTCGGGTCGGCAAGTTCGAGGTGCTTGGGTCGCGCGAAGAGCGTCAGATTCGAACTGCACCGCTCGCCGTTGGCCCACAGGTCCACCCACACGATGACGTCACGCGGGCCATGTTTGGCCAACACCTTGGCAAGCTCGATCGTCTCGACCGGCGTATTCCCCAGGGCCTTGGCATGAACGGCCTTGGCGCCCTTGGCCAGGGTCTTCCCCGCGGCGTCGGTCGCGACCCACGTCGCCTTGCCCGCCACCGCCTCGCGCAGGTCGTTCGTCACGTGCAGGGCCACTGTCCCGGCGGCGGCATCCTCGACCGCCGAGACCATTACCGGGGCGTAGAACTTGCGCGCCATGTAGTGCAGGGCCTTCCAGCGGCCGTGGTAGTCGATCGAAGCCCAACTGGCCACCGGCCAGCAGTCGTTGATCTGCCAGTATAGCGTGCCCATGCCGCGGGGCATCGCCCGCCGCCAGTGTTCGACGGCGTATTTCATCGCCATGCCTTGCAGGATCTGGCTGAGCCACAGCGTGTTGTCGAACGCATCCGGCAGCCGGAACCAGTCCAGCATGTACTGCATGATGACCGTGTTCCCGATGCCGCTGCGCTGGTGGTGCTCCATCACGTAGGTCGTGACGTTGCGGTCCTGCGGGGCCGTGTAGCCCGCCACAGTCTTCGGCTCCGGGAACGACTGGAACCCGAACTCGCTGTTGAAACGGTGCTCACAGGTCCGGTACCACTCGAACGGCTTGCGGCCGTGCCACACGTCCCACAGATGCGCGTCGCCCCACTTCGGGTTCGAGTGATCCTTGCGGTCGCCGTGCGGCGAGTGCGGACTGCAGGGCCAGTAGTCGCGCTCCGGGTCGAGCTCCTTCAGAAGTTCGGGCAGCATCCGGTCGAAGAGTTTGCCGTAGTCCTCCCAGCTCATCTGGTGGTCGTTCCACGTATCGCCCACGAGCCCCTGTTCCAGCTCGTTGTTGCCGCACCACAACGCCACGCAGGCGTGGTGGCGAATGCGGCGGACGTTGTCCCCGGCCTCCGCCTTGACGCTGGCCATGAACGCCTTGTCGAAAGCGGGATAGGTCGAGCACGCGAACATGAAGTCCTGCCAGATGCAGATACCGAGTTCGTCGCACAGGTCGTAGAAGACATCGCTTTCGTAGATGCCGCCGCCCCACACGCGCAACATGTTCATGTTGGCGTCGGCCACGTCGTTCAGCAGCCGGGCATAGTCATCCCACGAGACGCGCGTGGCGAACGTGTCAGCGGGTATCCAATTTCCGCCTTTGGCGAAGAACGGCACTCCGTTGACGACGAACTGAAAGGATTCGCCCCATTGATCGGCATGCCGGTCGAGCCGCATCGTGCGCAATCCCACGCGGCGCACGATCGTGTCGAGCACGACGCCCTTGCCGTCCAGGAGGTCAACCTCCACCGTGTACAGGGGCTGTGCACCCAAGCCGTTCGGCCACCACAGTTTCGGGTTGTCCACGGCCACTTCGAACGCCGCGGACGCCGCCCGGCATTCGCCGGCGGCCTCGGCGACGATTACGCCATCCAGGCGCACGCGCACCTTCGCCAGCAGGACCGATTTGCCCGTGCGTTCGATCTCGGGCTGGACGCGCAGCGTAACCCGGTCGTCCGCATGGGTCTGCCGAATCTGCACCCCGGTCAGCCGCGCGGCATCGAATGCCACGATCGACATGGCCCGCCAGATGCCGCAGGTCACCAGCGCCGGGCCCCAGTCCCAGCCGAAGTTGCAGGGCTCCTTGCGAACCCAGGCCCGCCCATGAACCTCGTGCGGACCGCCCCACGACGGGATACGACGTTCCTTCTGACGTTTGGCGATGGCAGGAATGACCGAATCGAAGGTTACTTCGATGCGGTTGCGGCCAGCCTTGAGGGCCCGCTTCACGTCGAACTCCCACGTCCGGAACATGTTGTCGGTCCGGCCCATCACGCGGCCGTTCACGCGCACAGTGGCGAGCGTGTCCAGTCCTTCGCACCGCAGCAGTACGCGGTCGCGGCGCAGCACGGCTGCCGACGCCTGGAACTCGCGGCTATACACCCAGCCGGCCTCGCCGATCCATTGCACGGCTTTCTCGTTGTCACGGTAGAACGGATCGGGAATCTTGCCGGCGGCGATCAAATCGGTGTGGATGCAGCCGGGCACTTGCGCCGAAATCGCGCCGGACTTGCCGGCCTGGGTCACGCGCCAGACGCCGTTCAGACTGATGCATTGCATAGCGTTGTTCTCCGTTGACAGGCCCCATTGCCCGCAAATCCCGCGCATTATAGGGCCTGTCAGGCGCAACTCAACGGCGATCTTGAAATCACAAAATGTGATTTCAAGTTTGAGGTGCCAAATTGGCACCTCAAGTCCGGTTGTTCAATGCCGCACAACAACAATCGATCGAGCGCCCCGTAGGGTTGTTAACACTCGCGTCCCACGCGACTTCTTGGTAGAGAAACGTCTACAGCAAGTGACCGCCCGTCATGAAGTCCGACTGCATCAAGAACTGGCCGAAGACAGAACGCCCCCGCGAACGCCTGCTCACGCAGGGGGCTGAGCACCTCACCGAAGCGGAACTCCTGGCCATCATCTTGCGTGTCGGACAAGGGACGTTCAAAAAAGGCGTGCATGGGCAAAATGTCTCCGACTTCGCCCGAACCCTCCTCAAGAGTTTCGGCGGGCTCCGCGGTCTCGACCGCACTCACGTCCAGGACTTGCTGAGAGTTCCGGGTCTCGGACCGGCCAAGGTCGCCCAGATTAAGGCCGCCTTCGAACTTGGCAAGAAAGTCTGTGCCAAGAAACTCACCGCCCCCGCGTTCGAGTCCTCAAAGTCTATTGCCGCGCATTTCCGTCCGCGCTTTACAGGCGAACGCCAGGAGGTCGTCGTTGCCGTCTTTCTGAACGGTCAGAACCAATGCCTGGGCGAGAAGGCCATCGCGGAGGGCACCCCCACTCACGCCACCGTGTACGTTCGCCGCGTCATCGAGGAAGCGCTCCATCTCGCCGCCGCCGCCGTGGTCCTCGTCCACAACCACCCGTCCGGCAACCCGGAGCCTTCGGTCGGCGACGACGACACAACACGCGACCTACAAAAGGCGTGCAAACTCGTCCAACTGGTATTGCTGGATCATGTTATTGTGGGCGACTCCGATCACTACAGTTACTCCGATGCGCGGCGACTGCTGGAACTTGAGACCGAATAGAAGGAGGCCGTATGGCCAAAAAGAAACCCGAACCGCAGCCCTATGCCAAGCCGGATCAGATTCAGATCCGGGGCAATCAGATATTCAGCCGTGTGCGTCAGAAATGGCTTGTTCAAACCCCCGAAGAACTGGTTCGGCAGACGTTTCTGGCTGTCATCCTCACTGAATACGGCTTCACGCTCGAACAGATTGAAGAAGAAGTTGAACTCACGGGACGCGGATCGGGCCACGCACGCGCCGACTTCGTCGTCTGGCGAACCGTTCAAGACAAGCAGGACCACAAACCGCCGCTGATCGTGGTGGAATGCAAGTCGGACAATGTGACAATCAAGGCGGCCGACTATGGCCAGGGCGACAATTACGCACGCCTCACCAATGCCCCCTTCTTCGTCACTCACAACTCGCGCGAAACCCGATTCTGGCGGGTCCGCAAGGATCGCATGCCAGGGTACATCGAAGAAATCGAGACCATCCCCCATGCCGATGCCAGCGACAAGGAAATCGACGACATCCTCAAGGCCCTGAAGACTTTCAAGGAGGATGAGTTCGCCGACCTTCTGCACAAGTGCCACAACGTCATCCGCAATCGCGAGAAGAAAGACCCCGTTGCTGCTTTTGATGAGATCGCCAAGGTCTTGTTCATCAAAGTCCACGTCGAACGTGATCTGAGGAAGAAGCGGCTTCGCCAGAATCGATTCACCGAAGACTACATCAAACAACTCCCCGGCGAACAACCGCTGGACATGCTCTTTCAGGACACCAAACGCGCCTATGCCTCGGATGGCATCTTCGATCCCGGCGAAACGCTGAATCTGAAACCCGCCACAGGACTGGAGATCGTCAGGCTCCTGCAGAGTTATGACCTGTCCGATACCAGCGAGGACATCAAAGGCATCGCCTTTGAACGTTTCTTGGGCCGCACCTTCCGCGGCGAGATCGGCCAATTTTTCACGCCGCGGTGCATTGTCGAGTTCATGGTCCGCATGGTTGCGCCTTTGGAAGGCGAGGTGGTCTGCGATCCCGCCAGCGGTTCGGGCGGTTTTCTGATCCGCTTCTTTGAAATCGTACGCGAGCAAATTCTTGCTGACGCCGACTGCCAATACCAAACCTACAAGGCCCAACTGGACGCCAAGAAGGACCTCCCCGACCCCAAGCGTGCTGAACTTTTGCGTGCCCGATTTGACGCCATCCAGCGGGAACTGGACCAGGCCGTCAAGGACTCCCGCCTCTGGAAGCTCGCCAACCGTTGTGTCTACGGCACTGACGCCAACGACCGCATGGCCCGCACCAGCAAGATGAACATGATCATGCACGGCGACGGCCACGGCGGCGTGCACCACCATGACGGCTTCCTCAATGTTAACGGCATCTTTGAGGGTCGATTCGACATCATCCTCACGAACCCGCCGTTCGGCGCCAATGTCGAACCGTCGGACGTCATCACGGAAGAACAGGTTGCCGCCTCGCCCAACGAAGACGCCTATATCCGGGAATTCGGCGAACTGTACCGTCAGGCCCAAGCCCGCGTACGCGCCGCCGTCGGCCAGCCCATCGCCACGCTCTTCGAACTGCCGAAACGCGGAGCCGGTGGCACCGACCAGGAACGCGATAAACGCGGCAAAACCGGCAAGATTAAAACCGAAATCCTGTTCATCGAGCGTTGCCTTGAACTCCTGAAGCCGGGTGGTCGTCTCGGCATCGTCCTGCCTGAAGGCGTGTTCAACAACCCGTCGCTCGGCTATGTCCGCGAGTTCTGCGAGGACCGCGCGTTCATCCGTGCCGTGGTCAGCCTGCCGCAAGAGACGTTCTTCTCTTCGGGCGCGAGCGTCAAAGCCTCACTCCTGTTCCTCCAAAAGTTTTCGAGCAAAGAGCAGACCCGCTTTGACGCGGAACAGAAGAAAGCCATCGCGGAAGTGGATGCCAAGTACGCGGCGGAAATCGCCGCCGAGACCGCCCGATTGCAGGGCGTCATCGACGAAGCCAAGCAACGGGGTGATGCGGACGCACGTAAAGTCGCACAAAAGGGTTTGGCAGAATACACGCGCGACATGACCGACAGGAAAACCGTCGAATCGCGTGCGCTTCTCAAGACTCGATTCAACTACCCGATCTTCATGTATGAAGCCGAGAAGGTTGGCATTACGGCCACCGGCGAATCCGACCCAAACGAACTCTACCCGAATCCGAATCTGCCGACTGGTGTCGAGAAAAGTTGCGTTGAGTTGTACGAAGCATTCCGGAAGAATCCAGAACCGTTCTTCGTAAAGGCCAATGCATGACCGCAGTTATGCACAGGGCATTTGCAGTTTGGCTTGCCGAACTCGACCGGTGGGATCCGATGAGTTTTCATGGAGTCGACTGGAACTGGCCCGCCTCCCTAATGGCGCCCGTCGGTTCGGTCCTGCACTTGCGCAAGGAGCCTGTAGATCGAGCCAAGCACGCGTTTTCCGGACTCCAGCCGATCACAATACATTTCGACGGTTCGGTTGACCGACGGAAGGTCGACAGCAATCGCGAGTACTCGATGGACTTGTTTCGCGCCCATCCGGGCGACATCGTCGTGGCGAAAATCGATCTAAAGAACGGCGCGGTCGGTATTGTCCCGAACTGGGAAGACGTCGTGGTCACCGGACATTTTGCCGTGTACGAACCGGATCGCATCAAGATCGTTCCAGAGTATTTTGCGCGGATCATCCAAGCGCCGTTCTTCAAGGCATATCTTTGGCGGAACAAGGTCGGGGCTGAGGGCCGGAAGGAAGTGAAACTCGACTTCTTCGAAGCAGCGAGAATCCCACTGCCTCCACTCGCCACCCAACAGGCAATCCTGGCCGAGTGGCTGAAGGCCCGGCAAGCGATTGCATCGGCGGAAGAGCGGATCAAGAAAATCGAGGTCGAAACCGACCGACAGTTCTTCGCCGATCTGGGCCTGAAGGCACCCGGTAGCGAGGAGGCACCGAAGGCTTTCGCCGTGTCGTGGACTGACTTCTCTCGGTGGAGTGTGAGTTACAACCAGACGGCCCTCACTGGCATGGACCTTACACGGGGCCAGTACGCCGTTGTCAGCCTCGGTGCGGTTCTGCAACTGGTCCAGTACGGTACGAGCGAAAAGGCCAACACACGGGGCGAGGGTGTGCCCGTCGTCCGCATGAACAGCATTGTTAACGGAGTGCTCGACATGGCCGCCCTGAAACATGTTGAGTTGCGCGAGAAGGAACGTCGAAGGTTGGTACTGCTGGATGGGGACATCCTTTTCAACCGGACCAACAGCAAGGAACTCGTCGGCAAGTGCGCCGTGTTCCACGAACACGGCGAATTCGTCTTTGCCTCCTACATCATCCGGATCCGTGTTCAAACGGAACAGGCGAGCCCCGATTTTGTCGTCCACGCCTTGAACAGTCCGATAGGCCGACAACAAATCAATGCCATGAGTCGTCAGATTATTGGCCAAGCCAACATTAACAGCCAGGAACTGCGCAGTCTCCAACTCCCGCTTCCGCCACTGGCCATCCAGCGTCGCATCATGGAAAAGGTGACAGACGGCCGAACGCGCATTGCCCGCGAGCGGGAGACGGCCCGCGCCCTGGCATGCCAGATCGAGGCGGACATGGAGGCGTATCTGCTGGGGACGAAGAAGGTCGCCGGTGTTGCGTGAATCATGGAGAGATAATCGCAGCCCCTGCAATGCCAAGGTGAAGGGTTTGCATGACGCCCACACAGTTCGTATAGTCGCGTGACTCACTGCCCGAAAGGAGGGCGTATCATGGATCAACTGACACGAATCGAGGTGGCTGGTTTTCGCTCTATCAAGAGCGCGGAACTGGATCTCCGACCGCTGAATGTCTTTATAGGCGCGAACGGCGCTGGCAAATCGAATCTCATTTCTTTCCTGCAAATGCTGAATTTCGCGTTGACCAAGGCACTACAGACCTATGTGCAGAAACGAGGCCCAGCTTCTGATCTGTTGCATTTTGGCCCGAAACGTACGCCAGTGATGCACGGCAAACTCCGATTCCGTTGTGATCGAGGCCACAATGTATACAGTTTTAGCTTGGCGCACGCGTCGGGGGATTCACTCGTCTTCACGCATGAGGAAGCGGAGTTCCACGAGGACGGCAATCCAAGGAGCCCCAAGATCATCCCGCTAGGCCCCGGCGGGCATCGCGAAAGCGGCCTCAACGACCCATGGTCAGGAAACGAGCCGACGGCGCGAGTCATCAAGTCACTGCTCGGCAAGTGCCGTGTCTATCAGTTCCACGACACAAGCGTGGAGTCCTATATCCGTGGTCGCGCTCGGGTCGATGACAACCTGTACCTGTTCGCCAACGGAGGCAATCTGTCGGCATTTCTCGCACGGTTGCAGGCGGAGTACCCATCCGTCTATCAAGACATTGTCCGCACCTTGCAGATTGTGCTGCCGTGGTTTGACGACTTCATCCTTGAGCCACAGGGTGAAGGCGATAAGGCGACTATTCTACTCCGGTGGCGGATGGTCGGCGAACCCGAGTACCCGTTCGCGTCCGGGCATCTATCGGATGGATCCTTGAGAATCATGGCGCTGGTGACGCTCTTGCTTCAACCTGTTCATCTTCGCCCGCAACTGATTGTCATCGACGAACCGGAACTTGGGCTTCACCCAGCGGCAGAGCGAGTGATCGCGGGTCTCATGAAGACCGCCGCGCAGACTAGTCAGGTGCTCGTCTCTACCCAGTCAGCCACATTCATAGACCATTTTAATCCTGGCGATGTTGTTGTAGCCGAGATCGAGGCCGGGTGTAGTTCTTACACGCGACAGACACCTGAGAAACTGAACGCGTGGCTGGAGCGGTACACATTGGGTCAGATCTGGCAGAAGGATATCATTGGAGGACGTCCGTGACAAAGCGCTTGGTGGTGTACGCGGAAGGGCAGACTGAGGAACTCTTTGTCAACCGGATCCTTCGCAACCACCTCGCGCTTTACGGGATCAAGGTTGAGCGTCCGGTTCTGGCCGCCACAAGTC
This sequence comes from uncultured bacterium, assembly GCA_903895695.1. Classification (GTDB taxonomy): domain Bacteria; phylum Verrucomicrobiota; class Kiritimatiellia; order CAIKKV01; family CAITUY01; genus CAITUY01. The sequence continues at coordinate 27,611 of CAITUY010000077.1, forward strand.
GCGAAGCCACGGGGCAGCGGGGTGGGTTCGTGAACTGGGATGCCGTCGAGTTCGACCTGAGGCGTCTGTTTGCTGACGATGCCGATCCCGACCTGCGGTTCACGACTCTGCTCGACGCCTATGCGATGCCCAGGACCATGCCAGGTTACGAGATCGCCGTGGACAATCGCCGGTCACCGGAATCTATCGACCGGGCTGAGGCCGTCTGGCGGCAGCACTTCAGTGAGCCGCGGTTTGTTCCATACCTTCAACGACACGAATTTGAGGCACTGGTCCTCGCGGATAGTGAGGCGCTCAAGACCGTGTTCCACGATCATGGTCCACAAATTGACGCACTCGCGCAATCGATCGCCGGCTTCGCCTCGACCGAGGACATCAATGATGGGCCGGACACCCATCCTTCGGCCAGACTGGGTGCGACAATAACCGGTTATGACTTGCGCAAACCTGAGAACGGTCTATTCGTCCTGCAACAGGCGGGGTTGCCGCAAGTTCGTCGTGCTTGTCCACGCTTCAATGCTTGGCTTGGCAGGTGGGAGAACTGGGGACACGATATCGGTCCGGCCTGATCCATAGACAGCGGCACCCGCTCACGTCTTCCGCCGTGTCACGTTCTTCGCCACGCGCTTGGCTTTCTCAGCCGCCTCGGCGCGGCGCACGTCGGCGATGAAGTCGCGCACGAAGGCGGTCTCGGCGGCCACGTAGGGCGTACCGTCCCGGCGGAGCAGGTCGTGAAACCACAGGTCCGGTTCAGGAGCGCCGACCGGCGAGCCCCAGGGGAACTGTGTTTGCGACTTGCCGTTGACCAGCCCCCAGAAGAAACTGCCGACGCCCTCGTCGCGGAACACCTCCAGGTGCGTTTCGAACCGGCTCTCCGGCCGTCGCATCCATTCCGTACAGATCACCGGCCGGCCAAGCGTCTTGAGCTGTCTCACCTGCGCCAGCAGCGGGTCATGCTCGCTGTAGTTATGGAAGGTGATGACGTCGGATTCCGTCAGCATGAACCCGTTGAGCGTGTCGGGACCGGCCGCCGCCGTGTCGCCCGTCCACACCCCGCTCGTGACAGGCTGCGCGGGATTGGCCTCGCGCGCCCAGTTGAAGGTCTCGCGCAGCAGGGGCAGGCTCTTCTCGCCCATGCCGCTGTTGCCCGGTTCGTTGTACAAGTCCCACAGCAGGATGCGCGGATCGTCACGAAACGCTTCGATCGTCTCCGTCACGTAGGCCGCCAGCAACGGCCAGCGGACCTCGTCGACCACCAGGGCATGGCCCGGACTGGGCGTCCAGCCGCTGTTGTGCACGCCGGGCACGGGGTCATCCTGCTTCCCATGCTGCGGTTGCTTGCCGTTGTGCGAACAATCGTCGAACAGGCACGGCATGACGGCCAGTCCGTGGCCTGATGCGATGTCCAGGAATTTCGCGATGCGGGTATTCAGATTGGCGGGATCCGCTTCCCATGCGAAGTAGTGGAGATTGACGCGCAGGGCATTGAAGCCCAACTCCTTCGCCCACCCCAGCTCGCGCTTGATGGTGCGCGGGTCGAACGTGTCGGCGGCCCACAGCTCGATCGGGTTGACGGCTGTGCTGGGGACATAGTTGAACCCGCACAGCCAGGGGTGCCGGCGGTACCAGTCGTTGGCCCGTTCGGCCACCCACCGGGCATAGCAACTGTTGCTTTCGTCAAAGAAATCGGCGTCGTCGGTCATGCGGGAACTCTAGCGCCTTCACGGTCAGAATACACGTTTTTGCGCCGTCCCCCGAATTTTCAATCTTCACTTTTCAATCCTCAATAGCTGCTACCCCTTCACGCAGATCAACGGCGCCAGTCGCGCCACCTTGCGCGCGAGGCCAGCCGCATGGGTGACCTCGACCACGGCGTTGACATCCTTGTAGGCCGTCGGCGCTTCTTCCGCGACCCCGCGCAGGGACCGGCTCTTGATGGTGATATGCCTGCGCCGCAGCCGTTCGACCACGTCCTCGCCACGGTTCTGCCGCATCGACTGGCTGCGACTCTGGCAACGCCCCGCTCCATGGCAGGCTGAACTGAACGCCCGGGTCTCGCTCGCCGCAGTGCCTGCCAGGATATAGGAACAGGTGCCCATGGAGCCGCCGATCAACACGGGCTGTCCGATGGCCTTCAGGTCGGCCGGGACATCGGCCGCGCCGGGTCCGAGCGAACGGGTGGCGCCCTTGCGGTGCACGTAGACGTCGCGCCGCCGGCCGGCGATCTCGTGCGTCTCCAGGCTGCACACGTTGTGCGACACGTCGTAAAGCAGACTCAAGTTGCCGTCGCCGGTCACCCGCTCGAACACTTCGCGCACGAAATGCGCCAGGATCTGCCGGTTGGCCAACGCGCAGTTGGCCGCGGCCAGCATGGCCCCGAAGTAGTCGCGGCCGACCGGCGAGTCAATCGGGACCGACGCCAGTTCGCGGTCCGCCAGGCGTATGCCATAGCCCGGGCCCTCGATGACCATGCGCCGTGCGAATTCCGTGGCCACCTGGTGTCCAAGCCCGCGCGACCCGCAATGAATGCTGACCACGACAGCGCCGACGGCCAGGCCGAACGCATCGGCAGTCGCGGGATCGTACACATCCGTCACGGCCTGAAGCTCGAGATAATGATTGCCCGAGCCCAGCGTGCCCATCTCGTCAACCTGCCTATGGCGCGCTTCACCGGACACCTGCGCGGGATCGGCGCCGTCGTACCGGCCGCCCTGTTCGATCCGCCCCAGATCAGCCGGTTGCCCGTAGCCCGCGCCGACCGCCCACCGCGCGCCGCCGTTCAACATGGCCGTCAGTTCCCGCTCGTCCAGTCGCAGACGGCTCGTGCTGCCGACGCCCGCCGGGACGTGCTGGAACAGGCCGTCCGCCAATTGCGCCCGCAGCGGCTCGATGTCCTCGACCGACAGTGCCGTCAGGAGCGTACGGACGCCGCACGAAATATCGAACCCTACGCCGCCCGCCGAGACCACGCCGCCTTCCTGCGGGTCAAACGCCGCCACGCCGCCGATCGGGAACCCGTACCCCCAGTGGGCGTCGGGCATCGCGTAAGCCGCCTGCACGATCCCCGGCAGGGACGCCACGTTACTCATCTGCTCGCGGACCTTCTCGTCCATCCCGCCCACCAGCTCTTCCGATGCGAAGATGATGCCGGGCACGCGCATGGTTCCAGACTTAGGGATCTCCCAAGCCCAGTCGTCCAGCCGGTTCAATGTAGCCGTGTTCATGGCCCATTCTCCTTCACCCCCCCATCAACCATTCCCCATTAACATCAACCATTCCCCATTAACCATTCCTCACACATCCACCACGCACTGCGCCACCCAGTTTCCATCCGGCTCGGGTCCCACGCGCAGCGCGAGGTAGCTGACGCCCTTCACCTCAACGGCCGGCTCATGCCGCGCCGGGTCCACGCGTTCGCCCCAGGCAGCGCCCCGCAGGCATCCGCCGTCGATCCACACCTCGAACTTCCCGAAGACCAGATGCCCGACTGCCATCTCGTAGACCAGCCGGCTCAGCCAGTCGATCAGCAACAATTCGTGGTCAGGCGCCTCGCACCTGACATCAACCCGCTCAGTCGCCGCCACCCGGGCCGGATCGACCGACACGGCCGTCAGGGCCAGTGCCGCCTGCTCGAAAGCCTCGGCCTCCGTCCGGCCGCGGCCGCGAACCCCGACATCCGCCTCGTGCTCAAAGTGTTCCCAGCCTGGTATCATGCGGTCTCCTATCCCATGGTACCACGGCTCATTGACAATCCAAGGCGCTTTCTGGGATACTCGCCCCCGTTTTATCGTTCACCCGTCAGGATACACACGCCTATGCAAATCAACGACGAACAGAAGAAACTCGTCACCGACTGGGTCAAGGAAGGCTGCAGCCTGTCCGAAATTCAGCGCCGGCTTGCCGACCAGTTGAAACTCACGATGACGTACATGGACGTCCGGTTTCTCGTGATTGAGCTGGGCCTGGACATCAAGGAACAGAAGAAGCCTGCCGCGCCGGTCGATCTGAAGGCCGCCCCGGCCGCCGCCCAGCCGCCAGCTCCCGAGGACGACGAGATGGCGGGATTCGAGCCCGAGCCTGAGCCCGGTGTGGGCGGCAACGTGAAAGTCGATGTCGACCGCGTCGTGCGAGCCGGTGCCGTGGTAAGCGGCACCGTCGTCTTCTCCGACGGGGTGCGCGCGGCCTGGTCCCTGGACCAGACAGGGCGGCTCGCACTGGCGACCTCCGACCGCAAGGAATACCGGCCGACCCAGGCCGATGCCCAGGCGTTCCAGCAGGCGGTGGTTCGCGAACTCCGCAAGCATGGCTACGGTTGACCCATCGCCCACCCCAGGGACAGCCCATGATACGCATTGGACTCTGCGGCTTCGGCGGACTCGGGCACGTGCACGCCGATTCGCTCTGTCGCTTTGAAGACGTCCGGATCGTTGCCGTCTGCGACAAGGCGCCTGACCGCCTGACGGGCAAAGAGGTCGCCACGAATCTCCCCGGCCACGAGGCGCACTTTGATATCCGCACCGCCGCCACGTACACGGATTTGCGCGCCATGCTCCGCCGCGAGCGACCGGATGTCATCGTGTCAGCCCTGCCCACGGATATTCATGCCGATTACGCCGTTCTCGCGATGAAGGCCGGCTGTCACGTGTTCAGCGAGAAACCCATGGCTCTCACCGTCGCCCAGTGCGATCGCATGCTCCGCGCCCGCGACCGCTATAAACGCGAACTGGCAATCGGCCAGTGCCTGCGTTTCTGGCCCGAGTACGAGGCCCTGGCCGAGGCCGTGCGCACCGGCGTCCACGGCCGGCTGCGCTCGCTGAGCATGGAACGGATCGGGGGCTACTGCAACTGGTCCGCCGATAACTGGTTCAACGACGCGGGGCGGTCCGGCGGCGCCATTCTCGACCTGCACCTGCACGATGTTGACTGGGCGCTTCACGCGCTCGGCCGGCCGGCGTCCGTCTATGCCGCCGGCCGCGTCGGCCAGACCGGCGGCATAGACGACGTCACCGCGGTGTGGGAATACTCGGACAACGGCCCGGTCGTGACGCTGCGGGGAAGCTGGTTGCACGCGCAGTTCACCATGAACTTCAGGGCGCTCTTCGAGCGGGCTGTGCTGGAGTACGGCATCGCGCCCGAGCCCGCCCTGCGCAAGCTCGACCCCGCCGGCGCCCCCGCCGAGCGCATCCCCGTGGAAACGGGTAGCGCCTATGTCCGGGAACTGCGGTATTTTCTGGATTGTGTGGCCGGGAAGCATGCCAATACGCGCGCCGCCGCGGAAAGCACGCGCGACAGCGTCGCGATGGTCTATACCGAACACCGCGCGATCAAGACCGGACGCGTCGTGCGCTTGTGAAAGGGACTCTCCCCATGGAAATCGGTGTTCTCAATTCGTTGACCAACGGCGGGCGCTGCTTCGAACACGTCTCGCAATTCGGGCTGCACGTGTGCCAGCTCGTCAGTTGGGACCTGTCGCTGGCCACCCCCGAAATCGCCGCCACTGCCAAAGCCGAGGCGGCGCGCGCCGGCGTGCGCATCTGCGCCATGTGGGGCGGCGTGCCCGGCCCGGCCAAATGGAACTTCACCGAGGGCCCGGTCACGCTGGGGCTCGTGCCGCCGGAACATCGCCGCGAACGCGTGGCCGCGCTTAAACGCTGGGTGGATTTCTCCGTCTGGGTCGGTGCCCCGGCCGTCATCACCCACTGCGGGTTCATCCCCGAGAACATGACCGACCCCAACTACGCGCCCGTCGTCGCGGCCATTCGCGAAGTGGCCGAATACGGCAAGGCCAAGGGCATCGGGTTCTGGTTCGAGACCGGCCAGGAAACGCCCATCGTGCTGTTGCGGACGATCGAGCAGGTCGGTACAGGCAACCTCGGCATCAACCTCGATCCGGCCAACCTGATCCTGTACGGCAAAGGCAATCCCATCGATTCTCTGGACGTCTTCGGCCCCTACGTCCGCAACATCCATGTCAAGGACGGGTTCTATCCGACCGAAGGCAAGAACCTGGGCCGCGAGGTGCCCGTCGGCCAGGGACGCGTTCGGTTTCCCGAGTTCATGCGGCGCCTGAAGGAAATCGGATTTACAGGCGAACTGATCATCGAGCGGGAAATCGGCGGCGACGAGCAGATCCGCGACATCCGCCAGTGTGTCACCGATCTGAAGAAATGGCTGGCATAGACCGATTGCCTCCCCGTGGTCGGGCCGCGGGAGGCTGAAATTTCGTCTCCTGCCGCACAAGGCGGCAGGGAGCCTTGGATACCCTCATCATGTCATTTGAAAGCGGAAGCATCAGTTTTCGGGCGTTCTACCTCGCCCAGTCCCTGCCGCGCAACTACCTCGAAAAGTTCAAGAGCAAGGCCGCCCCATCGATCAGTTCCCTCGGCGATGAGCCGATCCGCGGTTGGGTGACCGGCCGCCATTTGCTCGATAACCGGATCGAGGCCGATACCGCCCTGTATGCCGGATATCTGCGCCTCACGCTTATGAAGGCCGAGCGCAAAATTCCCGAGTCGTTGCTCCGGGCCGAGTGCAAGATGGAGGAATTGGTCCGCATGCAGGCCGAGGGCAAGTCCGAGCTCGACCGCCGCACGAAGACCGAGATCCGCAAGGAAGTCTCTGACCGCCTGCTCCCGAAGATGCCGCCCCAGCTCAAGGGCATGGCCTTCGTCCACATGCCCGAGACCTCCCTGGTTTACGCGGAAGCGGTGGCCGACAAACAGGTCGATGCCCTGGAAGCCAGCATGCGGGAGACGTTCGGGTTCGGGCTGATCCCCGTGACGCCCGCCAACGCCGCCGCCCGCCTGCTCAAGCTCGATATCCGTGACCTGCCGCCCGCCAGCTTCTCGCCCGATTGCGAGGACTCCGCTGTGAGCGAAAGCATCGGCCAGGATTTCCTGACATGGCTGTGGTTCAGTTCGGAAACGCGCGGCGGCCTCATGCGCGTCGAGGCGGGCGAGTTCGCCGTCATGGTCGAGGGGCCGCTTACGTTCGCCATGGAAGGCGAAGGCGCGCACGAAGTCGTCCTGCGCCGCGGGACGCCGGAGCTGAGCACCGAAGCCAAGATCGCGCTGCTGAGCGGGAAGAAACTGCGCCGTGCCAAAATCCTGATCGCCCGCGGCGCCGAGACATGGCAGACCACGCTCGACGCCGACCAATTCACGTTTCGCGGGCTCAAACTGCCCGAGGGCGAGAAGCTCGACGCCATCAGCCGGTTCCAGGAGCGCCTGACCCTCGTCAAGACGTTCCTCGACGCTTTCCTCGGGATGTATACGCAGTTCCTGAAAGAGCGCAAGGACCCCAAGGCCTGGGCCACGACCCAGAAGCAAATTCACCGCTGGGTCAGCGAACGCACCGCCAGGCGGTAAGGCGTCCCTACTCGCTTCTCAGCGCCTCGGCCGGCGCGATGCCGGCCGCCTGGCGGGCCGGGCCGTAGCTGAACGCCACGGCCACAAGCGCGCCGGCCAGCACCGGCACCGCTACGCACCACCCGCTCCACGCCCACGGCAGCCCCAGCCTGTCGCCCGCCACGGCCAGACCCGACAGCGCCGCCGCCACCCCCGCCGCCGTGGCCACTGCCGTCATGGCCAGCGCCTCCGCCATGAACAACAACCCGATGTCACGCCGCGACGCCCCCAGCGACCGCCGCAACCCGATCTCGGGCACCCGCTCGCGAACCCCCGCCAGCAACAAGCTCATAAGCGTGGTCCCGCCCATCAGCAGGCACAACACGACCACGCCGCCGCCCACGGCCGTCACCGTCCGCTGGTACTGCGCCCAACGCCGCGCAAGCCGTTCGGGCGTGACCCAGACGACTGGCGTCACCTGCAGATCGGGCTGGCTGAGCAGGTTCTCCGCGCGCGCCAGGGCCGACCGGAACCGCGCCGGGTCGGCTGCGCGCACGAACACCGCGTCCAACCCCGCCTTGGGCGCTGTCTCGCCGCCCAGCCAGTACGGCGGCGTGCTCCCGGGGACCACGACCACGCGCTCGCCCGGCCGATAGGCGGCGGGCTCCGTCGGCGCCGCCTCACCGCTTGCTTCCAACTCAAAAACCCCGGCCACCGCGAAGGGCTGGCCGCGAAGCGGCAGGACGGCCCCAAGCATAAGACCCAATTCCCGAGCCAAGGTTGCCGATACCGCCGCGCAGCGGGTCCGCAACTTTTGATCAGCGCCATCCGGGAACCGCCCGGCAATCAGGCGCCAGGGCCTGACCATGCCCACCCGCTCGTCGGCCGCCAGCAGCACCGTGCCGTCGGGCAGACCGGTTTCGCGGCTGTCGTAGGCCTGCCACCCCGTGACGGCCGCGCCAGGCAAGGCCGCCGCCAGGCTGTCGATCTGCCGCGGCCCGAGTGGCCGAGCGGGCCGCGCACCGGCCGACTCGCCGGCCGGCTGCAGAATCCCGAACACATTGACGCCCAACTCCGCCACCAGTTGCCGGGTCTTCAATTCCAAACCGGCGTTGACGGCCACCAGCACGCAGAGCGACGCCATGCCGACCGCGATGCTGAGGCAGGCCAGCCCCACGCGGCCGGGCCGCGCCCTGAGGCTGTCCAGCACATCCGTCATCCAGGCGGGCCGCGCCATGATCACGACCTCCCCCCGCCGACATCGACCACTGCGCCATCGCGGCAGGCCAGATGCCGGGTGCAGTACGGCAGCAACCCCGCGTTGTGCGTGGCCAGCAGAATCGTGATGCCGCGCTCGTGCAGGCGACGAAAGCAACGCATGACGCCCTCGGCCGCGACCGCATCCAGGTTGCCCGTGGGTTCGTCAACCAGCAGCAGCGCCGGCGGCAAGGCCACGGCCCGCGCAATGGCAACCCGCTGCATTTCGCCTCCCGACAACAGCCGCGCCGGCTGGTCGGCCTGCGGCGTGAGGCCGACCTCTTCAATCGCCTCATCCGCGAGCTGACGCGCCCGTCCCTCCGGAACCGGCGCGTACCGGAACCGGAACAGCACGTTCTCGCGCACGCTGCGCGCGGCCAGCAAACAAAACTGTTGGAACACCATGCCGATGCGCTGCGCGCGGAGCCGGTCGACGGCCGCCTCGTCCAGCTCGGCGGCCCGGCGGCCCTCGACGAACACCTCACCGGCGGTCGGTCGGTCGAGCAGGCCCGCAATATTCAGCAGGGTCGTCTTGCCCGAGCCGGAAGGCCCGGTGAGCGCGACGAACTCGCCCGGGCGGACGGCGAAGCAGACCCCTGCGAGAACGGTCACGGCCCCGCGCGCAGCCGGGAAAGCCCGACCCACGTTCCGGAGTTCCAGCACGGGCGCATCCGGCCCATTCATGGCAGCACGACCCGCTCACCCGGCCGCAACCCGTCCAACGCCTCAAGCCATTGCGCGTTTCCAGCGCCCGCCGTAAAACGCCGCAATTCGCTCCCCGCCATTTTTCGCACGCGACAAACGGCCGCGCCGTTATCCCAACGAACGGCAGCCCGCGGCACGAGCACGGCCGCGTCGCGTTGAACCGTCAGCACGTCGACCCGCAGCGACATTCCCGGCCGCAACCGCAGGCCGCCCTCGTCGAGGCGGACGGTGGCCCGGACATAGCGTTGCCACGCCGGGTACCCCGGTCGCGCCTGGGCCGCCGGGCCGAGGTTTTCGACCGTGCCGTTCAGCACGTTGTCAGGGAATGCCAACGGCAGGATCCGGGCGCGCTGCCCGGGTTGAACCCGGGCCAGATCGGACTCCGGCACATACACCTGGGCCACGAGATTGCTGGGATCCGGGAGCGCCATGAAAGGCTGGTTGGGGTAGACGGCATCGCCCACGCGAATGGGACGGTACTCGGTCCCGGCATAGATCGGCAGATATACCACCAGTCCGTCCACCGGCGCGCGCAGGACACAATTGGTCAACTGGAGACGAACCTGGGCGAGCTGGACGCGGGCCGCCGAAACATCGGCCCGGGCCCGGGCCAACTTGGCCGGGTGGGCGTGTTTATCCTGAAGCGTCTGCCGTTGCTCCAACTGGTCGAGCCGGGCGCGCAGGGCGTCGAGCCGCCGACGCCCCTGCTCGACTTCGCGTTCGGGAATGAGCTTGTGCGCCGTCAGTTCCTGGCTTTCGACCAGCGTGGCCTGTTCGTTCTCGACCTGACGGCGGAAATCGGCGATCTCCGCAGCCAAGTCCCGCTGGGCCAGCGGAATCTCCGCATTCTCGAGCGCATCGAGATCCGCATCGGCCCGGGCCAGTTCGTTCTCCAGCCGGACAGCATCGGCGGCCAGGCTTGAATCGTCGAAGCGCGCCACGACCTCGCCCCGCCGGACGGCCAGACCCTCGGCCGCCAAGTCGACAATCGTCGCCCGGCCCTGCACCCGCGAGGCAATCGATTCAAGCGACCGGGACTCCAGCGTGCCGTCAAACGACGTCCAGACGGAAAGCGGGCCGCGGATCACCTCCGCCTCCGGCTGCTCGAATTCCGGCGCCCGGCCGCAGCCGGCGGCGAGTATCGCGAGCGCCAGAACCCGTGCGACTGTCTTTGGTAGGGCGACGGAGTCCTCGCCGCGCCGTGACGGTCGCGTTCCTGTCGCGGCGGGGCGAGGACGCCCACGCCCTACCTGTTGGGTTGAGGACACTGTCCACATTGGATGGAAAACAATCATGGTTCATCAACCCCGGGTCGCGGTTTCAGCGCATCCGGGCTTTCGACCAGTATGCCCATTTCCCGCAACAGGCGATAGCCGGTTACCGAGACATCCGCCCGGGCATTCAACAAGTTGATCTCAGCAACGACAAAGCCCTGCTCCGCATCAGCCACGCCGAAACTGTCGCCCCTGCCTGCTTCGAAGAGGCGATGCGCCAGTTCCACCCGTGCTTCACCCACACTGAAGCTGCGCCCGGCATTGGTCAGATCCGTCCGGGAACGCCGGTATGCCGACACAGCCTGCTGCACGTCGCGGGCAATTGTCTGCCGCCTGAGTCCGATGGTCTGCTGTGCCGCGTCCAGATCGAGAACCGCGGCCTTCACCGCCGTGTGTTCCCGGGCCTGGACCAGGTCCACGTCGCCAGCCACACCAACCGACCAGCGGCTATCGTCGATCGTCGTGGACCCCCCGAGCGTGCGATCGTCGCCGAACTGTTCGTAACGCGTCACAAGGGATACGTCCGGCTGGAGTCCGCGCCTGGCCAGCCTCGACTTGCGTGCGGCCGCACGGCAGTCGTCGATGACCTGCGCATAGTCCAGCCGATTGCTGAGCGCCATGCGCACGGCCGCGCCAGTATCCGGTGTCTCGATTTCAGGCAACGGCGGCGGCACGAGGCGGAACTCGGTTTCGGGCGCCGAACCCAGCAAGTCGGCCAGGTCGCGTCGGGCCTGGTACAACGATTCGCCGTCCGCCTCAAGCCGGGTCACGCCATCGTCATGCTGCTGCTCGGCTCTCAGCGTGTCCACGCCCGAGACGCGGCCCTGCCGCTCGCGCAGCCGCGTCAGTTCGCGCGTCGCCGCCAGGCGGTCAACCACGCGCCGGTCGGCCTCGACCTGTTTCTCCAACCGCACGACGCGCTCAAATACGGTCACCAAATCGACGATGAGACCGGCTCGCTGGTCCTCGAACCGGCGCCGCTCGGCCGTCAGGCGGTCACCCGCGTCGTTGAGGGGTTCACGGTTGTAGGCCGGTCCGAACCGCCGGAACAACGGTTGCCGCACGTCCACCACCACGGCCGATCGCCAGGCTTTATCGATGTAGGACGGGTACCGGTCGACTTCGGGGCCGATCCCGATCTCGGTCCCCCACGTCGTCGTGCGGCTGGCGCGCAGCCCGTATTGTGATATCGTGCCGTCGCTGGCCGCCGCGACATTACCGAACGGCCCGACGCTGAGGCTGAAGGCGTCGCGCGCGCCGGCAACGTCGACTTCCCGGCGGCGTACGGATAGGTCGCCCAACGCGAGTTGGCGGTTACGGGCCAGCGCCAGGCGAATGGCGCCGTCAAGCTCGAGCGGCGCCGCCGGGGCGGGCTCGCCCCCGCGGCCCGGGCAGGTCGCCAGCCCCCAGAACAAGAGGGCCAGCAGCGGCAGGCCGGCCGCGCGTTGGATACGCCACATCATCGCTCACTGATATCCCGGCTTCATCGCGGCGCGTTCAGGCAATTCCCGGTAAGCGTGCTCATCCTTCTGCCGGAGTTCCCATTGCTTGGCGTACTTCAGAAACACGCCGAACGACGAGATCGCGGCAATGGTCAGCCCGTGCCGCCCGTCAAGGAACCCGCCCTGCAGAAAATACCCGCGAACGAACCTCACGATCGGCCGGATCGTGAGATCGAGGAGCAGCGCCCCTTTGCCGCGGACGTAGCGTTGTTGGGCAGTAATCGTGGAAAAGCGGTTGACCGTCAACAGGTGGTCCGCCAGATCGTCGTACGTATAGTGCCAGATCGGATTTCGCAGCCGCTTGACCGGGCCGCGCACGGCCACGCGGTCGTGGGGTTCCTGCCCTTCTGTCCGCCCGAACTCCTTCTTGAACAACCGAAGCTTGACGTCGGGATACCACTCGCCGTGCCGGATCCAGCGTCCGAGGTAGTACACCTGGCGGGGAAATTCGTACCCCATGTACCGACCCGGGCCGCGCTCGAACTCGGCGAGAATCTCATCGCGCAGGGCGGGTGACATTTCCTCATCCGAATCCAGGAACAGCACCCACGGATGCAGGGCATACTCGCGAACGAGGTTGCGCTGTCCCACATACCCCAGCCACTCGTGCTGGTAGATGCGGTCGGTGAACTCGCGGGCAATGGCGACCGTACGATCAGTGCTGAAGCTGTCCATCAGCACGATCTCGTCGCACCACGCGAGGCTCTGCAGGCAACGGCCGATTTTGCGCTCCTCGTTGCCGGCCATGACACAGGCGGAAATCTTCTCCCTCATGATGGTATCCTGCACCGCTCGGCCGGTCAGTCTGCACCGGGCCGCCCGGCGGGCTCCCGGGGCGGCGCCGCGGGGGCGTCGGGCACGGGCTTGGGCAGCAAGTCGCGCGGTTGGGCGGTGGCGTCCTGAAGCACGGCGTGGTGAAGAACGCGGACCACATAACCGTAAAACGCCGTGGACCGGTTGGTGGAGGCGGAAGCCGGAATCGTGTAGGAGGCGGAAACCACCTTGGCTTCGCCCTCGTGCCAGGCGCCATCGACAGCAACGGCCTCCCGCGGTCCACGATCCGGCGCCGGGGCGACGGCCCCTGTGACGGCGTCGCGCTCGTAGAAGACGACCTCAACCTTGACCTCGCCCGTATCCGGCATGACCTCGGCGGTCGGAATCAGTCGAACGGTCAGCAGGCGCATTTCATGGAACGCAGCCGTTTCAGGGAACTTGCTGAGTTCCACCGAGTCGATGCGCAGGCGCTTGGCGGGAGCGGGCGGTTTCGCGGCCTCGCGGGCAGCGTCGATCCTGCTGATCTCGGCCTTGGCCAGGGCAACCGTCTCGGCGTTGGTGAGGGCGGCCAGCGACTCCCACTGACGGCGCGCATCACCCAGGCGACCACGACGTTCCAACAGACGCGCCCGCTGCTCAAGGGCCGGCGGGAAGTCCGGCCTAAACCAGAAGACCTCGGTGAGAATCCGCTCGGCCTCGTCCAAGTCCCCCTCGTCAAGGTGGTCCTTGACCTGCACGAGCAAGGCACGCGCCTTGGATTCGGCCACCGCCGTAGCCGCCTGTGCAAGCTCGACTTCCTGCGCCGCCCGCTCGGCGCCCTCATCGTGCGCTGGGTACCGGGCGGCGGCTGTCGCCACGTCCGCCGTTGTGGTCGACGTCACGGCGTTCGACCCGGACACGATGCGGGCGGCCACCTGCCCGGTCGGACTGCCCTGCGTGATTTCAGCGACCGGGCGGGGCACGGAGTTGGATGCCGGAACGACGGACTGGACCGGCGCGTTGGAAGCTGTCGGCGGTGCCGGGACCGGCGGCACCACGCGACTCGCCTGGGGTGCGCCGGGGACAACCTTTATCCGGGGCGGGGGCGTGGGCACCGATACCGGTACCGGGGGCGGTGGCACCGCTGGACGCCAGCGGCAGGTCAACGGGATCAGCAGGATCAGCAGCAGGACCGCGACGCCAATCACCACGGGCCGCCACTTGCGACGCCGTTCGCCCTCCTCGCCGGCCTCCACTTCAGCTTGAACGTAAGCCTGCACGAGAAGACGCGTCCGCCCGAGTTCCACGAGGTCGCCGTGTTTGATGACCGATTGACGCACTTCGCGGTGGTTGACGAGGATCCGGTTCATCGATCCAAGATCGTGAATCGTCGGGCCCCCGGGCTGATGCGTGATCTCGGCGTGCGTCTGCGCCATCTCGGGATCAATGATACGAACATCGCACGTCGCACCGCTACCGATCGTCATCGGCTCCTCGGTCACCGTGATTTGCTCGCCCCGGCGATCGCCGGTCAGTATGATCAGTCGGTATATCATCGTCCATTGCAGCCGGTTAATTCAGGCGGGATTGTACACGACTCGGGCGCCGGTTTGGAGTCATTTTTGCGGACGGCTCACGCCAATCCCGCCGGCGGCGCCGGGCGGTCGAACCAATCGCGCACGTCGGCGTCAAGGCCCACACCGTGCATGTAGTTGTACACGGCCTTGCGCAATCCGCGTCCGAGCATGACGTGATCGGCCTCCACCCCATCACGAAACGGCACCTCGTTGAGCGCGAACGACGCCGGGGGCCGCGCCTCCACACGCAGACCGTAGTCGCGTGCGTGCCGGAAGAAATCGCTGTGCACGGTCAGGGCAAAACGGTGCCAATAGGCCGATTGGAGCCAGCCCGCGGCGAAGAACTGCCGGACGGTTTCCAGCGCGTCGACCGTCTCCTGCTCGGTCTGCGTCGGGCACCCATACATCAGGTAGGCGTGCACCATGATCCCGGCCTCAGCAAACGCCCGGGCAGCGTGGCCGGCCTGTTCGACGGTCAGCCCCTTGTCGAGCACCTGAAGCAACCGGTCATGGGCCGCTTCCAGCCCGCCGGTGACCGCCACGCAACCCGAGCGCGCCAGCAGTTCCGTCAACTCGGGCGTGAACGCCGCCTCGAATCGGATATTCCCCCACCAC
Source organism: uncultured bacterium (assembly GCA_903895695.1). Taxonomy (GTDB): domain Bacteria; phylum Verrucomicrobiota; class Kiritimatiellia; order CAIKKV01; family CAITUY01; genus CAITUY01. The sequence continues at coordinate 42,640 of CAITUY010000077.1, forward strand.
GTAATCGCGAGCCGGCGGCGGATCAACTCTTCGGCCAGGTGCCGCAGCACGGCCGGCGGGGCTGCCTCATCGATAAAATGAAAACCCGTCTGGCCGGTCTGCGCGATGACCGTCTCAATGCGGTCCGCCAGCATGGCGGCGGGCGTGGCCCGGTACTGCCGGATGTAACCCAGGTGCGTGTCGCAAAACCGGCATTGATGCCAGTAGCAGCCGTGCGCCAGCATGAGCTTGTTCCAACGCACCGAGGACCAGATGCGATGCATGGGGTTGAGCATCTCGGCCATCGCGAAGTAACGGTCCAGCGGCAGCCCGCTGAAGTCGGGCGCGCCGGCATCGTCACAGGGCGGCGCCACCGCTTCTGCCGGCCCGGCCGCAAAGACGACCCGCCCGCCCGCCCGAAAAAAAGTGCGCACCAACCCGGTCTCCACGACGCGCCCAGGCGGGGCATTTTCCATCAACTGCAAGAGCGGCAACGCCCGTGCCTGCAGGTGTGCGAGCAGCCTGAGGAACGGTTGCTCGCCGTCATCCAGCACCACGAAATCGACCGAGTCGAACACGCGCGGATCCCGTAACCCGCGCAACTCGGTGCTCGCATAGCCGCCGCCCAACACGACCGTGGTGTGGGGCTGCAACGCCTTGATCCGGCGGGCCATACGAAACGCCCCGTAGACCGTGCCCGGGAAAGGCAGCGTGAACCCCACCACATCGGGGCCATGCGCCCGCAGGGCCTTCTCGGCGAAGGCGTCAATCAGGCCATCGACGAGCGTCGGCTGACGCCCCAAGGCCCGCGCCAGTCCGTCAAACGTCGGCGCGCCGGCTGCCAGGGATTCTCCATAGCGCGCCAGGTCGAACCGCTTGTCAACCCCCTCGCGGATGGCGTCAACCAGGTCGTCCAGGTACAGACTGGCCAGATGCACGGCCTTGTCGTGCGTGCCGAGCGCGCCGAAGGCCCAGGCAAGCGATTCGTCGGGCATCCCGGCCGTCGCCGTCGTGGACCCGGGCCGGCCAAGCCCGGCGAACCGCGGTCCTTCGGGAAGGAAGTCGCGGCCGGCGATGCGCAGGGCCAACGACGGGTCATGGCCCTGGAGAAACCGGATGACCGGGTCCACGGTGTCCCGGAACGTCGCGGCATGCGCGAGAAAATGCGCCACGGCGGCGGGCTGACGCTTGCGTTTTCGAAACCGGCGCTTGATCGCCGTGCGGATGGACTCGACGCCGCGGGCCGAAAATAACGCCAAGGCCAGTTCCAGTGAAGCGTCGACCTGGGATACGTCGAACCCATTTGACTTGAGGAAACCGGCCAGGACGGGCGTGGCGGCATACGGCGCATTGACCTGCACCATCGGCGGCGTGATTAATAGAATGCGCATGGAAGTGTTCGGTGTTCAGTGTTCAGTGTTCAGTGCTCCCTGTCCGACCTGACTCGCAACGGGTTCCCTGAACACCGAACACTGAACACTCTCTGACACCAACGCGCGTCACCCCAGCCGCTGCAACCGTTGCTGCAGCGCGGAAATCCGCTGCGTGGCGGCCTGTAATTCCGCCTGGGTGTCGGCCTTGAGCGTGGCTAGAAGCACCCGCTGCGCCTGAACCTGCGTCTCGAGATCTGCCAGGCGGCGACGCGCGTTCATCTCGTCAATGGCCCGCTGGCCAGCCATCTCCTGAAAGGCCTTTTCTGCCGCTTCAGCCCGACGAATCGCGTCGTTCTTCTGACCCTCCATCTGGAGCAGGCGGGTCTTCACTTGAGCGACCTCAGCAACAAGCGCATCCACGGTCGAGGAAGTAAGGGAGGCCGGGTTCGGCTGCGGCGGGTGCGGAGTCGGGGGTGTCGCCATAATCCTGATCGTCCCACCGTCGGCCGGTTCGTCGCGATCCAGCGGTATGCGCCCGGAAGCCGCCCGCGAAGCAACAGGCGCCACGGGGGGTTCGGCAGCGACTGCGGCCGGCACCGCCGCCGGGGCAGCCGCCGTAGCATGGGGAAGCGGCGCGGATTCGGGCGCGGGACTCAGGGCCGCGGCGGCGACCGGCACGGCGGGCTCGGCCGGCACAGACTCGGCGACCGGCGGCTCTTCGGTTGCGATCACGGGGACAATGCCCCCGCACTGTTTGCATCGGATCTTCTTGCCGATCAATTCCTCGCGCACCTTAGTCTGCCAGTTGCAGGTCGGACACTTGACGGTCAGGTTCAACGCCCCATGCTGCTCGCCCAAGTGGCTAAGAACAATCGGAGCCGCCGCCTTCCGGGACACGCCGGACGGTGTCGCAGGGAGCGGTGCGGCTGCAGGGGCCGACGCAGCCGCCGGGGCTGGCGCGGCGACTGGTGCCGGGGCAGGTGCTGCTGATACGGCAACGGGGGCTGGCGCAGGGGCTGGAGCCGGCGCTGGCACGGGGGCCGGGGTCGGTGCAGGGGCCGGGGCGGGTACTGGCGTGACCACTAGAGCTGGTACGACCACGGGAGTCGGAGCGACCGGAACGGGAGGGAGGACCACAGTGGCCGTCTTGACCGGCGGGACCGCCGGTGCAGCCGCTTTTGGCAAAGCCGACATAGGCCAGACTGGTGGCGGTGGCGGTGGTGGCGGCGCCGCGATCACAGGCTGCGCGACAGGAATGGGCTCGGGTTCGGGCGCCGGCGTCGCGACCGGAACAGATTCTTCGGGCTCAGCCTTGGCCACGGGCGCGGCCACAGGCACCGCGACAGGGACGGCCTCGACCGCCGGAGGGGGCGGCGCCGCAGGTGCCTCGGACGGAGCCGCGGCCACCGCGTCCTTCGACACCGGAATCATCTTGCCGCACTTGGGGCACTTGATCTCCGCGGGCGTCCGGGCCAACCCGGACTTGATCTTAAGCTTGGCTCCGCACTTCCCGCATTCGACGGCCAGAATCGGCATGGTCCATCCTCCGTTCGTCACCTTCCGCCGGTCGCGCGACCGACCCAGAACCGCGTCACCATACCAACCCGGCCCGCTATTCTCAACGGTTATTGGGTTGCGTTTTGCGCATTGACAGCTCCCCGACCGGTGCCTATCTTATGCGCCCTACTCTGCAAGGGAATCGAGGAGAACTGAGGTTTTTATGGCGGATTACACAGCACCGGATTTGCGCAAAGGACTACGCGTCGAGATCGACAACACCCCGTATGTCATCACGGAGTTTAATTTCGTGAAACCGGGCAAAGGCGCAGCCATCTACACCTGCCGTCTCAAAAGCCTCCTCGACGGCAACACCTTCGTGCGCGCCTTCCGCTCGAACGACGTCCTCAAGAAGCCTGACCTTGAGGAACGCACCATGCGCTTCTCCTACGTCGAAGGCGACGACTACATCTTCATGAATGCGGAATTTGAGCAGGCCACGATCCCCGCCTCTGTGCTGGGCGACAGCCGTTTCTTCCTGTTCGAGGACTGCGAAGTGCGCGTGCTCTATCACAACGGCCAGCCCGTGGACATCACGCTGCCGACGTTCGTTGAAAAGGTGATCCTGGAGACCGAGCCCGGCGCCCGCGGCAACACCGCCACCAACGTGCTGAAGGCCGCCAAGATCAACGGGGGCTTCGAGATCCACGTTCCGCTTTTCATCAACCAGGGCGATACGATCAAGATCGACACGCGCACCGGCGAATACTCCGATCGCGCCCTGAAGACGAGGTAGCGACGGGCCGCTCGCCATACCTTGAGAATGCCCGGCTGCAGTCCCTGCGGCCGGCCTTGGAACTCCGCAGCCGGGTGCTCAATGCCATCCGCGCGTTTTTTGTCGCGCGGGATTTCATGGAAGTCGAAACCCCGGTCCGGCTGCCCACCCCGGCCCTGGAGTTGAATATCGATGCCGAGCCTTCCGGCGCCGGGTTCCTGCGCACCTCGCCCGAATTGCACATGAAGCGGCTGCTGGCGGCGGGCTGCGACCGCATCTTCCAGATGGGACCCTGTTTCCGCAAAGGCGAACGCGGCGCGCTGCACCACCCCGAATACACCATGCTTGAGTGGTATCGCGCCAATGCCGACTACCTCGACATCCTGAGAGACACGGAGGAGTTGATTGCCGCCCTGGCGCCTCTGTCCCGATCCACCGTCCACCTTCCATCGTCCACCTCATCGTCTTCACCGTTCACGGTTCACGGTTCACCGTTCACTGACTTCCTCCGCATTTCGGTGCGCGACGCCTTCCGCCAGCATGCCGGCTGGGATCCCGTCGCCGACTATGACGGCGAGCGATTCGAACATGACCTGGTGACCCGGGTCGAGCCGGCCCTGCCGCGCGACCGGCCGGTCGTGCTCATGGACTATCCCGTTGCGGCGGCAGCCCTCTCGCGACGCAAGCCGGGAAATGAGGCCGTGGCCGAACGCTGGGAGCTCTACATCGACGGCGTGGAAATCGCCAACGCCTTCAGCGAGTTGACCGACGCGGCCGAACAGCGGGCACGCTTCGAAGGCTGGGCGGCCGAACGGCGCGCTGCCGGTCGGACGGTCTACCCGCTTGACGAGGCCTTCCTCGCGGCCCTGGAGGCGGGCATGCCGCCGGCCGGCGGCATTGCCGTGGGCGTGGACCGCCTCGTGATGGTCCTGGCGGGCAAACGGTCGCTCGACGACGTGCTCGCGTTCCGGGAAGAGATCTGAGGCGCTCTTCTGGACCCCCGCGACCTTGCGTCGCGGGTGAACCCGATCGCGCGGGAAAGCGTACTTTCCCAGGCAATCGGCCGCCCCTGCCGCGCAAGGCGGCAGGCGGCGAGCTACTGGCTGCGGACCATCTGACCCAGGCGCTTCTTCAGCTCGTCGATGCCTTCGCCGGTTTCGGCGGAGATGGGGATCGGCTTGGTCTTGGTCCTGCGCTTGAACGACGTCAGCCGCTTGGCGGCCTCGGGCAGGTCCATCTTGTTGGCCACAATCACGAACGGACGCTCCAGCATGGCGGCGTTGTAGAATTCCAATTCCTTGCGCAGCACCCTGTAGTCGTCGACGGGGTCCCGGCCCTCGGTGCCCGCCATATCGATTACGAAGGCCAGGCAGGCGGACCGCTCGATGTGCCGCAGGAAGCGATCGCCCAGGCCGATGCCCTCGTGCGCGCCGGCGATCACGCCGGGAATATCGGCCACCGAGAAGCGGCTGTAGTCGTCGACCATGACTGTCCCGATGATCGGGTTGATGGTCGTGAACGCATACGGCGCGACCTTCGGGTGCGCGTTACTGATGCGACTGACCACCGAGGACTTGCCGGCGTTGGGGAACCCGACTAGGCCGACATCGGCCATCAGTTTCAGGTCCAGGCGCAGCGTGAATTCCTCGCCCGGGTCGCCGTCGGTATGCTCGTAGGGGGTCTGGTGGGTCGTCGTCTGCCAATGCGGATTGCCGAGCCCGCCCTTGCCGCCCTTGGCCACGGTCATCTCCTGGCCGGCATCCAGCAAGTCGCCGAGCACCTCGCCGGTGGCGGCGTTGCGAACCTCGGTTCCACGCGGCACGAGCACGACCAGGTCCGTTCCATTCCGGCCGTGCATCTTCTTGCCCATACCGTGCTGGCCGCCGCGGGCATGCTGGTGCGGCTGGAAGTAGAGGCTGATGAGGCTGTCGGTATTCGGATCGACGCGCAGGATCACGTGGCCGCCGCGGCCGCCGTCGCCGCCATCCGGGCCGCCGCGCGGGACGTACTTCTCGCGGCGGAAGCTGACGCAGCCGTTGCCGCCGCGCCCCCCCATCGCGTGGATGCTGACGCTATCGATGAACGTGCGGGTCTTCATACGTTCCGGGTGAAGCTGACAAAAAAAGACGCACCGGGGTAAACACGGTGCGTCTCTCGCTGCCTTCGGTTCAAAGGCATTGTGGCAGGCGCTGTCAGGCGGTCGCCTTGATGACGGTCGCCCGCTTGCCACGGGTGCAGTTCTCGAACTTGACGGTCCCCGGCACGAGCGCGAAGAGCGTGTAGTCGCGGCCGGTCTTCACGTTGCGCCCGGCGGTGATCGACGACCCGCGCTGGCGCACGATGATGCTGCCGGCGGTCACGGTCTCGCCGTCGTAGCACTTGACGCCCAGGCGCTGCCCACGGCTGTCCCGATTGTTAACACCACTTCCTGATTTCGCTGGCATGGTAAGATCTCCGTTCAGCCGATGCTGGCGACGCGCAGGACCGTCTTGTTCTGACGATGGCCGACCTTCCGCCGGTAGCCCTTGCGTCGTTTCTTTTTGAAGGCCACGACCTTGGGGCCGCGGACGGACTCCTCGACGATCTCGGCGCTCACCTTGGCGCCAGGCACCGTCGGGGTCCCGATCGTAAGGGTCTTGCCGTCGGAGAGGGCCAGCACGGAGGTCAGCTCAATCGTGCTGCCGGCAGCGCCTTCCAACAACTCTACTTTCAGGGTTTCGCCGGCCTTGACCAGGTACTGTTTCCCACCCGTTTCAACTACAGCATACGGTTCCATGGTTATCGTCCTCAACGTTGACCCGGCTACCCAAAGGCGGTGCCTTTGATCAAAAGGGGTGTCATACTATGAACCAGCCCCCGCAATGTCAACCCCCTTTTCCCTTTTTCCGGTTGCGGGCCGAAAGCGATGTGATATAGTTCGCCCCCTGCTTTTGACCCGTGCGCCCATCGTCTATCGGTCAGGACACCAGGTTTTCATCCTGGCGAGCCGGGTTCGACTCCCGGTGGGCGCGCCATACAAAAGATTGGGCTCTCGGACATTAACGGGGGCACACCCCCTCGGACCTCAGGCACACATCAGAATGCCGGTGACAGTGGCTCCGCAAGCGGGGTTGTCTCCGTCAAGCCGCGCGTCAATACTTTCCGCTTGAACACTTTCCCCGTTGACTCCGCATACAGGATGGCATTGCCGTCTCCGCCGAAAGCCAACCCCGTCACAGGCAGGTGCCCCGGCAGAGGCAGGATCGTATTGTTTTGCCCCGTGTGCGACGTCACCTGGATTCCCAACTGCGTGGCTGCATAAAGGCGCCCCAGCGTATCGACACAGACGGCCAAGGCCCCAAGCGTAATGCTGTCATCGGCCAGATGGAGGTGCGCATGGGCATAGCAGTCGGTCAGTGTCCCGTCCTTCTGGATCGCCATCGCATAGACAAAACGGCGGTTTCGGTCGGCGATATAAAGGCGCCAGCGATCACAGGAGATGGCGATGGACGTAATCTCACGGCTTGTTTCCGCCGCAATCATTCTTGTCCCGCCAGCACGGTTAAGCCAGATGCGCCCGCCCTGATCGAAGCTGTAATACCCCTCGGGAATGGTCGGCACACAGGCTTTCGGCATCGGCTCGTCTGCCTCGCACCACGGTTCGGATGGCGTGATGATATCGGCAACACGCGGAGAAAGCCCCAACGGCTTGATGACTTCCGTCTGCCAGTCTTTCCAGATGAAGCGCATTACCTTCTCAAGAACTTTGGCGTCACCGAAACCAGCACCGTGCGGCCCGTTCTGGAAGACCTCAAATGCAAAATCATACTGGGCGTATTTCAGTGCTTCGCTTGCGGACATCGCTTCCAGATACCAGTCGCCCGCGGAATTCCGCATGTCGTCCGTCCCAACGGTCATGTAGGCGCGGATCGGCTTCGTTTCGTATTTCCGCATCAGAACGGTCAAGGAATCGCCCCCGCGGAACGCGGAGAAGGTCGGACTGCTCATATAGACGCGACGGAAGAAGTCGTTCCGCTCCCAAGCGGCAGTCCAGGACGAGATCCCGCCCGATGAGCACCCTGCGATCAGGTGCAGATCCGGATTAGCCGAAAGATTCAGGCCGTATTCCTTCTTCACAAATGGGATCAGTTCTTCGATGAGAAAGTTCGCGTAATCCGGGCCTAGTCCGTCGTATTCCGGCGAACGCGTCGATCTCGCGAACCCGCCCCCGCGCGTCGCCGGAAACGAGCCGGAGACCACACCCAATGCGACGCAGACGGGCATGGTTCCGTCCGCACTCAGTTGCTCGAAGAGCTCCGGCACGAAATCCAGCATGCCGTCCTGCTGGACATATAGAGCGGCAGGTTGTGCGGGACTGGCTTTCGATGGGATGTAAAGCTTGTATTTGTGAACCGTCCCAGGCTTAACTTCTGAGCCTGTGAATTCACCTTCCCGGATCGTGTGTCTGGCAGTATCCATAAAGTGCATTCCCCTTTCAGTCATCGGCCCTCACTGTACCGCCGCCCCTCGGCGGGGGTCCAGTTTCATAGTCTTGGTTTTCGATCCGACACCGCAACAGGGATCATTCTGAACGATATCCTGCGCAAGTCTCTTGAGATCGACCTGGGTATTCGTTTGCCATTGATACTGGTTCAGGTCGACCTTGTAGATAGTGGCCAGCCAGAGTAGCGCGCCCATCCTGACGGGGATATCTCCTCCGTGCCCAAGGTCGTCCTTGAACAGCCAGGGCCCGTGATCCGCCGTGTTATTCCGCTTGAGGGCAGTGACCTCAGGGAGTTTCCCCTCCTCGTAGAGACGCCAGAGGCCAACCATCCAGCGCCCCTGGGGGATGCAAAGGAAGGTCGTCTGTGGATAGGCCTGGCGCAACTGGTCGATTATCCCGTGGACGTAGTCTAGGATCTCCTCTGATTCGGCCTCGTACTGAGCAAGGGTTCTGTTCTCGTATTTGCCCCAGGGCGCCTGGATGATGAAGCACGTCTTCGGATTGTTCGTGAGTGCCAGGTCGACCCATCTGCGGTAATCCACAACATCACTGCCCGCACCCGGATAGCATGTCAGTCCGACCAGATCGACGGTCCCTGATTCGAGCAGTTTCCTGGCCCGCGCCACGTCGGGCATTTGACTGCTCCACAAGTAGCCGGGCGCTCCGTTCGTGCCGCCGTGCGCAATGACGGTCTGCCTGTGCTCCGGAAAGCCGCAACGCGCCGGATGCTCGGCGAAACTGCCGGCGATAGGCGCAAAGAAACTGTGGCCCATAAAGAGACAGTTGTAGCCCTTGGTGGGCGGGGCGGTCTTATCCTTGGGTTGCGCCTCCGCGCAGACGCGAAGCGTGCAGAACGCCAGAACCATCACGCCCACGGCGACGTAACGTGCCGATCGTGCCGAAAATCTTCTTTGTTCTTCAAGCATACTCTCTTAATCCTTTCACCCAACGCCAGCGGCCAGGCTCGGCGAGCGCGCGAGCCGCAGACTGCGGCGATTGGTGCGGCCGCTTGGACAACACGCTACAAGGTCAATAATCGCCAAAGTAGGAAAAGCGAATCTTGGTCATGCGGTCTTCAGTTCCTACGGTAATCCCTCCGCCTGGTTGATCAACGGAACCAGCCGAGATTTCATCGAAAAGGGGATAGTGTATCACCCCGTTGGAACTAGCAAATGGCACATCCTGACAGTTGTCCGTCACGTCTGGACAACCAACGCCAGACCCGACAGTCACGTTCCAATACTTCTTCTGAAGGGTCTCCGCGTATTCACGCGTATTGACCGGGCCTCCATCCGGCCCAACGACATAAATGGCACCGCCGATGGTATCGAACCCGCCACCGTCAAGATTCGTCCGCAGGATCTGCACATTGCCAGGCAACGGGAAGCGAAAATCACAATACCGCATTCGGCAATAGACCGTGTCTCCAGCCTCTATTGACACAGTGGGCAGCTTTTACCAACGCCAAGCCGAAAGTGTAGCTGGGTTGGCGGGATGAACATGCGCGGCCGTGGATGTTCTTCGGTTGATTTTCTTTGGCTGCCGGATTCCCAATAGAACATCTTCTTCGCCTGTTGGTTGGCCCTGCGTGCTGAA
>CAITUY010000078.1 GCA_903895695.1 uncultured bacterium
ACGAGACGGTCTTTGCGCGCAACGAAGTGCTCCACAAGCAACGACTGGAAAACCGCCTGCGCAGGCAGGCCCAAACACTTGGATTTGAACTCGTTGCAGTCACGCCGTGAAAAAGTGCCGACCAGGGAGTTTCTTGGAAGGCAGCAAAGGTATAGGTGCGAATGGGGCCGGGCAAGCGAAAAGTGGTTGGCAAGGAGTTCGTGTTTGCGCTGGTAGGGCGACGGTGTCCCCGCCGCGCCGGCCTGCCCTGAGTGCCATCGAGCGGCCGGAGCCGGAAGCGGCTCCGCTCCCTGTGGCAGGATGGTGTTTGAATAGCCTCTAAGGCGGCAGGAGTTCGACCCGGTAGACGTGTCCGGTGCTTGCGGCAGCAGGAGCGGACCAGTTCATTTCCGTGACGCCGACTTCGGAGGTCCATGGTCCACCTAGAAGTTGCCAGAGTGGTGTGGGCCGCACCAACTCGGGCAGCGGCAGGCCCATCACCTCGTACACGCGTCCCGGCGTCGCCAGCCAGTTCAGAGTCAGATTCGTCGATCCAGCCGTGGCTTTGCTGAGTTTAAGAGCACTCTGCGCATTGGTCGGATTCGTGCCCGCCAGATACTCGGCGAGGTTATTGACGCCATCTCCATCGGCATCGGCCATGGGATTCACATTGGTCCCAGCACCGAAGTAGAGGGTCTCCCAGGCGTCGGCGATGCCGTTGCCGTTGGCGTCCACCGGGCTCAACCAGCGGTTGCCCAAGTCCACGACCGTCCCGGCGGTCAGGCCCGTTACCGCACTCTGGATGACCAGGTTGGAGTAACCGGGCTTCGTCAACCTTAGATCGTAGTCCACGGTCGGCAACAACACGTTGGTCGGGAACCGCCCGTTGAGAGCCGTTGCCCAGGGTAGTTTATAGGTCGTGAACGCCGGATAGCCGTCGTAGACGAGATTGGAAATGAGGCCGTTGCGGGCCGTGAACGCGATGGTAGCGCCGTCGACCCATGCCCCAGTCAGCCGGTCGCGCACACGTCCCGTCATTTGCGCCACGGGCACAAACTGGAAGACGAGGATCTGGGTTGTGTCCGAACTGGGCAGCGTTTTGGGGTTCCCATAGTAGGAGGAGGGGTTATTGATCTGGGCCGCATTTTTGGGATCCTCCTCCGCCAAATAGCCTGATGGCACATGAACGACGACCGTCTGGCTTCCGTCCGGGATGCTGGGAAACGACACGCTGTTCGCCTGGGGGTCGAAGGTTTGTGAGCCTACGCCCACGATTTCGACCCACGCACCCGGCGGGGGATGGCCGGCGTTAAGTTTGTCCAGGGCCACCACAATCAGGCTTCCCCCGCCAGCCGGCACCCACACGCGCAGGTCGTAATCGCTGGCAAACCCCCACATGTTGGTGTCCGCCGGACGTGCGCGAGCGAGATAGAACCCCTCCGGCATGTCCTTGAAGATGTACGTGGTTGCCCCCGAACCCGCGCCGGGTCCGTCAGAGTCGAGGGAATCGATATTCGTCAGCGTTCCGTCGGGACACTCCCAGTAGAGGTCGAGCGTCACATAGGCGTTGGTGCCGACCTGATTGGCATCGATTTCGTAGATGACGTTGCTGACACAGTAGAACCGGACCCAGTCTTCGTCGTCCGGGCAATGGAAGTTGTGCCGCTGCGTGCCCCCGACGGCGAGGCAACTTGCCTGGTCCGCCGAGTCGTCGGGCTCGTAGGCGTCGGCGAGCGTCACCGTACTTTGCATCGTCGGGGAGACCTCGCCGCGCGAGTCCATCGCATAGAAGGAGAGAGCGTAGGTGCCGTAGGTGGTGAAGCCGTTCCACACTGCCTCGTAACGCTGGCTATCGTCATTCCACGCGAGGTTGGTCTGCGGCAGGTCGCCCGTGCCGTCGTAATCCGGCGGCGTGATGGTACACCACACGTTCGAGATGCCATCTGCGTCCGTCACGCCTGATGCCCACAGCACCAGGGAGTTCGTGCCGGCCAGCAGGGCGTCGGGGGTGACCGCTTCAATCATCGGCGACTCCGACCCCGTTATGAAGGCCGTGCCGATGTACTGGGCCTGCGCCACGGCGCCATCGGCCTTGTTAGCCAAGCCGTCGCCGTTGTCATCCAACTGCGCTCCTTGTCTAAGCCGGCCCGACGCCTGGCGGATCGCGTCCCGCGCCTGATTGAATGAGGTCCGCAGATCGAACCCGCTGAGGATGTCGCTCAAGAAGTACTCGCTAAAACTGACGACGCCTTTGTTGGCGAACAGGCAGGATTGACCTGCCTGGGATGCCGCAATGATCGTGCGGGTGCGGCCGGCCGGCGCCGTCAGGATCGGGATTGTCGCGCCGGCGCCGGGCGAGTCCATCACAACGACGACCTCGGCGCCATTGGTCTGGAAGGCGTCCAGCCAACTCTTGAGTAGCGCCGGATCCAGGCGTTCCTGACCGTTCACGGCGAACCCGTTGTTCGAACCATCCCCGATCAGGTAGACCGTCAGTTTGTTCGCCCCCTGCGCCCAGGTCGTGATCGCGGCCTGCAGGTTGGAGACCGTGGCGACGGCGGCGATGTCGTTGGTCCCGTCGTTGTCCACGTCCTGCCATGCCAGCGGGCTCAGGTAGCGGATGGCAGACGGGTCCAGCCAGCGGCTGCGGAACGTGTGGTAGGCCAGCCGGCCCATGGTGTTCACGCCGGGCCACGTCGCGCCGTTCGTCGATCCGCCGGTCACCAGGATCGCGCGCTCGACAAACCCGCCCTGAGTCACGTAACTCTGCTGCGGCAACGAGAGGCTGCCCCAAATGTCCTGGGCGTAGAAGACCAACTTGAACGTGCCCACCTGACTGAAGCCGCTGTAGTCGGTCTCATAGCGTCTTGTGGCGGAGTTGTAGGTCAGGTCGATGCTCGGCAGATCGCCCACCGGGTTGGTCGGATCGGGATGATGGCCGGGTGGAACGACCAGGCACCAGACGCGCTGGATGGGGTAGGTGGACATGATATCCGCCGCCCACAACGTCGCCCGGGTGGTGCCTGACAGCGTTTGCGCGGGCGAGACACCTCCGATTTGCGGGATGTCCTTGCCCACGACGAAAGACGCGCCCACGCGGATATCCGCGGCCAGGTTTTCGTCCACGTTCGGCGTGTACGTGCCGGAGTTGTCGGCATCCATCAGGGCTGACTGGTACGTACTCATGGCGTCGCGGGCCAGTCCGAAGGCGCGCCCTACGTCCAGCCCCATCATCACGCCGGCAAAGAACGCATCGGAGAAGCTGACCAGCCCGCCGGACACGAAATACGTGGGCTCGTTGCTCGAACAGGACACCAGCACGGTCCGCCGCGCGGTGCCGGTGTGGGTCAGTTCGTCCAGGAACGAGCCCGCCTCGCAGCAGTCGATCAGCACTGTAACCCTACGAAATGAATGAAAAGGGTGGATTCTGCGCGTAACCGACGGACCGAAAAGGGTAACTGCGGACAGTTCGCGGACTGCCCGCAACGAATCATCCGCCAGAGGCTTTAGCCGACTTCCGGTCATCGTCCTGGGCCTTCAGCTTCCGGACCATTCGCCGGACCTCGCCTTGGTCCTGGCGGATCGCCGCCTTGACGTCCTGGAGGGTCTGGCGCATTGCCTGCAGCGCCGCCTTTGTGGCCTGCGCCTGCGTCTTGGCTGCACCGGCGAGGGTCGAAGGGTCGATCGCCGCGATCGCCACACCCAGGGTGCCGGTCGTCGTCACGTCGATCGCCTGCAGCGCGTCGAGCGCCGCCTGCTGCTGATCGCGGATGTCCTGCCAGGTCACGCTCGCGTCGACGTTCGTGGCGTTGGCAGCCTCTACCGCCTTTTCCTTGGCTGCGGTGGAGTTGTGAATGTTGATCGGTCCGGCGACGGCAATCTCCGCGGACAGGCCCACGATCAGGATGAGCGTTATCTTGTTCATGTGACTCCTTAGTTGCACGGTGCCGCCATTCCCTTGACGATGATGTCTGCCGCGTTACTCGAAACGATGGCCAGTTCCACCACATTGGTGGAACCGTAGAAATTGCAGGCCGCCGTCCACAGCGAGTTATTGATGTCGGTCTGACTCTGTCTGATCAACGGACCTGCCCAGTTGGTCGTGCCCCCGGTCATATCCACGATCCCAACGGCGACCTGGTTCGTCGTCAGCGTCGTGTTGGTCGTCTGCAACATGATGGTGCAAAGGGCATTGCTCGCCGTGAAACCGAGCTGCATGGGAAGGGACACGAGAGTCATCGTCCGAACGGTAGATGGCGTTCCCATGTCCGCCTCGATCGGGTAGTCGTGTGGATTGATAGGGCCAATGGCGTAATACCCCACAGCGTCGCACTGGTAGGGTAGATAGAACTGCGTTCCTCCCGCGGACAGAGCCGCATTGTAGATGAAAGCGTAAGACCAGATACCCGGAGACGTACCGGCCTGAATGATCCAACCCCAACTTCCGCCGTTCCAACTGCCGGGGCACCACCACATCCAACTGCCGTTCGCTCCGTCATCTTGTGCGAATGTCGGGACGCCCATTGTCGCCGAGATGGCGGGGGAATAAGTCCAGTGTCCCCCGTACACGCCATTCCAGTCATCGGGTACCGTGAACCCGTTTGTGGAAGGCAGCCCCGGAAGGACGCCATCATAGCCGGGATTCAGGAATGTGTACCCACTCGACAGGTTGCTGCTGATGCCGCCTTCGTCCCCGAAGTAGTAGCCCGGACCGTCGATGAAGGACGTCGCCATCGATGCCAGGTTGGCCGCGTACCAAACGGACAAGCCGTTGTTGACGATCCAAGCGGAGACGCTGTCCGTGTTTCCCTTGCGGGTGAGGGTCAGGTTGTCAACGGCCGGGATCGATGGTAAGTCCCTCATCGTGGCCACGTCATCATCACCGCGCCCGAACTTGTTCACAGTCACACGACCGCCAGCAGCAATCCGAACGCGGGAGGCTTTGTTCCCATCGTAGTACAGTTGGATTGAGGCAGGCGGATTCGTTGAGTAGAAAGGCGAGTAGTACCCGACTATCGCGTGCAGATTGGTGATGTTGAAAAGGCCGTTGGACCCCATGTTGATCGAGCCAGTCATAACGCCTCCTGCCCGAGGCAATGCCGCGTCCGCCGTATCTCCCTGTGCATGGGTCGCATAGTTGGTAGAGGGGGTCCAGGCGGCGCTTCCAAGGCCCCCCGTCGCGGAGGACGCCGCACCAGCCGGATCGAACGCGAGAAAGTCTGTCAACGCATTCGTTATCCCGTAGCCGCCGACGGTCGTTGGCGTCCCTGTGATTACTCCCCATCGCAGGACAAGGTTGGTGGGACCAACGACATTGCCATTCGTATCCACCATGACGGCTGTGCAGACCGTTCCCGTGGGCGGGGGAACGGCGAGAGCGGACGTGGCGATTACGATCAGCAGAGCGGCGAATCTTGCGTGCATGGTCAGACCCTCGTGAGTTGGAATTGCCCATCGTCCGTTACAGAGATCTGGAACATGATCCCGCCAGGAGACTTGATGCGATATGCCACACCCGGAACCGGCAACGCCTCAGTCCCGATGTAGGCCGTGCGACAGAGCGTGAGTTCGACCCTGTAGGTCAGGCGCGCCGTGTTGCCGCCATCCATGAACTTGATGTCCACGTCGACGTCGATCGTGTCTGTGGATGCGGCCGCGAACGCGGCCAGAACGGCATCCGTGTCGAGCGCCAGAACGGCCTGGTAGTAGACAGCGTCGTCTGCGCCCTGCTTTGACCAGTCAGCCCCGGAGGCGCTGAACAGAACCGGGCCGGTTTTCAGGGCACTCGAGTCCTTTCCGACCAGCGCCAGCGACAAGTCGTCAGGCAACGTATAAGCGGTCGTCAGTTCTCCGGCATCGCCGGTCTCACGAAAGTACAGATTGAGCGTAAAACGATCGCCCATCATCCACTGCGGCCGGCCCGAGATGGGGTTGCCGGATGTCTGCGACTGCAGGAGGGCGTTCTGGCCGCCCGGGAGATCTCCGTTGACGTACAGGTCGATGGATCGATTAAGCGTTGTCATCGGTACCTCGCATGCCGCCTACCGTACGACGCCGGCGCCGCGGCGTCGCGCCAGCGTGGAAAAGATGAAAGACATTGCTCATGGTGCGTTCGTCAGGCATTGGAACTGCCACTTGAGCAGGACCTGGCCGGACTGGTAGCGCGTTCCCGTCCATTCGTTCGTGGATCCGGAGCGGGAATCGGCTTCATACCGGACACCGTGCCCTACTATGCCGAAGCCGCCAAAGAGCGACCTGCCCATCGCCGTCGTGTCGATCTCTCCTGGCGTGGGCGGCGGGATTGTGTCGGGAATTGACACCACGTCGGCACAGGCGTTCGATGGGCCACCGCAGTGCGTGATGACGACTGACCCGACGTTCGTAATCGTGCCATCAGACCACTGATGCGAACCAACGGAGTCGATCAGGCCCGTTTGACAAACGGCGTAGCACACGGCACTGCAGACGATCTGCGTGGGCCAGTAAGGCAACGTCCACGCCGGCACGGAATAGATGACCGTGTAGGAGTTGCTGTTCGCCTGCATCTCTGAGAATTGTGTCTGCGGGCTGTCGAGTTCATATGCGCTGGGGTAGCCATCCCACGTAATATCTGTGACGTAACTTCGGTACGTCTGAGACTTCGAGTAGGACCACCTCCTCGCGTAGGAGGTCTCCGGTGGCCCGTTGCTGAGGCTGTTGAGATTCGCGTTGATCTTGGCGACGTTCCACCCGGCGGCCGGCAGGAAGAAGGCACCGTTAGTGGCCTGCCACCACGGCAACCATCCGCTGATTTGCAGCCAGTAACCGTCTCCCTGTCCCGCGCCCCAGTCCTCGGGGTTGGACTCCCAATTAACGTTGGTGAACGCGTTGTCGAGCCAATTATACCCCACCGTATTCGTCCACTGCAGCGTCGCCGGCGTCCAGCGCAGGGCGGCCACAACCCGGCCGCGTTCCACCAGATCGTTCGTGTAGATCTGCAGCGGCCAGTCGCCGTACGTCGCTGGAACCGTGGCCTCCGGAACCACCGCGGGAGTCGCGTCGCTGTACGTGCTCCACACGTAGCCGTTCGTGGGAGTCCACGACACCGCGTAGTCGACGGAGGTCGAGATCTGCGACGTGTAGCACTGCGCGACCGGCGCCTGCGACGGGGCCCAGTCGGTATAACGGTAGATCCAGTTCGTGTGCGCCGGCACCATCCGCGCAGGCTCGCGGCTGAATCGGTTGGTTCGATCGCCAATTCCCAGCCGCGCCCAGAGACCGGTCACCGTCAACATCGGCAGCGTGGTGTGATAGTTCGTGGACACGTATCCACAGGCGTCGGTCGTGATGAGCGGCGTAGCGAAGTACAAGTCGAAGTTCCCGTTGGTAGCCAGCGTGTCGTCGACGTACAGCGGCACTAGGGACTTGAGCAGGTTGTCCCCATCAGCCATGTCGGCGATCACGATCTGACGGCCCTGCGACCAGTTGGCGGGCGCATATTCGAACGCCGGCGCCGCGATCGGGTTCGTTGTTCCCACCGTGGCCACGACGACGCCCGTAACTGGCTCGTACCAGTGTTGCGTGTAGAATGCGTGCAGGCGCCCCCAGGAGGCCGCCGTAAGCCCGCGCGCGCTGTCCAGCGTCGCGTACCACGGGTAGATCGATCCGGCGGTCAGAACCGGTCCCACGAGCCAGCGGCCGCTATCATCCATCGCGATCGCCGCGCTGGCGTTCGTCCAGTACAGCACGGCGCTGTCCGGAATTTGGATATTCACCATCCAGCTAACCTGCACGGTCTTGGGCGGGAATGTCCGGCCGTACACGCCGTTCAGGACCGACGAGTCGAATCCGTTGACGGAGACCACCGCCTGGGATCCCGCCGCGGTCACATACCGGCCGATCGCCGCGCCCTTGACCTGGTACCAGTAATCGGTCTGCCGATTGACGTACCAGTTCGTCCGGACGATCGCGTCGTAGCCCGCGCACACGAGGTAGTTCGAATAGACGACGTTGCTTCCCTGCATGTGGTCGGCATACTGATCGCCGCCCGTTTCCCACCGCGGGATCATGCTGGTCACGACATGCGGTGTCCCACCCACGGCATAGGCCCGTTCCTGCAGCGCCGCCATCCACCAGGCGATGTCCTCGGCCGTGACCTGGTTGCCTGACCTTCCCTGCCAGATGGTGGGCTTCAGGAGTGAGAGCGACGCCACCACGGCCACGCCGAGTCCGGTCAGGATCCAGCGCTTCATGCGGGCGCCCCCAGGGCCGGCAGCATGATGTTGCCCCAGCCGATCCGCGCGAGCCGGACCGCGAAGGTCTGCTTGCCGTTGGCCGTGACGGCGATTCGGCGGAACTGGTACAGCCAGCGCCGCCAGGTGTCCGCGTCCGGACGGAAGAGCGCGATATCCGTGCTGGGCAGGATGATGCCGGCGCCGGCCATGCTCGACCACACGCCGACGTACTGGTAGTCGGCATCGATGGTGACCGGCGTGTCTGGGATCTGCACCGTCTGCGTCCCCCACTGCACCTCGCCGGCTGTTATCGTCACGACGGATCCCGAGATGGAGAATCCCAGGCAGAGCTTCGACCAGGGAAAGGTCGTGGCCCCTTCGCCCACGATGCTCAGCCGTCCGCCCCGGCGCTGGATGTTGATCCCGTTCTCGCCCCGGGTGTTTGCGAGCGTATCGCCGAGCGTCCGCATGGCGGCCGCCAGGGGTTTCGCGGCCCCGGGCGCCTTCCAGTCGCTCTTGATTATTTTCGCGTTGGCCATGCTCGTAACTCGCGCTATGCTGGGCTCATGAAAACGGTGCTGATCGTTGCCCTGACCCTGATGGCCTGCGCCTGCCTGGCGGAGCCCGCCGCAACGAACGCGGCCGACGCTGCCAAGGCGTCTACCGATGCGGCCGTCATCGCCGCGGCCGTCCCTGGCGTGAAGCGCATCGACACGACCTCATCGGGGTTCACCCTCCAGACCGTGTCCGGAACCCGTACGGCCTACCGCACGCTGACCGGCTACTACGTTCCCGGATCCAGCACGACCCCAGCTCTCGATATCCGCCAGACCACGACCGGCTACACCGTCCAGAACGCGGCCGTGCGCGCCGATGCCATGCGCGCCGCGCAAACCAAACGCTGACCGTTCCACGTTCATCCCGCCGCCGATTTCGGATCCGTGGCCTTCCACTTCGTGTCAGGTACGTCCTCCCAGTCCGAGTAGTATTCCCAGACTTGGGACTGTGAGCACTCCCCGGTGACCGAGTCGATCGGACCGATCTTGTCGCGCGAACAGACGAACATCTTCCCGCGAAAATCCCAGTTCTGCGGCGTGTTGGGGCCCGACTTGAACGGCAGGCTGGCCGCCTGCAGGCCAACGTCCGGAGTGAACTGTGTCAGGCCGACCAGTTTCCGCGCGCGCGAGAGCGTGATATGCAGGCACTGCTGCTTGACGGTCACGACCCCGTCCGAGCGCACGTCCTGGTATTCCTCCTGGGCGTCCAGATCGTCCAGGTACCAATCGTCGACCGTTTTGGCTTGCGTGGGCATTACTGGGGGGGTCCTGAGAGTTGGGCGATGACTTTCGTGTTCTCGGCGATCAGTCGCAACGCGTCGAGCGAGGCCTTGGCCGGATCGTCCTGCGGCGTGCGGCCGGCCTTAATATCGTACTGGCGCTGAAACACGGAATGCAGATCGGCGGCGGATGTCACGCGCTCTTTGGCGCGGCCAATCTGATCCTGGGCGCGGGTGACTTGTTCCGCATTATGCTCCCGCGGGTGTGCGATATCCGCCTGCAGGCGCGCGCGCTCCTTGACCAGACTCAGTCTCTCCTCGACGAGACGGGCCTCCTCGGCGTCATTCACAGGGCCGGCATTTCCCTTGAGCTGGCTGTTCGTCGCCGAGATCCGCTTTTCCACGATCGCTAGTTGCTCCTCCGGAGGACGCTGGGACAACTGGTAATCCGCCTGCTTCTTGCGAGCCTCCTGCAGGGACTTGGCATCCTTGCCGCGCTGAGCGTCCTCTTCCTGGTCGATCTTGTGTTTATTGATGGCCGCCTTCGCGTTCGCAGTTTCGATGTCGGCATTGGCGTCGGCGATGACCGCGACCTGTTGCGCAATCGCATCGTCGAGTGATTTGCCCAGTTGATCAGCCTTTTCCTTCAACTTCCTGGCGTTCCCCCTGGCTTCCATATGCGCATTGATCGCCCCGAGGTCTCCATTCTGAAAGGCCGCCGCTTGGAAGTCGTCGGCGATCTTCTGGGCCTGCGCCGCTTTCGCATCCAGCGCCGCCTTCTGCTTGCGCAAATCATCGATGTTGGCGGCGGCGCTCGTCTTTCGATCATTGGCCTGGGTGATGGTCAGATCACGAGTCCGGTCCACACCCTCGCGTGGGGATTCCTTGTCAAACGCCTCAGCGTATTCGTTGGCGACGGAGGCCAGCCGCTTGGTCCTGGCCTGGTCGGCGTTCTGTTTCGCCGTGGACTTCTCGACGCGATCGCGCAGATTCTCCGCCCCTTTGGCCACGCGATCGTAATCCAGGACGATCGCGGCGCTTGCGGAATGAACCTCCTGTGACCACTGGGAATAGTAGTCACCCATGCCAAAGAGTTTTCCCATGTGGTCCTGGAACTTGTCCCCTAGCTCGATGACGAGGGTCGCCAGTTTCGATCCGATCTCGTAACCGACCATCGCCGACATGGCGTACATGCCGTAGGCGGAGGCAACCCGCGAGAGCGCATAGAAGTTTCCGTCGAGCGCCAATGAGACGGCGTGCAAGCCGTGAACCGTGTGCGACGCGCTTTCATCGACCCCGCCCAGGGACGCCGAGAGTTTCTCCAGTTCCTGCGTGGCGCCGGCGGTGCCTTTCTGGGCGAACGCCGCTTGGAGCTTCTGGATATAGTCGGATTTTTCCGCTTTGGCCATCGAGGCATTGACCTGATCGACGTTTGCAGTCAGGCGCCGCAGCGAGGCCTCCGAGGCCGCAGTCTGCAGCTCGACGGTCGCCTCCAATGTAAATTCGTTGCCCATTGACGTTGGTACTGTGAAGCGTTAGCCTATTCCCATGAAAGCGGATGGATTTCTCAGTGCTGCAGTGGCCTGCGCGATGGCGGGCTGGATTGTTGACTCGCGGTTCTTCATCCTGGCGCTCGTCGTCTTCTTCATCTGGGCTGGCTCGATCCCGTCTTCTCCCGATTCGCCGTCGACTCGGCTACCTGTCCGGCGGCCGCCGGGGATGCCGGCGGGGTTTCTGCCGAAGCAGCGCCGCTGAGCCGCGCCAGGTACGCCTTCGCCGCCTTCTGAAACTTCCACGTCGCCCGGGCATACCAGCCGTCCGGATCCGGAGCGCCGCCGATTCCCACCGTCAAAGATCCCGGCGCCGGCACACGTTGAGCATGACGCAGCATGAAGAGCGCGAATCCGTCCGGACATTCCCACAGCCAGTAGGCCGGGGAACCGCCGAAGCGATCTACCAGATGCGCGACGATGGGACCGAATCCATGCCGTCGCGTCGCCTTTCCGGCATCGGTCTTTTCGCCGGGATCCGCCACCGTCAATAGCGCCGTCATGGCGACGCCCAGTTCCTCTTTACTGGCGTGAACGGAAATCCGCCAATCCCAGATCGTCTTGCGTGCCTCTCTGGCCGCGTTCAACCGCAGGAACGCCTCGGGCGCCTTCACGTGCGCCATCACGAAACCAACCAGCAGGTCCTGCTGCAAGGGGTCGCCCTCGAACCATGCCAGGCCGCGTTCGGAGAGCCATTCGATGGCGCCCAGGGATAGCCGATGGAGATCCACGCCGCCCACGCGGATCGGCGCGGCGAGCAGCGCCAGGCGTTCGTCGGCCGGCGGCCGTTCGATGGCCTGCGCCAGGCGCTCCAGTTCGATCAGCGTGTCGAAGTCGGCTATGAAGTCGATGACGGCTCCAGCGGCCGCCGCCTTCGCCAGGGTCTGTTGGACAAGCGGGTGCATGGGCCTGCTCCTCGCGCCCGCGCATCACGCGCGGAACGTTCTACGCCACGTCGGGCGTCTGGTAGCGGTGCGCCTTCAGGCTGGCGGTGTAGAAGTCGGCGCCAGTCTTGACGTCGCTCGAGTCCTTGTTCCAGCCATCGGCCAGCACGGGAACGGTGTCGCTGATGTACTCGACTGATGCTTCAATCTTGCAGCCCTGGCTGCGGCCGCAGAGGAAGTCGCCGTTGCCCTTGATCTTGTCCAGGTGATCGACCGTGGCGCCCCAGGTCGACGTCTGGGCACCATCGTTGCCGGTCGACAGGAAGTCCACCGCGCCATAGCCCGTGCAGGCCGGGAAGGTCACCGCGAACGTGTTCGGGTTATGCGTACCGGCCGGATGCTTGTGGGCCGTTACCGACATCTTGAGATGCCCGCTGTTGGAGGTGCTCAACTGCACCTGCGTCACGACATAGTTATTGAAGGCCGCGCCGAGTTTGAAGGCGTCCGGGAACGTCAGGGCGCCCAGTTTGATCGCCTGGTATTCGGCCTTGATATCCAGCTTCTCGTCATACGACTTTTCGGCAGCGCCCACGTACTCGCCGTCGCCGGCCTTTGGGACGGCATTCTTGAAAGCATCCGTGCTGCCGCAACTCAGGCACTTGAAATTCACGCCATCGGCAATGCCGAGCAGATCGTTTACGCCATACGTATAGGCAGGGGCATCGGGCATGGGAGTCTCCTACTGGGGTTGCACGAAGTTCACGTTCGACCGGCTCACGCCGGCATCGAGTTCAACGGTTATCCGGTACGCGGAATAGGGGAAGCCATCGGGCGACACGACCGGCTTCGTGTGTTTGTAGCGGATCCGGCCCAACGTCGTTTGCTGGGCCGGCGCATAGGAGAGCAGGCGCGCGCGCAACTGATCGAGCAGGCCGAGCAGACTGCCCGGTCCCGTCGCATCCTCGAAGGCGCTCAGGCCGGGCTCCGGATCCGCACCGACGAAGCGGGCCAACACGACCTCGAAGGCGTTACGCGCCACGGGACATTGTATCACGCCGCCAAACTCATCGTCGCCCGACCACTGCAGCACGCAGAGAAAGCCGTCCTGGGCGTTGCTGAGCAGGTAGTACGAATGCCAGGCATCGCGGGCCACGCGCAGTTCGATGCCCTTACCCTTGCACCAGGCCTGCAGGTCGGTGTAGAGCCCCTTGACCAACTGGGAGATGGTGATGGATTCGGCCATGGTCACACCAGCAGGTGCACAAACTGATCATCGGCGTGTAACCGCGAAGGCTCCGCAATCACACTGCCGGAACTCTGCACGGGTTGCGCCTCGTTGGTGAGCGGTAGATCCCCGCGGCCGATCTTGTCGAAGCGCGCGCGCATGTCGTCGGCCTGTTTCACCCAGGGGTTCTGGTCGCCCGCGAACCCGCGCAGCATGTAGATCGCCTCGGCCGCCAGGATCACCGCGGCCTCGCGCACGATCGCGGGCAGCGGATCGGCCAGGGGGACGGTGTACCGCCCCTCCAGCCGACCGTCAATCTGACGGGAAACACCCGCTACCAGCGCCGCCCACTTCGAGCCATCCGTATCCGGTCCGCCTTCGCTCAGCGCGCCGTCGATCGCCTTGCGGGAGATCTTCGTTTCAAGCTCGCTGCGGACGAAGTAGGCCATGGGTTCGGCTCTGGGCGCGGTCTGGTCATGCGGGAAACGGGCTCGCCTACTTGGCGGGCTTGTCGTCGGCCGCGGCCGGGTCGGCGGCCTTGGGGGCCACGGGCTTGGCGAACCAGGTGAACGTGGCGCGCGGGAACGCCTCCTGCAGGCTCTTGACGACCTCCTGGCCGGAGATCACGGCCAGGGGCGAGCCCTTGACCGGAAACGCCTGGTGATGCCCGATGCCGGGCTGCGCGACGGGCTTGCCGTCCTTCTTGATGACCACGCCGGCCAGCAACGTCTTGATGTCAACCTTGTCCATGTCGATCCTCCTGTCGGGTTCTGTCTCGCGTTCGATCCGCCGCTTAAATTGGTCCGGCCGTGCGGAAGCCTATCCGGACACGGCCGGACCTGCGTCGGGGGGTTTTTGATTAGAGTCTGCCGCCATAGACGTAATGCGGGAAGGCCGGCCCGGAGGCCGACCGGCCGTGCGACATCCAGTCGATCTGACCGCTCCGCTCCACATGCACGGGGTCCGTATCCATGATCGGGTTCGGAACTTCGCGAACCTGAAGCGCCACCGCGTGGATGGGCTGGCTGGCATCGACCAGCATCCAGAAGTCGTCATAGTCTCCGCCGAAGTCCGGGATCTCCACGCGCTGGGCGCGCTTGTAGTTCGGATTGCTCACGAGCTTGCCCGTGCCGTCATCGATGAACTCCGCATCCACGATCTGGAAGGCGTTGGCGTGATTCTTCGGGCCGTGCACCAGGTGCGTGAACGTCGGCCGGATATAGACGCCGTTCGAGTACTGCCAGCCGTTCGCATCCACGAACGCCTGCTCGAACGAGGTCTTAGAGAGCGCCTGATCGGTCAGGTTGTCGATCGTGTTCTCGCCGTACTGGTGATCGTTCGCGAAGAACGGCCGGCCCGTGAAACAGACCGGGTTCGCCTGGATGACCTGCATCACGAGATCGTACTTCAGTTGCTGCCAGGCGCTGGCGTGCATCTGGATCAGGTTGACGAAGATCTTCCACTTGTCATCCTGGACCATCGTGAGCGGGATCCGCTCGCTCTTTTCCCAGATCTGGTTGACGATCTCGTAGAACTGGGCCGCGATGTTCCGGAACACGCGGTCACCAACCCACTCCCGGTACTTCGCCGAGAAGTCCATCCAGGGATAAAAGTTCGAGCTACCGCCGCTCGGGAACTCCGTGAAGAGGAAATCCACGTTGACCGGCGGCTTCCAGTCCAGGCCCCTGGCCCAGCCCGTGTTGATCATCCGGTTGATGGTGGCGAGATTTGCTGCGTTGAGGATCATGGTTTCGGTTCCTTATGCTCGATGCTGCTCGTGGTTACGGTTAGAACACTTTGATCGCGCCGCTGCTGAGATACAGCATCCCGGCCGTAAGCCCGTTCGTACTCGCGGGTAGGTTGGGCATCGTGACGGTCGCGCCGTTCACGACGATATTGGTGAAGGTGGCCGTCCCGGTTACGCCGATCGTTCCGGTGACCGTGGCGTTTCCGGATACCGCCAGGCTGGTCGGCGTCGCGGCTCCGATCGGGCCGATCTTCCCGGTATCGACCCAGACCCCCAGGGCGTCCACGTCCACGATGCTTCCGGCGATGATGTTCTGCCCGCCGCCGCCCTTGTTGACCGTCTGGTTATCGGTCACGTAGGCCAGCTTCCCGATGTCGGCCGCGGTGATGCCATCGGCGTTCGCCCAGTTGAACACGCCGCGCTTGATCTTGATCCGCTTGGTCGCCAGGTAGTTCACGCCCCGGTTGTCGACGCCATCCTCGCCGCGCCCGATCACCGATAGACCAGCCGCGTTCTCGGCGGCCACGGCGTACCCGTTCGAGGCCGCCACCATGCTGCCGGCATAGATCACGACGTTGCTCGCCACGGTCAGGGTCGTGTACTGGCCCACCCGTTCCGACGTGTCGCGATCCCGTACCAGGTCCGCCGCGTGCACGCAGGTCGCCACGATGCCCAATGTCAACGCCGTCAACAGTCTCATCACTCTGCTCTTCACTTCGTCATCTCCTTCTTTGAGGTCTACAGTCTACGGTCTACAGTCTTCAGTCTCTGTTCGCTCAGGCCTTCAGGCTGTTCGCCTTGGCCACTTCCTCGGCCGTGAAGCCAAAGCTCTTGGCCACATCCTTGTCCTGATCGGTCAGGGCCGCTCCGAGAGTCGGCGATTGGACGCTGTGCGGCGTCAGACCCGTGACGGGCACGGTCACCGGCGTCTTCTCGACAATGCCCTTGAGCGTGGCCAGGTCCGTCTTCACGATGCCTGCGGGATCGAGCGGGATCACCTTGCCCTCGACGCGCGCCTGGTAACAGATCAGGTCCTTCTGGATGCCCTCGATGTCCGCCTGCAGCGTGGTCAACTGCGTCCGAAGCGCCGTCACGTCCGCGCCCTTGACTTCGCCCAGGGTCGTCTTGATCCCGTCCAAGCCGGCGCTGAGCAGCGTCAGTTTGCCGTCCGACCCGACGATGCCCTTGAGACTACCTTCCAGCGCGTCGAGCCGCGTGGAGTAGGCCATGACGCCTTTCAGCGCGTTGCCGATCGCCTGTTCGTCCGCCGTATCCGCCAGTCCCAATGCCTTCCTGAGTAACGCGAGAATCCTGTCCATGATCGTTTGCTCCTGTTCGTCGATGTTTTGCCCGCTGCAGTCCGCCATCATCACCGGATCCATATCGTCCAATTGCACAACCGAGAAGAAGGTCAGATCCGTGACGGCGCCCTGGCGGCACAGCGCCGCGGAGTGCAGGAACACTACCTCGCCGGCCGCCGATTGCAGCGGTGTGGGCGAGAGATCGATGTACTCCCGGGCGAACTCCTTGCCCGCCGGGGTGTACTGCAGATCGTCCAGGAACAGGCCTTCGCCCGGTATCACCAACGGCACGCCATACGCCGCCACCTTTCGCGGCTCGACCGTGCGCTTGAACTCGGGACTGCCCTCCACCGTGTTGTGCTCGAAATCCAGCGCCACCCGGTCGAACCCGGATGACTTCTGATTCAGCGGCAGCAGGCGCGCTGTGACGTCGTTGATCACGAGCGGCCCCTTGACGGTTTCGTTGCGTCCCCAGCTCGCGAGCTTGAGGCGAGTCGGCAGGTCTTTCAGCGTGGCAGCCCCGTTGCTGATGCGGTAGGGCTTCAGGTGGACCGTGCTTTTCACGCCGCCTGTTATGCCACGGCATCAAAAGGGTGTCTTGCGAGCGTGGAAAGGGTGCAAAGGGAAGGAGAAAGACTGAAGGATAAAGGCTAAAGGCTGAAGGATAAAGGATGCAGAAGCGGAAACTCTACTTCTGATTCATCTGCGCCAGCAGTTTCGCGCGGGCCACGGATTGAATGCGGCGGAGCGCGGCATCCGTGATCTGGCCCTCGGGCGAGAACGGGAAGAACGGGCGCGGCGGAAGGCCCGGATGCTGGACGCTCTTCATCGGGTGCGCAGCGCCCGGCCAGGCGAGCGCCTTCTTGGTCTTGGGTCGGATCGTATACGGGCCCTTGGTGCCGAACTGCTGAAAGCCGGCATAGGGCCGATCGGTTCCGACCGTTACATGATCACCGGTCAACTCCGTGATCCGGATGGATTGCCACAGCGCTCCGGATTTCTTGAGGGCGGATGAAGACTGAAACTTTCCGTTCGCCGCTCTTTGGCGGCCGGCACTATCGACGTTCAAATTCTTAATTGGCGCCCACGCCTCCGGCCGCAACGAGGGATCGTTGAACGCACGCTTGGTCACCGATACCAGCGCCTCCCCCATGGCCTCCAGCACCGGCTGGCGATCGCGGCATCTATCGACCATATTCCGGAGGGCCGGCGTGATTTCATCCTTGGTGACAACGAAACTCACGACTGCCTGCCTTCCGAGAAATCTTTGCCCTTCAGCCAGTCGAGTACCGTCGTCGCGCCTTGCACGGCCTCTCTGGACATCCACTTCATGAAGAGAGCGACAATGGTGGGGTCGAGGTTCTTTGTCAACTCTTCGAGCGGGATCCGCAGATCGCCAGGCGTCCATTGCATGGCGCCGGGCTTGGGCGTCACGTTGATCATCTGCCCGCTATCGGGGAGATGCAAATCGCCCGTGGTCTCCAGACGCTCCTGCTGAACATCGGAGAGCACGCGGCCTTCCAGTTCTCCATCACCGCCTTGAATCTCGTCGACGTCATCCTGCGTCAGCGGTACCACCTGGCAGCGGCAGCCCCAGTCCCAGGGCGGATAGTGCGTATCCCAGAATGGCGAGTCGGCCGGCATCACGAGTTGGTCCAGCGCCGCGTGTTCCGGCCGCACCGCGTCATCCTCCATGGTCAGGTACTGCCAATACGGGAACACGTCGCGCTGGCGATCGAGCACGTCGTATTGCGCCGCCTGGTAGGCTTGGAAGGTCTCCTTGCGCAGGATCGTTTCCGCGCGCCGATCGGCGGCCGCCACCTGGTTGACCTGCGTCTCGTGATCCGCCGCGGGATCAACGAAGAACGGCAGCGCCTCGCTCACCACATCCTTCTTGACCGCGTTCCAGTCGGCGCCGGCCGGGATCTCCGCGATCCGGTCGCGGATCCTCTGCAGCGTGTTCGCATCGTTGATGCCGGTGACTGTGAACGCCCGGGCCTTCAACTGGGGACTCAGTTTGTCGAATGTCGAGCGCACCAGGGCGGATTTGCCAGCCACGAACGCGATCGCCTCTTCATGCGGCACCGGCTTCAATAACAGTTTCTCGCTCATCATCAACTCCTCAAATCAACCCTGTAGGGGCTTCGCTTGCGAAGACCGCGGGCGTCGGCAAGCGACGCCCCTACAAATCGACTCTCCTATAAACACGCTGGTACGTGTTGAGCCGTTTCTTGTCATCCCAGAACTCCGTGTTCTCGGCGCAACGGCGGACGTGGTTGAACCAGGAGTCCAGGTTGATCAGGTGCGTGTTGGGCGCGATCCGGACGATCTCAACGAAGCCGGCCTCACCCAACCGCATCAGGGTATTGTACTGCCCGCCAAAGCCCAGCATGCGGACCAGCTTCGTCGTGATGCGCACCATGCGTTCCGTAAACGGCAGCAGTTTGAACGTGCCATCATCCTGCGGGATCCAGTAGGCCAGCGTCACATCCGGGACGGCCGAGGTGTTTTCCCTGGCGAACACGCCGGGCGCCACCTGGATCATCTTGGGCGCCGTGGCCCGACGTAGCCGCGTGGTGATCGGTTCCGACGCCCTGGCCGTCTGCTTCGCATCCATTCCCAAGTCGAGTTCCGTCCGCCGGGGATCGTCACTGGGAGCCGAAACGGTTGTCTTTGCCATTTTTAGAAACCTCCTGCCTCTGTCATGCCCAAGAACTATCCGCAGATTGATGCAAAATCCCGATCGGGCCGCCCGCGCGCCTCCGTACCCCGGAACAGCGCCTAGGGGAAACCAGAGGCCTTTCTGGGGAAATCGGGCTCACGCGATCGCGTCCTCGTTCCGGGAGCAGAAGTACGCCCGAATATCGTCGCGGAGCTGCGGCTTCTCGCTCGTCAACTGCCAGAGCCCGGAGGAGTCGCGCTTGAGATCGGTGGCCGGATTGAACTGGTTTCGAACCAGGATCCGCCAGCGATCGCCGTAGCCGCGGTCCCGCATGGCGCCGTGCCAGTGGTGGCAAACGGTACCGAGGACATGGCCCACGTTGCGTTGCACGGTTTTGAGCGCATTCTGCTGCCAGTCGAGCAGCATGCGCGTATAGGCCGGATGGTACCCGGGTGAGAGGCTGAGTTCCATGAAGCCCATTAATCCAGTTGCGAAGTGGTAATCTCCGGAGCCGAGGATGGCGTAGTCGATGAGGCCGCCCAGTGCGTCGAGCGCATCCCGGCGCGCGGCCCAGGCGCCCCCGGGTGAGCCAGCCCAGCCCATGGCGGCCTTCGGCGCTGCCACGCCTGGCTCCGGATAGGCTTGCACACTGACGCCCGGCACGCGGCGATATGCCGCCACGTCGGCCGCGGATCCCGCCGCCGTCTTGAAGGGGATGCCCTGCTTCCAGCCCTCAACGAATCCCAGGGACTGGCTCAGTGGGACGCTGTCATACGACAACCCGACCACGTGGGAGAAGAGCTGCACGACCTGGTAATGCTGCAACTGGTGAAGCGTTTCCTGAGCCCAATCGGGCCGGACGAACGAAAGGTCGGCATCGATCCACGCGACGTACTTGGCCTCGGGCGGCAGGCGCGCGATCGCCAGGTTGATGAGTTGCTCCTTGTACCAGAGCTCCTGATCGGTCCGGAACTGGATGTTGCGCGGATCGCTGCGGCTCGTGACTTCGAACGGGCGATCGCCGAAGGCGAGCTCGACCGTGTAGAGGATCACGCCCGACTGCTGCATGTGCCGGGCGAAGGCGCGATACAGTTCATACCGTCGCGCGTAACGCTGCTGGTTGACGATCGGCGTCACGACATATAGGCGATCGGGGAACGGCGTCAGGCCCGGCCTGGCCTGGTTGGAATGGTCGATGTGGGGAGAGGTCAGTCGGGTGTCGCGATACATACGTCAGTCCTTTCGGTTTAGTGAACGATGAGATGAGTCCGGGATCTGCAGCGGTAGATCTGGCTGCAGCGGTTGCGAGCGCTTCCATTCCAGCCAGCGCGTGGCTTCCTCCGTCGAACGCGCGCGGTACACGCCCTCGTGCTGACGGACCGGCCGGCGCTCGTCGACGGACACGAGCATCAGGAAACCGAGGTCGAGCAACTCCGTCGTGCGAGGACGAAGCGTCAGGATGTCGATGCCGGAGCGCTCGGAAAGTTCGCGCGTCGTGGCCGGTCCATGCAGGCGCCACGCTGCAAGCACCTGCAGCCGGCGCCCGGTCAGTTGCTCCTGCAGGGACTCCCATGTGATGTTGCGAAAATCGATGGCTATCATGGTCGCCTCAGTTAAGTGAGATGCGAAACGTGTTCAGCGAATCGATGACGGATCCGTCTTTGCGGATCCAGACGAAGAGGTGGAACCTCGCGCGCGGCAGGCCGCACAGGCGGAGAATGTGCATTCGCGTCCTCACTCGGCATGTCCTTTTGCCCGTCGCCGTTGCGCATTGCGCCGCAGGTCAAACACCAGGCCCCAGATCTGTTTCTCGCTTAGGTCGTCGAGGCCGGCGCCGTGGTAGCGGGTGCGCGCGATCGACGTAACATAAGCGATCCCATTTCCGATCACGTCCTCCGCCGCCTTACACTCCTCGCCCAACTTGTGGAGCGCCACGCGGCGTGGCTCGAGTTGGGCGCGATCCATCTGCCGATCGGCCGCCGGTCCGTTGCCGATGATGCGCAGGAAGTGGGCCTTGATAAGCGCGTAGTCCTCATGCCGCGCCTCGCGCAGGCCGCCGCGCTCGCAGGCGATCTTGACCTGCTGGTGACGCCAGGTGTCGAAGCCCGCTTCCATCGCCTTGCGATAGGCCTGACGCGCGAGGAGCGCCAGCTCCTGGCGCTCCCGCGCACCGATCGGCGCCAGCGCGGCGCCGTCGATGCAGCGTTCGATGATGGTGGGATCGGGGGAGTTCATGGTTCTTGGTGCTTGGTTCTTGGTTAGACCGCAATCAACCGTCCATCGGGTCGAACGTCGAACGATGTTCGCGGCGCCGGTGGAACGGCGCCCTCCAGCCTGCGGGCACGCAAGGCGCGCAGATCGGCGCGGACCAGCACAACGCGCATGGCGCGCTGCAGATCGTCCGCCGTGTACCGGCCGAGGATTCGCACCCCACTGTTCACCGTTGACTGTTGACTGTTCACTGGCTCACCACCGTTTCCGCCACCGCCTCGCGCTTCGGTTCCACGAAGAACACTTCGTCCTGCACGACCTTGACTCCCATCTTCTTGAACGTCTCGGGGCTGAGTTCGTTGCGCTGGGCAATGATGCCTTCCTTATCGACCTCCTCCTTGGTGCGGACGAAGATCTGCATGAGCTCGGCCTTGAGAACATCGAGCACGCGCGCCCAGGTCCAGCCCGAGAGTAGTTTCAACTTCGGCATCCCAACCCGGAACCCGATAGTGCCGTGCATCAGATCGATACTCTTGGTCTTGCCGAACTGTTCGGGGTAATCCTCCGCCCACGTCTGGACGTCCCGCATGAGGCCGTCGATCGCCTGGCCATAGGCCGTGATCTGCGGCTCGAACCGCGCCCGCACATCGGTGAGGTCGTGATCCATCTGGGCCATGAGTCCGTCCCGTGCGATCGTCGCCCGGGCGATCTTCTCCACGCAGGCTTCCACATCTTCCCGGGTCAGCAGCACGGCTGCGGCCGTCTTGATTCGCTTCGTTGTCATGCTTTCTCCTTCATCACGGCCGACACCGTCGGCCAGTAGTCACACACCATCCACGCCTGCAGGCAAGCCTTCATCCGCGCCCCGTCATGGCTTTCCGCTTCCACATACAGCGACGACCCGTCGCCAAACGTCACCCGGTACAGGTTCATTGGGGAGCCTCCGGAAGGTGCATCCAGTGGGACGTGTGATTCGTCATATCGATCTCTCCGGAGCTATCGGCGATCAACCATTCGCCCGCGCTCCGATACCCCACCCAAAACTCGTCGCGGCTGGCGCTCACGCACAGCACGTCGACATCGTCATCCGGGAACTCCGTTCGAGCATCGAGCCACCATCCCCTGGTTGTGATTCCGTTTTCCGGAAGGCGCGATTGATCGCGCCCGGCGGCGACAGCGCGCCGCCCTCCATTTGGCTTCGCGCTCATTGGTTCCTCCTCGGGCAGAAGGTTCGGACGGCGGATTCGACGAGTTTTGCCGTACACTCTTCGTTGCGCTCATCCGCATTCATCCCGGCCAGGCTCACGGCATCGGCCAGGAGGCGCAGGTTGCCGTTCTGGCGCACGTCGGGAGTGATATCCTTGGCCACGGCCGCCAGGTCGCCGGTGACACCGGCGGCCGTCATGTACGCCACCACGTCGGCCGCGCGCAGGCCCTCGCGCCACTCCATGGCGATCGGCTTGATCGTGCGCCCCAGGATCTGCTGGGCCTCGGCGTAGGCATCCGTGCTGCCATGGATCAACCGGTTCCAGGACGTCGGGTAGACGCCCAGGATGAACCGGCAGCGGGTGTCATCCACCAGGCTCTTGATGAGCTTCAGGCCCAGCACTCCGGCCTTCTGGACATCATCCACCAGCAACGTGCACGGCGCGGCCTTGAGCAACTTCGTTACGTTCTGGAAGGTCTCGCGGCCGCTCGTGCGGATGATGCTGGCCCCGATCTTCTCCGCCAGGCCGCGCGCGATCTGCGGCATGGATTCGTCCCAGCCCTCATTCGCGTAGACATAGGCGGACTCCCGCGGGTTCTGACGCTGGAGCTGCTTCATGACCCAGCTTTTGCCCACGCCGGTGGGTCCGATCAGGAACACGACGCGCCGATCGGTGGATTGCCCCTGCAGCATGTCATAGGCGGCCTCGCCATACTTCGCGATCGGCAACGCCTCGTAATACTCGCCGATCTCGCTCCCGCCATCGATCAGGGCCACCAGCGTATTAAGCGCTTTTTCCCATTTTCCTAAGGCCCGTCCGATTTCATCCCAGTTGCACGGGATCAACCGCTCGCGCCAGGACTTCGTCGACCGCAGGTATTCCTGGTACCGGGCGACAAAGCGCACATCCGGCAACCCCAGCGTCTTCTGGTGCTGCTCGACCCGCGCGATGAGCGCCTTGACCCTCTGCTGCTGTTCTGTCATTGTCATGTCTGCCTGTTTTCCTCACGGGCCGGGCGGTTCCAGCCGCGCCGGCCCACTTTCTTGTCCTCCGTAGCCTTGGCGTAGGAGGATCGTTTCAGCGGATCCGCCGCTTTGCCGGTTCCCGTGCCTTCGTGGGGCGCTTCAAACTGTTCACCGTTGACTGTTCACCGTTCACTGGTTACGACGCCGCCAACTCCATCCGGCTCATGATCGCCGGCAGTTCCGCATCTTCCTTCGCCTCGGCCGCGGCGGCCGCCGCGATGCCCAACTGCTTCGTGATCCCCTCGGGCGCGCTGATCTCGCTGATCGCCGCCAGGCGGTTCCCATCCAGCGACAGCGCCCGCAGCTCACGGCGCACGGCCAGGCGCGACAGCTTCTTCACCCGGATCGACTCGCCAACGCCATCGCTCCAGTTGATGCGCCAGATCCCGACCTCGTCCCGGATCATCTCCGCCGCGCTGTTCAGGCACGGAACGGAATCCGCCACCAGCGTCCCGGCCGGGTGATCCTCAAACGGCTCCGCCAATGTGATCGTCGCCTGCACCGGAGAGGCCATCGGGTCGAAGTGCACCCAGACTCGGGCGCGGTTGAATCCGATCAGGTCAGGGCAACTGAAATGGTACTTCCGCGAAAACCCGAGCGGGCTCTCGGCGCTAACGGCTACCATGCCGAAGCGGCGGACCGTAACCTGCACGCGCTCGCGCAAGGCCAGGTAGCCAAGGTCAAGCGAGTACGCGGGCCGGGGATGCTCAGCAATGGAGCGCTGGTAATCATCTTCGGCAGTCCAGTCCCCGTACTCCTTCGAGTGATGGATGTCGTGATTCTCGTATTGCACGGCCCACTCGATCGAGTTCATGGCGCCTTCGAGCGTGGGGAACACGCGGCGCGGATCGATGGAGCCGGCGCGGGCCTTCATCAAGAGATCGTTCTCGCGCTTCATCTCGCCCCGGTACCGGCCGATCTGGCCCTGCGTGCGCATCGAGAGCGCCGTCCAGATCCGGCCGAACCAGGGCTCGATCACCTTCTGATGGGGGCGGCCTTTGGCGCTGATCATCGTGATGCCCGCCATGCGCAAGAACTCCAGCACGCGCCGGCTCTGCCACGAACCGCCCTCACTCACCATCTCGGCCGGGATGTAGCCGCACCCGCGGAAGGCGTGATCGTAGAGCGCGCAGATATCCTCGGCCCGGTAGCTGTCGCGGTCGCGCATGGTGTAACTCCACGCCATGCAGCGATCGCCGCGCACGTCCAGCACGGCCAGGAGCTGGTACCGTCCCACGCGCACGCCATAGCGATCGCTGCAGGGGTCGCCGCCCCAGGGCCAAGGCACACACACGCAGAAGTTGACCGAGCCATCGTCACCCACCCACCGCTCGCCCGCGTGGAGGCGCCGGGCCTCGCCGGTCTCCGCATCAACCGTCATGCGGATCGTGCCGGGCGCGTAGGCGCCGCCCAGTTGCATCGTGCGCGGGTCACGGTAATCGGCCGTCAAGGCATCCGCCCCGCGCATGGCGCGGCGGATTGAGACGCTCAGGTTATGCTTGGAGCGGCCGCAGTTCAGGATCGCCCTGCGCTCCTGGGGCGTGAGCGGATTCGCGGGGTCATCCGTCCGGGCCGCGTAGCGCGCCGCGGCCGTCATGCTGCCACGGCCGCGCTCGCGGTTCGATTTCACGTACAGCATCCGCAGATAGTTCGCGGAGGCTTCGCTGAGCTGGATCCGGGGTTTGCGGCCGGATGACTTCCCGTTCATGAGACCGCGCGTACCGATCTCCTGGTAAAGCGGGATCCAGCGGTATTCGACCGACGCCCGGCTAACGCCCCACTGCGCAGTGAACGATGTCCAGTTGACGCGACCGTGCGACTTCAACTCTTGTAGCGCGGCTGTCACAACGCGTTCCTTGAACTGCGCATCCTGCATCGCCTTGAGACTGCCTATCATCTTGACCTCATTGACCAATGACCATTGACGAATGACCAATGACGATTCAGTTCGATGCGTGTTTCACATCCTGCTGCAGGGCCTTGAGCAATTCCTTCTTGAGTTCGAGCGGCCAGAGGATCACGGCCTTGACCGCCTCCTCGGAAAGTTTTTCCTGCTGTGGAGCGCCGAGTTTGTCCCAGAACTCCAACTGGCCGGCGGCCTTGCGCATGTACTCCAGGGCGAGGCGGTCGTATTGGCCGCGCTTGGCCTTCAGGTCGGGCTTGTCGTTCTCGTAAGATTCGACCGACCCGGTGGCCTTCATCACGCCCTCGAGCGAGATGTAGTTGGGATCCGTGTCGACCAGGAACATCCTTGGCTCGTACTGGCTGCGGAGGTCGGGGCGTTTGGTGAACCTGGCGCGAACTTCTCGGACGCGTCGCCACACGTCTTCACAGATTCCTGACTGCTCAATGAAAAGGGTCATACCGGCGGCGTTTTCCCGAAACCCGCTAGAAGCGGGTTTCGGAGGAACATTGGTGTTTTTGCCAATTTTCAGATTGGCGGTGCGTTTCTCGATACCCTTTTCAACATGCCGTTCGATGACCGGCGCGATGCTGTACGCGATCTGCCACTTGAGCATGTGGCGGCGGGCCATGATGGCGTGGAAGATGATCTCTTCGGCCTTGGCCTCGGGCCGGACGATCACGGGGATCTCCGTCCACTTCAGCAGCCGGGCGGCCATGGCGCGGTGCCGACCATCCATGATCTGGTTGTGCGGGTTGATCACGATGGGGTGCTCAGCCAGGCCCTCATCGGCCATGGCGGCCATCAGGTTCCGCACGTCGGGATGATTCTCGGCGAGCATGGGAGAATCGGCGATGAAGGGATGGATGGTGAGATCGGTCAGGAGACGGGTCTCGAGTTTCGGGGTCTTCGCTTTGCGTGGCTTTTGCATGGGAGTCCTTTCGGATGGATGGTTCATGGAGAAGGGTTCAGGGTTGTCGGGATGGAGCGGCCGTGATAGGTTCCGCACCCATGGACCTGTCTTGGATATCGGGCGTTCCGGTCTGGGTGAAGGCTTCGGTGGGTGTTTCCTTTGCCGTGACGATGAGCAGTATCGCGGTGATCAACATCGCCAAGGCCAGGTCGATCTGGTTGAAGGCAACGCCAACCAACACCACGAGCATCAGCCCGGCCGAGATAACCGCCTCGACGAACCGCAGCACGTTCAGCAAACTCGATAGGTGGATCGCCGTCCTGTCGGGCGTCGCCCGTATCTGCGGCATCTGCACCTTGATGCTGATATCGTTCGGTCCATCGATCCCCGTTGATTCTCGGATCGCCGCAATCCTGCTACTCTCTGCGGCGTTCTCCATCTCGCACTGAGACTTCATGACGCCCTCTCTGCCCTGAGCGCGGCCGAAGGGCCTGCTTTCCCGGCCGCGCCGGCCGTGGCAGACTGGGCGACATGGAAATCATGACTGCTGCCAAGGTTTTCGCGGCCGGCTTCCTGGCTGGAACGGTCGCCACACGGTTTCT
Source organism: uncultured bacterium (assembly GCA_903895695.1). Lineage (GTDB taxonomy): Bacteria > Verrucomicrobiota > Kiritimatiellia > CAIKKV01 > CAITUY01 > CAITUY01. The sequence continues at coordinate 26,700 of CAITUY010000078.1, forward strand.
GTCCAGGGAGTTCCGACGCAGGCGCATGACTATCCGCAACGGCTTGCTCTGGGATCGGAACGGGAACCCCCACTGTCCGGTCTGCATTGTTCCCGCGGTCAAGTCCAGGCTGGGCGGGTTCAACTGCCCCAAATGTCTCCGCGTCGCGGGCGATCCTGGACCGATGCTCCTCTAACGAGATATCGAACGGCAGGCCGCGCACAACCAGGACAGATCCTGCCATGTAGGCGATGGCTTCCTTGGAGATGCGTTCGCGCCACCCGAACAGTCCCGAGCGCGTCACAATCGAGACGCGGATCCCATCCGACAATCCCTTCTCGTCACGATCCCAACTGAGCATGCTGGCCAAGAACCTGCGTGCCAGTAGTAGGGCCTGCGGCAACTCATCAGGTTCTATGCACGGAAAGTAGAGCCCGGTTACAGTCCGACCTGGATACACCTTCATGATGCCCTCCCTGCCCTGAGCGCCGCCTGCGGTGAGCCACGTCGAACCGTCGAAGGGCCTGCTTGCCCGGCCGCGCCGGCCGTGGCAGACTTGTGGGATGAAACGACGGACGAAGAGTGAGTGGAGCCGTTTGGCGATTTCGTTGGGCGTGGAGATTGACCAACTCGTGACGATGCTCTGGGTTCAGGGCCATCTCCGGAAAGTGACTCCACAAGAAAGAGCCCACCTTTCGATCCCTCGCGACGATATACACCGCAGGGAGCTTGAAGACGCCGTTTGCGCATTTCTCGCTCGAAGAGCCGTAACAGCGCTGAGACCAGACCTAGCGTGGATGCTCCTGTGGCGTTTGCGCACGGCCAGGTCGATTGCTTCTTGGTACTGGCATAACCCGCTGCGCAAAGCGGACATACTTGGTCAGTTCCTGAGCGCGTTGAATGACGACGATCTTCTGCGCCTATTGCTACTAGACTCGGCCGTAGTTCCGTTCGCACTATTCGGAGCGGCGCACGATCACATTCTCGGGGACATATGCTGTACACCAGGTTCGCTGCGTCCAGAGCTGCACGAAAGAGAATCCGTTCCTCCGTCGTCTGATGCGGTAATCCCGCCGATCCGACCGCAATTTTCATGACTATCCCTCGGCCCTCCCTGGAAACGCACGTCTTCGCCTTCATGACGCCCTCCTGACTTCCGCGGCCTGGATCCGCACCTTGCTCATCAACCGCTTGGACGTGCGGCGGCCTTCCAGAACAAGCCAGAGGTGGACGGCCGATACACCCAGACGATGCGCCTCGGCCGCGATACCGAAGTACCGTTTGCGCTTCGTGTCCTTTCGCGTAATAATCATGTCACAACGTATAACTAACAGGCCCCAAAGGATCAAGGAGAATGTTAGACGTTGCTACATATGCCGTGGCAAAGAATAGAGCGGTTGATGCTGACGACAGGCAGCACCTGGGAGGGACTTTCACGCACACTGAAAGTCTCCACTGCCATGCTCTCAATGATCAAGACAGGCAAAAGAAATCCAAGTAAAAAGGTGCTTTTCAGACTTTTGGAGGCAGAACGCGAAGCTGGAATTGCTCCGCCCCTTCCTCCCCCCGCGCACAACCCACCGCCCGCCTCGGCGTCAGAACCGGGCGATAAAAAAAGGATGAAATTTGAGCGTGAAGGGTTGGCGGGAGGGGAGCGGGAGGGGGAGTTGCGGGCGGCAATCAGGATGATCCGGGAAGGATTAGACCTGTTGGAACGTCACCTGGGCGGGAAATCGTGAAGGTTTTTTGATGGGGGGACGGGCGGGATGAACGCAGAGGACAGTCGGGTGACTGGAGGTACTTCATGCTGGAATTATTGGTCCTTCTGATCGTCGTCGGGACAAGCATATGGGTGCTGGCGGATGCGAGCAGTATTGGCGCGCGCAAAGGTCTGATCCCTGGCAGCGCCTTCGATATGGGACCCGGCGGCTGGTTCGTGAGTTGCCTGTTGCTGTGGATCGTGGCTTTCCCGCTCTACCTGGCGAACCGTGACAAGATCGCCGCTGCCATCAAGGATCCGTATTCCGCCTTGTCGGCCGCAACGGGAAAGACCGTGATGCGCGCCCGATCGCCCCGGGTTGGCAAGTGGCGTGATCCGGTTGAGGCATGGGATGGAGGAAGTTCGAAACCTGCCGGCGCTCCGACTCCCAAAATCTCGATCGCCACCGTGCAGTGTCCGCTGTGCACGCGTCCGATTCCAGCAGTCTCCGTCCGAATCGGCACGAACAAGTGCCCCGAGTGCGATGGGGTGTTTGAGGCGGAGGCGGGGTGAACGTGAAGGTATTGATGGGATCAAGGAAAGGAAAAACAACATGACCATAGACGGAGCGATAATTAGAGAGCAGGGGCAGGTCTTTGGGATTGTGATCGTGAAGCCCTCAGTAATATCCTCTTCCCAGACCGCAGTAGAGACGCGGGCAGCCTTGCAGTCACAGCTTGCAGACTTTCAAGGGCTGCCTTTGATCCTGGCTGCGCAGGACTCACGCGGAGTGTTTTCATATCAGGGAAGGCGGGACATAGTGAATTTCCTGGCGTCGATCGACGCTTCAAGGATCCCGTGGAAACGATACACTTACTCTTGATCATGGTGTCTCCTTTAGACGGCACACGTTTCCGGCGGTAGTGATTTGGGAGCGGCAAAGGATTGTAACTTCCCCAGATCTGCCGCATTGCTGCGACGTACCACATCTGCCAGCGCCTGGCCCAGACGTCTGAATCGCAGGCAATCCCGTTGAGTCCCTGGGGGCGTTTCTCGCATGCCTCCCGTTGATGGCGCATGCAGATGAGACTGCACCGAACCGATATTCGCGTTGGGCGATCCCCTCCGGCGGGGCGTCTGCGTTTTCTCACGGTGCAGCTCCTTCTTTCGAGTTTGCGATCGCGAATGCCCGGGCGAACCCGGCCGGTGTCTGCGATCGGACCGCCTTGGTCATGTCAGATGTCCCTCCAAGTCGCTGCAGAGGGGATCCTTGGGAACAACATCGAACCGGATCTATCGGACGCACCATGGGCCGACGGTAGTCTCCCCAGATACCCGTATTCTTCTGATAGGCATTGGTCCGCAGCACGAGCAGGCACTCCAGGGCGCTCACTCCCTCGCCATGCTTGGAACGGATCGCATCCAGCCGTGCAAGCCTATTGGAATTGGGATCGAGATATCCTGCGAATTGCCATGGATGAAAGTACCAGGGCCGAAACGGATCCGTCCGCCATCCGCCGCCGCGCTCGTAGTCGACATCAGGCCATGTCCTGACCAGATCCGGGAGTCGGCCGACGGGGTTCTCCATTGCCCAGAAGAACGTTCCTCCCTCGCGGTAGTACTCGGGATCCGTGGGACGGTAGAAGTCAACGATCCTAAATGTCTGATGCACGAGCTCCAGCGCCTGCTGTGTCCGACCATCGGAATCCTTCGCCTTCCAGTACTGCGCGCACGAGAGGGTGAAGTGCGTGCACGGCACAGCCGCCAGGATCCCGTCAACGTCTCCCCATAGGCGTAGGCAGTCAGCACAGGACTTTGCGCTCATGACGTCGTCGCCGTGCTCCAGGTCGACCGTAATCACGTCCCACCCGAGATCCTCGAACGCGCCGCCCCACACGCCCGAGGCGTCGAATAGTGACAGGAGTGTCTTCACGTCAAACCCGCCCGCGCCCGAAGGCGCGCGATCCATTGCTTTCCGTACAGCATGTACTGTCGCAGGTCGCGGCACTCCTTGACCGTGTGCCCAGGCTCACACCGGTGCTTGTGCTGCCAACAGTAGCCGCAGACTTTACGGCCGCAGTGCCAGCAGGTTCGGCGGCGCTCAACCGGATCCCCGCAGTCCTCGCAAGTGGATGCCATAAAAACATCCCTCTATCATTTAGCGAAGATCACTGGGTACTGCTCAGCCAGCAAGCGACGCGCCTGGTTCATTACTTCCTGGATCTGCGGGTGGGCCTGGGGAGCCGTGCGCAGGGAAAAGATGTGGAGCCACTCCCGGAAGTTGGCCGTCACAACGATCTCGGTCTTGAGGCACGTCGGCAGGACGGACCGAGCGATCTGTGGGGGTGCTCCAGATGCGATCAGCAGGAGGTACGCTCTTTCCGCCTGCACAAGTGCTCCCAGCCAGACTGATCGCTGGTATTCTGAGAGACCAGGAGGCTCGATAGCCATGATCTCGCCGGCCGTGCCGTAGTTGCAGTACCGTGTGGATTCCTGCGAATAGGCCGCCAGGCGATGGCGCACCAACTCATGAGTCACGCCGCGATCGCAGATGAACCGCACGGTAGCCGTCGCGTGCTCCAGGACGGACAGGTGCCCGCGTTTGATTATCGAGGCGCAGAACGCCGGAGCGCTCTCCGCACTGGCCTTGCCTTCGCTTTTGTAACACGTTCGTCCGGCGGCCTCGATGAGGCGATAGGCGTACGGCGTGACGTGCATGATCTCGACGCTTGGTTTTACGGTCTTCATTGTGTGTCCCTCTTCAGATTTCCTGAGTGTGTTCCCCATCATCCGTTGCCTTGACGCAACGGAATCCTTCAACGAACTCCAGCTCGGCCAGGTTGGCGACGTCCACCAGGTGCTCGGCATTCCCATCTCCGGCGTACTTCTGCAGGCGTCGAATCATGTCCGCCACCCGGTCGAACTGCGGTTTCCCCGGTGCCCCCATCCGGCCATAGCGTATGGATCCGACGATCTTCCGGTTCATGCGTAGTCGCTCGAATTGCGGCGAGCGCTCGGTGCGGCGCAGTGTATCGAGATCCGGAACGCGGTCCGGGACGTCGGCCAGAAGGCGCCGTCTAATGATTTGGTTTACGGTCGGCATTGCTTCCTCTCCCACTCCGCCGGCGCCCACTGAATCAGCACGCCCTCGAAAGGCAGTCCGTACTGCGCGGCGAACCAATCCCGCATCTCTGCCCAGTCCTTGAACCCGTCCGCGCGGGCGAACCGGTCCAGCGGTGGGACGCGAAACAGGTGGCTCTCCATCCCGGAATCCGCACCGGTCTCGCATCGCTCGCAGGGACAATCCCGAATCATCACGGTGCAGTCCGTAATCGTGATCCTGCGTACGCGGGTGCACATATCCCAGCCAATCCGCATACAGGCCGCCGTGCGCATGCCGACGAAGTGGTGGATGGGATCTCCCACCTTAATCGGCCGCTTCCGGAACGGACGGATGGAGTGCGGCTTGCGGTGCTGCTTGACCAGGAGGCCAAACCGCGGCTGATAATTCAGCGCAGGCATTGCGGGACCTCCTTGTGCTCGACGCCATCCAGGAGGCAGCCAGAGGCCTTGTGGCCGACACGGTGCATGCAGAGCCCGTCCGGAAACACATGGGGCTGCAGGCGGGATCCCGGCCATCCTCCGAGCGATGTCCATTCGCCCCAGCCCTTGAAGAAGAACGGCCGGCCATCGTGCGCACACTGATCGCGCAGACTCCGCAGCCAGTTGGGATGCGTGGGCCGGGCGAGCGGTCCGGACTCGCCGCTGGCTATGACCCAGTCGACGCCGATCAGGTGGCCGTGATCGAATGACCACGCGGGAGATGGAGCGATCTGGACATTGAGTGGCCCCAGGAGCGGCTCGCAGGACAGGAAGTGGCCGGCGGCCGGGATCCGCAGAAGGTCGGCAATCCGATCGCTGGCTCCGGCGTTCTCGACGCTCGCGCCGATCCAGACGTGTGGCCACGGCCACATCGGACAGGTGCGCGTCAGATAGTCGCTCGCCGCGCCGATCCGTTTGGTCAGCAGCAACCAGTTAAGATCCCGACATTGATTGATCAGCAGGAACAACTCATTCTTCCAATTTTCGGGGACCTGCTCATCCGCCCAGTCGGCCAGCGACGCGCAGAATACCCGCGGACGCTTTCCGGTGAGTCGCGCCTCGGCGTTCCAGAGGTGGGGCTGGCGCCAGTAGGTTCGCGAGGTGCGGTGCCGCGGCTGGCATGCGCCCCAGCGCACCAGGCTCTTGCGTTCGTCGAAATCGCGGCGCGCGTAGCAGTTGTCGCAACCGGCGCTGACTTCCGTGCACCCGATCCACGGGTTGAAGGTATGATCCGTCCATCCGATCCGGCTATTTCTCAAGGGCCTCTCCTTGTGATCCGCTCCGCACCATGCGTTGCAGGTTCGCCGTGTATCATGCTGCGGCCGCGCGGGATCGTCGCGGCGGGCTGCATAGCCTGAAAGGTAACTTGCGAAAATGGCGGCGCGCCCGGCGCATCCGGAACCGCGGAGCCGGGGGTTTCCACGCCTTGCATCCTTTATGACGTGGCCGGCGGCGCCGACTATGGTGGGGCCTGTTATTCAGAGCAGGAAGCGGGAGAACTTAATGAATCCCTTTCAAGTCGGCCCGATGGAAATAGGCGCATTCGTCCTATGCGTCGGAGTCATCGTCAGCATCGTCGTGAACGTGGTGAAACTCAGGACCCTATTGGCCGCCAAGGAACGCCAACCTCCGTTGGATCAGGAACTCTATCGGGAGTTCGTGCGCAAGGATGAGTTGGTCCAGATGCGCCAACAATTCATCGAGCAGTTGAAGTCCCTGGATGAACGCCACCAGAATACGGCGGGCGAGATCTTCAGCGTCATGCGGAAACTGGCCGACGACATCAAGAATCAATCGTTGCACGTTGAGTCGAGCCTGAATCGCGTGGCGGAAGGGTTGGGGGATTTGCGCGGCAGTCTGCGCGTGCATATCGCCGCGGAAAAGGGAGGCGAGGGATGACGAACGCACAGACACATACGCTTTGGCAGATGGTTCTGAAGTTCCTGGCTATCCGGAACCTTGCGGCCTTCAGCCACGAACAGGTGGCGAATCGCCTGCGCGTGGAAGGCGACGTCGACTTCCGGTTCACGGATGATGACGTGAAAGACGCCTGCGTGGTTCTCATTCACAAGGGGTTCATCCAGGAAGTTCGAGAGTCGGAATTGGACGTGGTCAAACACTACGAGGTGACCGCAAAGGGCATCGTCGAAAGCTCGCGGTGGCGAGAAGAAAGGGGTTTGTCGTGAACCTCACGAATGAACAGGTATTGGGCATTGTTCGGCACGTCCTGACCGCGCTCGGTGGCATCCTGGTTACCCTCGGAAAGATGAATGACGGCCAGGTCCAGCAGATCATTGGCGTGGCGATGGTCATCGTTCCCATGGTGTGGAGCGTGGTGTCGAAGAACAGGGGAGGAACGCCTCCCGATCCCAAAGGAGATATGGCGATGAAGAAGGCAGTTGAAGCGGCGTGTTTCGTGGCGGCTCTGTGCGTGGCGGCGGTGATGACCGGATGTTCGACGACGGCGCAGGATGTGGAGATGGCCAAGGTTGCGGCTGGTACGGCGTCCAACTACTACTCGCAGGCGAACACGGCGCCCTTGATTCACGCGGTCGGAACCAACGTGACCTTGACGATCAGCGGCGCCACGGAGTTGACGCTTTCGACGCCGACCATTCCGAAGTCCATCTACCCGCGTGACGAGGGGACAATCGAAACGATCATTTCGGGCGTGAAGGATATTGCTCCGTGGGCCGTGGCCGGTTATGTCGGCGGGAAGTTGGCGGGCGCGCCTAAGACCGTCGCGCCTGAGGTCGTGCGCCCCGAGGTCGTGACTGTCCCGGCTCAATAGCGTCATGAGCGCCGCCAAGGGAAAGATCTCGCGCCTGCCGTTCGCCATCCGCCAGGACTTGTGTCGGCGGATGCGCGACGGCCAGCCGGATGCCTTGATCCTTGATTGGATCAACGGTTTGCCGGAGGTCCGCGCGGCGATCGCCGGCGCTGGCTACGGCGGCGCCAAAAAGGCCCGCGCGTTGATCACGCCCCAGAACCTGAGCGAGTACCGTGGCGGCCGGTACAAGGAATGGGTTGACGAAGAGGAGCGGGTCGCCAACATCCAGACGCTCGCGGAGCTTTCGCTTCGGATGGCGGAGGCGACGGGCGGGAACGTCGGCGAGTCGGCGATCCGGATCACGGCCGGGAAACTGATGCAGGTCCTCGAGACGGCCACGACCGAAGATGCCGAGCGTTTGGCCAAGGCCCTGACCGGACTATCCATGGCGGAGACGGCTGCCGTGCGCGCCCGGATCGATCACGACCGTCTGGGCGTGCAGCGTGACAACCTGAACCTCGAGCAGAGCAAGTTCCAACGCCAGACGGCCGAGCTCTTCATCAAGTGGTACGCCGATAAGCGCGCCCACGAAATCGTGGACAGCAAGGCGGAGCCCGAGGCGAAGATCAGTCAGTTGCGAGCCATGATGTTTGGCGCCGTCGAATCGTCGGGCCAGGAAGCGGGAGCGGCGCCGTGATCTACCTCAATGCCAAAGGGCAACGCGTGCAGGTCTGTCGCGGGCTGGGCGACTGCTGGATCGTCGGCATTAAGACCGCGGCAGGCGGATCGCACAGAGTCAAGAGTCCTGACCTGCCTCCGCGCAAGACGCGGCAGGAGGCCCAGCGCGATCTGGACGTTTATGCCAACCTGCAGCGCTGGAGGACCGCGCCGTGATGACGTTGCAGGAGATCGCTCCGGACACCGCCGACGTGCTGTTGACCCGTTCAGCGTCCTGGATAAGCGCGGTCACGTGTTGGGTAACTGGCATGGCGTCACACCAGGCGACTTCCTATGACGCGGCCAACCTGGTGGAAGCCAACGCCGATGATGGGCACATCGACAAGGTGGCGTGGGCGGACAAACTGGCGGCCATGGACGCGGACAAGACGGAGTGGATCCTCTTTCGCTGGATCCGGCCGGTCCTCACGGATGTTCTACGGTCGGCCGTGCAGCGCGACCTCGATGAGACCGTTCAGTTCGAGAAGTACTCCTACCTGGAACTTCCCCTGCAGGCGGCGGATGCGCTGCTCAATCGTTGCATCCTGCGTCGGCCGCGCCAGGGACTGGACAGCGTCGTTTTCCGCCGACTGGACACCATCTGGAGCAAAGGTGTCATCTGCAGCGAGACCAGTAACCGCGCCCTGATCAAGAACGGGTTCATCCCGGGAGACAGCGGTCTCGTGTACGGAAGTCCCAGCGACACCTATCGCTGGCTATGCCATCAGACGCTGCAGATCTTCCCGCCCGTCAGGGTCGCTGCTCATTCGGATGGATGGTTCCGGCATGCCGTCTAAACGTCCAGCAGTGGCAGCGCGTCCGGATCCGCTGGTCAAGTTGCGTCCTTACCAGCAAGAGGTATTCCGCCACCGTCTGCGTCGTCTATTCCTGCTCTGGAGCCGACAGCGCGGCAAGAGCCATCTCCTGGCGTGCGAGGCGCTGGACATGATGATGGCGACCAAGGGCGTACTGGTGACGTTCATCTCCGCGTCGATCGTGCTGGGCACGGAGGTCGTGCTCAAGGAGGCCGCTGTCTGGATGCGCATGCTCGACATGCTGAAGGCGGCGGCCGCCCAGGCGGATCTGCAGTTGACCTCCAATGCGGATGGTCTCGAGTTCGACGACGTCTGCGACCTGTTCGAACACTCGAAGCTCGAGACCAAACTCTGGCACAACAAGACGATGTGCTCGCGGTCACGGGTGATCGCTCCCAACCCCGACACGGCCGTGGGATGGACAGGCCACATCATCGGTGACGAGGTCGGCCGCTGGCCGAATGCCCAGGCGGTCATGGAGGCGATCGAGCCGTTCATGTCCTCGAACCCGTCCTTTCGCCTGCGGTACGCGACCACGCCTCCTCCCGACGACAAGCACTATACCTATGAACTGTTCGCGCCGCCGGCCGGATCCGAGTTCCCGCTCAATGCGCGCGGCAACTGGTACAAGTCGGCATCCGGGATCATGTGCCATCGGGTCGACGTGTGGGATGGAGAAGCCGCCGGGATCCCGCTCTATCACCCGGACACGGGCGTCCCGATCTCCGCCGACGAGCACCGCAAGCTGGCGATGGACAAGGCCGCGTGGGACCGCAACTACGCTCTCATGTTCCTGCAGGGAGGGACGGCCGCGGTGAGCCTGGCTGCGCTGGCGCGCGCCCTCGAACTCGGCGCCGGTGTCTGCGTCGGATGCGAGATTACGGAGGCGATCGAACCGTGAAACTGCAGGATGCCATACCGCGCGGGTGGGTGGGAGTGTTCGTCCCGGATCAACCGAAGATCGGACTGGGCCTGGATATCGCCACCACGGAAAAGCAGAAGAGCAACCCCTCTGCTCTGGCGGTCACACAGTACGTGGCGCCGCTGTATTTCGTGCGCCTGTTGCTGTCGTGGAAAACGGCCGATCCCAATGTGACCCGTGCCCTCGTCAGGTACGTGCTCGAAGGTCTGCCGTTCGAATACAAGGCCCGCAAACTCTGCATCGACGCGACCTCGGAACGTTTCTTCGCGGCAGAGTTAAAGCGTGAGTTCTATTCCCTGGTATCCGTGGACCTGGTCGTGGCCTCAGAGGCAACCGAGTACATGGGCGAGCGAATGACGTTTAAGCAGTACCTGGGGAACCTGGCCGTCAACACGATGGAGGATGGCCAGGTGGCTCTGCCAAATGAACGGTGGCTGCAGAAGGATTTCCGCCTCGTCGTCAGGGACCGCGGTACGTTCGACTGCGACGTTGATGAGGATGGCAGGCACGGCGATACGTTCGACGCCGTCAAACTGAGCCTGCATGCGATCACGTCGAAGGCGGATGAGGCCTACGCTGCCGCGGTGCAAGTTGGCAGCTATGGTTCAACGGAAAAGCATGATCCATTCTCGCTGCGGCCCGATCCGAACGCCGATGACCGACCCGCCAGCGGCCCGATGCTATGAGGAGGTAGATATGCGCCCACTGAAACAGATGATTCAGGACTGGATCCGGGACTTTGTCTCCGACTCTATCCCCACCACGAAGGCAACGGTGATCGATACGCGCCGTGAACCTCCCGTCCTGATGCAGAACATGGACGCCAGTCGGATTATGTCCATACTGATCGCCGCTGAGTGTGGCTACACGCGCGACCTGTTCTCGCTCTACCGCGACATCGTGGTGGCCGACTCACACCTGCAGGCCGAGTTCTCGAAGCGGAAGTTGGCCGTATTGGGTGACACTCTGACGTTCCTGCCCTTCGATAAGAAGCAGCAGGCTGACATCGATGCCTGCGATGCCGTTCGCGCCGAGGTTGACAACATCAAGGGGTGGATTAAAGCCTGCGGTCATCTACTGGATGCGACCCTGTACCCGGTATCCGTGGTCGAGAAAGTCTTCACCCCCGTGCAGAGCGGGTACACGGTGCGCCAGTTGATTCCAGTCCCGCATCACCTTCTGGACTACACCATTGGGCACATGCAGATCTTCGACGTCGATCAGAATGGCTTCGTGTTGTCGACGAAGCATGATCCCGACCCATCCCGGTACATCGTGCATCGCGGTCACCTGCTGACGGCTCCCGATAATTGGGGCGGCCCGATGAGATCGATCCTGTTCTGGTGGCTGCTCAGCGCCATGTCGCGCGAGTGGTGGGCCAAGTTTCTGGAGCGCTACGGAACGCCCTTCCTGCTGGGTAAGTTTGAACGCGGTGACGCGAAGAGCCAGTCCATTCTCGAGCGGGCGTTCTCGATGGCTACGCGGTTGGGCGGGTTAGTCACCACCAAGGAAACCGAGGTCGAGATCAAGCAGGCCGCGGCGGCCGACACCGGGAAGGCATACGAGGCGTTCATAGACGTGTGCAACAAGGAGAAAAGCAAACTCATCCTGGGGCAGACTCTATCCAGCGAAGCGCGTCCGACCGGTCTGGGATCAGGGGTCTCCAAGATGCATGAAAACGTCAGGCAGGACATCCGTGCGTTCGATTCCAAGTCCCTATCGGAGACGTTGCGCGATCAACTGATCGTCCAGTTCTGCACCATAAACTCACTTTCCGGCCGTCCTCCGCGCCTGCAGTACGGATTCGAATCAGCGGGAGATACTCAGGATGCCTTGACCCAACTGGACAACCTGGATAAGGCGGGACTCGAACTGACTGATCAGGGCCTCGCCAGTTTCTCCCAGCGTTCCGGACTGGATGTCCGACGCAAGACGACCCCCGCTTCTCCGATACCGTTCTCCGTTAAGACGCATGGTATCGTGGCCGCCGACGCCATCACGACGCGAGGGGTCCCGGACCTTTCCCGCGCGCTCCGCAGACATCACGCAGACGTCGCGCGGATCATCTCGGAGAGTCGGTCGCAATCAGAGGCTCTGCAGCGCCTCAGCCAGTACTTCCCGGAGATGAGCACTCAGGATGCCGTCGCCACCATCCAGGCGGCCACAACGGCGGCCGCCATCAACGGCGCCACGCTCTGGTCTGAGCCTACCCGTTGACCCTTTCCACGGTGCCCAGGTCTAACCCTTTTCAAGCATTTCGAAGCTTCCGGCCACCGCGGCTGGCGAGTCCCCAGGGCCGGCTTGTGGAATGCCCTGTTTGCTGGCGATCTGCGTAGGTTCTGCGCCTCCATCCGACCATCTCCAACCAAGTCCGACCGTTTCAAGCATTTCGCCCGGTCGCCGCACCACAACGTCATTCGTGAAGCGGTCCTGCAGCGCATCGAGCCAGTGGTCCAACTGCGCGGCGGTGAGCACTTCGGCCGAGTTCAGGCGGAATTGCCCCTGACCCGAGGAGTCGCTGCCGTGGTCCACGAGATACACGAACAAGGGGCCGGGCCGGGCGGCCCAGTTGGTGAAGGTGTCGGTCACGTTGGCGAGCGTCGTGGCGCCGGCGGTATCGTCGTTGATGCCATTGCCATCCACGTCCTTGCCCGGCGCGGGACTGAGGTAATGAACATTGGCCTTGGAGTAGCCGCGGTAGAGCAGCGTGTTGTAGGCGAGATTGCCCAGGTAGTCCGTGGTCGGCCACAGCGGATCGTCCGCGCTCTTGCGACCTGCGATAACGATCGCCCGGCCTGAGCGCGCCAGGTCCGCTTCGCCGATGACGTTGACATAGGCCCGGCCGCGCAGGCCCGAGTTCGTATCGAGGCCCGCGACAATATCCAGCACCCCGCCGGCCGGTCCGGCCGTGTAAGCGCCGCTCGTGGCGTCGATATGACCGCCGCTCTCGTTCTGGGCCAGGGACCACCGGATGGCGCCCGAGGCGTTCAAGGCCCTGAACGCCGACGGCTGACCGGTCAGAATGGTCGTTGTCGAGGGCTGGATTAACAGGCGCGGCGAGGGGTTGCGCAGGTAGACCAGGCCCCCCTCGGCAAAGCCGCAGATCAGGTCCGTGTCGCCATCACCGTCGAAGTCTGCCGCCGCCACGGTCAGGCGGTGCGCAAAGCCGTCGTAAGTGCCGCCGAAGACTTTGCTATCGAGGACGAAATGGCCTGTGCCGTCGTTCTTGAAAGACCAGATCCGCCCCGCGTTGTCGGAGACCAGCACATCGAGATTGCCGTCTTCGTTGATGTCGGCCACGGCCAGGCCCGTGGCATCGGGGACCGCGAAGCCGAGCAGGTTCGTGGTGACCGGCGTGTTGGAGTAGGGGAGCAATGGGTTCCCGGAGTTCGTGTAGACCTGCACCAACCCGGCGTCCGTCAGGACCAGTAACTCCACCCACCCATCCCCGTTCAGATCCCCAAACGCCGGTATCGTTCGTGTAGCGCCCGAACACTGAACACTGAACACCGAACACTCATTCGTTGAGAATCCGCCCTGCGACTGAACGAGCCAGACCGTGTCGGTGTCCCCGCCCACGGCCAGGTCGGCGCGCCCGTCGCCCGACCAGTCGCCGAGCGCGGGCGCTACGTTGCCGGCGCACGCCCACACCCAGGCCAGGCCCGCGAAGTTGGTCGTGCGCTCCACCAGGTTCGGCACCACCGGCGAACCGGTGTTCTCGAAGACGCGCAACGTCCCGTTGCTCCCGCCCACGAACAGGTCGAAGTCGCCGTCGCCGTCCCAGTCACCCAGGGCGGGCGCCGAATTGCCGGCAACGGACAGCACGCCCGTCGATCCGCCCTGACTGCCGAAAGCGGTTTGCATCCGGTCTTCGACCAGGGCGCCCGTGATGCGCGTGAAATACGGCATTACCAACTTCGCTGTGCCCGACAACCGCATCGTGGTTCCGCCATCGCGTAGGTCGTCGACCACGTTGGCCACGTAGCCGCGCGCCAGTTCATCGCTGATGGTGAAGCCGTCTGCATCCGGGTCGCTGGCTAAGGAATTGGTCAGGGTTCCAAACCAGTACCATTCGCGCCAGTCGTCCAGGCCATCGCCATCGCTGTCGCCGGCAGGGAAGAAACGGGCCACGGCGACAACGTCGCCGGTCATGGACAAGACTGCCGCGGCTAACGCCAGCCCGCCGCCCGCCGCCTGCCGTTGACCGTTCACTTCCCAGTAGCCGAAGTAATAACCGTTTTGGCTCACGCCCGCTTGCACCACGGTTGTGGTCAGCGAGGTGCCCGCGTCCGCATATCCGGTTTGCAGCGGTACGATGCCCTGCGGGTCGGAGCGGATTGCATACCGTTTTTGGGTGCTCTCGTCTCGCACCGTGACCATTCCCGACAACCGCATCGTGGTGCCACCGTCGCGAAGGTCGTCGGCCACGTTTACCGCGTAACCACGCGCCAGCTCGTCGTTGATGGTGAAACCGTCTGCATCCGGGTCGTTGGCCAAAGAATAGGTCAGGGTTCCAAACCAGTACCATTCGCGCCAATCGTCCAGACCGTCGCCATCATTGTCTCCGGCAGGGAAAAAACGGGCCACGGCGACAACGTCGCCGGTCATGGACAAGACTGCCGCGGCTAACGCCAGCCCGCCGCCCGCCGCCTGCCGTTGACCGTTCACCTCCCAGTAGCCGAAGTAGTAACCGTTTTGGCTCACGCCCGCTTG
>CAITUY010000079.1 GCA_903895695.1 uncultured bacterium
ATTGCGTTGGCCAGGAAGTTTCTGGGCGTCATCTATAAGACGTTGAAGAACAACTGGATATTCGAAGACTTTCCTCGGTTCGTTCTCGCAAACGGCTGAGGATCAACAAGGATGATGAAGTAGACAATCATCATAGGAGAACCGTCATGATACCTGCCTGCCCCCGTATGCTCTGCCTATGCGCTCTGCTCGCCGCGGCGGTTCCCGCAGTCACGCGCTCCCAGGAAACCGCTATCGTCCCGACCAATGCCGCCGGGCACCGACTCGCGCTCACGCCGCGCGACGCAATCGCCTGCGCGCTGTCCTATAGCCCGGTCCTGCGCGACGCCGATGAAGATGTCCAGGCCGCCACCTGGCGACGCCGCCAGGCAGAGGCCCAGGCGCACCCGGTTCTCGACGTCCGGGCGGACGCCGCCCACTACGAGGGGATCGCGAACACATCACTCGGCCCCGGCCTCACGCTTCCCGAAATCGATAACCGCTATGCCGCGTCGGCGGGCGTGACCCTCCCGCTGCTCACGGGTGGCCGTGTCCCTGCCCTGCGCGATAGCGCCGTCTGGCTGCAGGAGGCCGCGCGCCGCACGCGACAATCCACGCACGATGAAATCGCGCGGCAGGCTTCCGTCGCCTACTGGACGTGGGCACGCGCCTACGGCCAGGCCGATGCGGCCCTGGCCGCCGTCAGGCGGATGGAAGCCCATGCCGCCGACTTGGCGTCCCTGCGGAAGGCCGGCCTGGCCACCGAAAACGACCGCCTGGCCGCTGTCGTGCAGCTCGACCAGACCCGGCTGAAACTGGCGGATGTCAAACGCCAGACTGAACAAGCGCTGGCCGACCTGGCTTTGCTCACGGGTCCGTCGCTCCCGTCCGACCGTGAACCGCTGGCGCCTGATACAGAGTCGGCCGAGCCGCTGCCCGAGTTGTCGTCGGCTGTCGATAGGGCGCTGACCAACCGGGCCGACCTCGCCGCCGCCCGCGACACGCTGCAGGCCTCCCGCCGCCAGATCGCCGTGGCCCGGGCGGATGACCGTCCGCAAGTCGCGCTCGCGGCCCGATACGAAGAGGGCCGCCCGAATGCCGTCGATTTCCCGCCCACCGACACCTGGCAGGACGATGGTTTCGTCGGTGCCACCTTGCGCTGGAATCTGTGGGACGGCGGTCTCAGTAGAGCCAAGGCCGGTGAAGCGCGTGCCCGCGCAGCCCAAGCGGCTTTCGCCGTGGAACAGGCAACGGACCGGATCGAGTGGCAGGTCAAGACCGCCCGCATCAGTCTGGCCAGCGCACTTGAGCGGGTGGCTGTTGCCCGCCATGCCGAGGAGAGCGCCAGTCTGAATGTCAAGACGGCGGCCGACCTGTGGAAGAACGGCCTGGCGCGTCATTCGGATGTTCTGGATGCCGAAGCACGCCTGACAGAAGCCGCTTTCGAAACGATCGCGACCCTCACTGACGTCAAGATCGCGCAGGCCCAACTGCGGTACGCGACCGGAACGGGCAGTGAGCCGTAGCGGATGAATGAATCCCCAGCCATTGACGTGCGCGACCTGACCAAGGTCTTCGGCCGGTTTACGGCTGTCGACCGGATTTCGTTCGCCGTGGCGCCGGGCGACATCTTTGGTTTTCTCGGTCCCAACGGTGCCGGGAAGTCCACGACCATCCGCATGCTGTGCGGCTTGCTGGCCTCGACCTCCGGCACGGCGCTCGTGGGCGGCTACGACATCAATCGCGAACCGGATCGTGTCCGCCAGCGGATCGGCTATATGTCGCAACGCTTCAGCCTCTATAGGGATCTCACCGTGGCCGAGAATCTGGCCTTCTTTGGAGGCGTCTATGGGCTCTCCAGGGGCGCGTTGCGCGACCGGGCCGCAGACGTGCTGCGCCTCGCGGGCCTGAGCGGGATCGAGTCGGCCCGCACCGGCACGCTCTCTGGCGCCATCCAACAGCGACTCGCCCTGGCCTGCGCCATCCTGCATGCGCCCCCGATCCTCTTCCTGGACGAACCGACAAGCGGCGTGGACCCGGTATCGCGTCGAGCGTTCTGGGAACTCATCCAGGATCTGGCCGCCCGCGGCACCACCGTGTTGATCACGACCCACTTCCTTGACGAAGCCGAGTTCTGCGCCCACATCGGGCTCATCAGCGCCGGCCGGCTCGTGGCCCTGGACACGCCCGCGGCGGTGAAGTCCGGCGTCGCCGAGGATGTGTTCGAACTTCAGGTGGACGACCTCTTCTCGAGTGCGGAGCGCCTGAAAGGCATCCCGTCCATCCTGGGCACGGCCTGCTTCGGGCCGCGTCTCCACGCCTACTGCCCCCGCGGGGCCGCCACCGAGCAGTCCCTGACGGCCACGCTCGGCGCCGCCGGCATTCCGGTGACCGCCCTCCATTCGGTGCCGATGAGCCTTGAGGATGCCTTCATGCGCCTGGTGGCCCCGGCCGCCGCCTTGCCGGGGAGTCCGGTATGAGACGTTTTTTCGCCATTCTCAAAAAAGAATTCCGCCAGGTCCGGCGCGACCCGTTGTCGCTCGGCATGCTGGTCTTCCTGCCGGCCTTGCTCCTGATCATGTACGGATACGCACTGTCATTCGACGTCCGCCACGTCGCCGTGGGCGTGCTCGACCTCGACCGCTCCCAGGTCAGCCGGGAATTCCTCGACAGCCTGTTCGGCAACCCCTATTTCGACCGCGCCTGCACGCTCGATCGGCAGGCCGAGGCGGAGGACTTGCTCAACCGTGGGTCTGTCCGCTGCGTGCTGACGATCCCGCGCGACTTCGCCGCCGGCCTTTCCCGGGGTGAGGAAGTGTCCGTGCAGGCCCTGGTCGACGCCTCCGATGCCACCATAGCCGGCACGGTCATCGGCTACCTCGATCTGCTCGTTTCGCGCACCAGCCAGCGGGTGCGCATTGAGCGCCTGGCCCGCGCCGGCCTGGCCGCCGATTTGCCGGTCGTGAACCCCGAAGTGCGCGTCTGGTTCAACCCCGAGCTCCAGAGCGCCCGTTTTCTCGTGCCCGGCCTGATTGCGATCCTCATGATGCTGTCGGCCGTGGTGGCCACGTCGCTATCCATCGTGCGCGAAAAAGAACGCGAGACGATGGAACAGATCGCCGTCTCCCCCGTGCGTCCCTTGGAGCTGATCCTGGGCAAGACGCTCCCCTATGTCGCGATCTGTCTCCTGACGATGACGCTCGTGCTGACACTCGGGTACGTCCTCTTCGGCGTAGTCGTCCGAGGGTCGTTCCTATGGTTGGCCGTTGCGACGCTGCTGTTCCTGTTTGCCGCCCTGGGCCTGGGCGTGTTGATCTCAACGATCACCCAGTCGCAACTCATGGCATTCCAGGCCGCTGCCCTGCTGTCAATCCTGCCCTCGATTCTGCTCTCCGGCCTGATCTTCCCCATCCGCAACATGCCGGCCGTGGTCCAGGCCGTTACCGTACTCGTCGTACCCAAGTACTTCATTTCGGCCCTCCGGAAAATCATCCTTAAGGCCGCCCCCCTGGAAAGCCTGTGGCAGGACTTCCTCGGCATGTTTCTGCTCGGGTTGCTGTTCTACACGCTCGCCATCCACAAAACCCGCAAAGCCTCATGAACGCAACTGGTCCAGATGCAAGGGCCCCGAACGCCGCGCCCGGGATGCCCCGCTCGCTCTGGGCAGGCAGTCTGCACCGGACGGCCGTGTTGCTTCGTAAAGAACTGATCCAGGTTCTGCGGGACCGCGCGCTCATTGGGCTCCTCATCTTTGCGCCGGTTATCCAGCTCGTCGTCATGGGATTCGCGGTGACGACCGATATCAAGGACATCGGGCTTGCCGTCCGCGACAACGACCGATCCGCCCAAAGCCGCGAGTATGTGCGCACGCTCGCCGCGTCCGGCTATTTCCGGATCATCGCTACAACGGGTTCGGAGACAACCGACGATCGCCTTCTCGTGTCGGGCGCGGTAGGGCTGGTGCTCGTGATCCCGGCCGACTTCAGCGCGCGGCTGCTTGCCGGCCGCTCCGTCACCGTCCAGGCGCTGGCCGACGGCGCCGACAGCAACTTTGCCGTGAACGGCATCAACTACCTGTACCAGGCGACGCGCCTGTACTCGGAACGGCTGGTCGCGCCGCGGCGGGCCGACCTGGCGCGTATCCAAGGGGTACATCTGCCGTCCGTCACCGTCCAGCCCCGGGCCTGGTACAATCCCAACCTAACCTCGCGTAACTTCTTCGTGCCGGGCCTGATGGGTATGCTCCTGCTGGTGACGACCATGATTGTAACCAGTATGGCCCTGGTGAAGGAGCGCGAGGAAGGCACGATGGAACAACTCATTGTAACGCCGCTCCGCCCTCTCGAGATCATTGCCGGCAAACTGCTGCCGTTCGTTGCCATTGGCGCCGTTGAGATCACCCTGGCGCTGATCGTCATGCGCCTTGTCTTCCAGGTCCCCTTTGAAGGCAGCTACGCCCTGCTCTACCTGGCCTCGGGGGTCTTCCTGTTGACCACCCTCGGGCTCGGTCTGTTCATCTCAACGCTGGTCCACACCCAGCAACAGGCCATGATGGCTGCCGCGTTTTTCGTCATGATGCCGTTCATCCTGCTGTCGGGTTTTGTCTTCCCCATCGAAAACATGCCCCTCGTCATCCAGCACGTGGCCGCCTTCATCCCGCTGAAGTACTACCTCATCATCATCCGGGGGCTGTTCCTGAAAGGGACGGGGCTACCGGAACTCTGGCCGCCGTTGCTGGTCCTGCTCTTGTGGGGTCTCGGCATCCTCAGTCTCGCAGTGCTCAAGTTCCACAAGCGGCTGGACTGAATCGAAATGAAAGCGCTGTTCATCTCTGCGTTGCTTGTCGGGAGCGATTGACTTCTCACGCCGTTGTGGGTACATTATGCGAAGTAGATACATTGAGGGTTGACTATGACCTGTGTCGGCATCAGGGAATTCAAGGGACATGTCACGCACTACGTTGACCTTGCCTGTCGCGGCGAGGACGTGACGATCACGAGGTGGGGCAGGACTATGGCGCACCTGGTTGGCGAGCCGCGCAAGGAACGGGGGTTGCGAGACCAGTTGGCTCCGCTGGCCGCGGCGGGCCTGATCACGCTGCCGTCGGTCACGAGGAACAGGCGACTGCCCAGGCCCGTCGCGGTCAGGGGAACGCCCGCGTCCCAGCTCATCATCGAGGATCGTCGGTGATTCTCTACTGTGACACGAGCGCACTGGTAAAGTGCTACTGCCGCGAAGAGGGGTCCCATGCGGTGCTCGAACTCCGCCGGCATGCTGAGGCAACGGCGATCTCCGTCGTCGGGCACTCGGAGATCCATTCGGCCATCAACCGCAAGCGGCGGGACGGCGGCCTCTCCGTGCGCGACGCGGAACGGATTCTGCGCGACTTCGACGGCGATTGGGAAAGTCTTGTGCGCGTCGAGATCACACCCGACCTGAACAAGATCGCCGCGCGCCTTCTGAAGACCCATCCCCTCCGAGCCTTCGATGCGCTGCACCTTGCCTCAGCCCTGCTACTGCGGACCCGAATGCCGCAGACCGACGTGTCGTTTTCCTGCTTCGACGAAAAACAACGCCTGGCGGCGATGCGGGAGCGACTGGCGGTAGTACCGGACTGAATCGCCGGCCCGAACGGCGGCATGTTGATCCGCCCGATAGACGAGCTTTATCCCAATTCCATTGACGCAGACCTTGCCGGCTGGTTGACTATCGCCTTCCACATCTATGAAGACCACAGTCATCATCATTCTGGCTTTGCTTGCGGGGCTCGTCATCGGCTCATGGAGCATCAAGGCCGACCTGCGCCGCGCCCGCGCGGAAGTTGACGACCTGAAGCGGCAGCTCAGCCAGCGTCCCGCCGGCCGGCAGGGCGGCCTGAACGGGATCACCGCCATGCTCAAGCTTCCCGATAAGGCAACCCGCGACACCCGCGCGGACGATTTCCCCACCAGCGGGGCGGGCAGAAACCGCATGTCACCCGACGAGTCGGGCTCCAACGCGGTGCTGCTGAGCTTCGGCAGCGACACCAACGACCGCCCGCGGCACAGGCACGGACCGGAACGGGGTGACTGGCGCAAGCAGCTCGAGACCGCTTCAAGCGCCTGGAAGGTGCGAACCGATCTCGCACGGGCCGGTTTCGTTTCCAATGTCGCCACGGCCGACGAGCAGGCCATCCAGTTTGACGTCGCCATGGCGGCCATGAACCTGCGCCTCAGCAACAGCGTCCGCACCTGGGTCGACTACGTCAAACAGCAGCCGAATGTAACCCCTGAAACCGGGGTGCGAATCATGAATGACCTGAGCAGCTCAATCGTGTTGGCCTATAACGACCTGGACCGAACCTTGCCGGCCGACTGGCGCGACAAGGCCGGTCCCAAATTCCAGGTTTTTGACTTCGTCAATCCCGACTCGGTGATGCCGTTGACCGAGGTCGAGGACGTATTCCGGAGAACCGATGATGCCACCGCCAGTTCGAACGCTGTGGGCCATCGCGCGCCATGAGTTGACGGACTCGGTCCGCAGCCGGCGCGTGATCGTGCTGATCCTCCTGTATGTGGCCGGCTCCATGGCGGCTACGCTCCTCTTCATCACAGTGCTGCAGAAGATCGAGCACCAGCTTGCGGAAAGCCTGGGGGTGCAGGCCGCTGCAGGAACCGGTACTGTCACGGCAACGCTGTGGAAATCGCCCGCGTTCCGCCACATGCTGACAGAACTGACGGGAAACCGGGAACTGGCCGAGACATTGCTCGACATCCCGCCGCTCGGCCTATTCTTTGGGTGGTTGTCCTTCGCCTTCACCCCGGCGCTCGTCATGCTCACGTCCACCTCGCGCATCGCCGAGGAGCTTTGGAGCGGGTCAGCACGCTTCGTGTTATTCCGGTCGTCCCGCCTGCAATGGTGCCTGGGAAAATTCGCCGGTCAGGCAATCCAGATCCTGGGCGCGCTCCTGCTGAGCGCCGTCGGCGCGTGGCTGGTCGGCCTGCTGCGCATGAAGTCGTTCGAACCGGCCGCCACGGCCTGGGCCATGACGCTCTTTGCCGGCAGGGCGTGGGTCTATTCGCTTGCGTTCCTGGGCCTGGCCCTGGCCGTCTCGCAATGGTGTGCCGCGCCGAACCTCGCCCTGGCGTTGGGCTTTCTTGCCATGATCGCCCTGGCCGTCGTGGCCGGGGTGGCGGAGCACTTTGCCGGCGAAGGCTGGCGGCGCGCCTGGGATGTGGTGCTGGCGCTGACGCCTGGCGGGCACAAGACCGACCTCTGGTGGGGCGATGCCGCGCATCTGCTCCCCGCCTGCGTCTTCCTCGTCTGTCTGGCCCTCGCCTACTTTGCCGCCGGCTACGCGCGCTTCTCGCGGAGGGATGTGTGACGCCGGCCCTCACGCTGAAGGGCGTCGTGAAACGCTTCGGCCGCCGCCGCGCCTTGGACGGACTCGATCTCGTCGTGCCCCAAGGATCCGTGTTCGGGCTCGTTGGCAGCAACGGTGCGGGCAAGACGACTGCGCTGGCCGTCAGCGCGGGGCTGTTACACCCTGCGGCCGGCGAGATCGACGTGCTGGGCCTTGGTCCATTCCGTGCGGAAACACACGGCGGGCGCATCACGCTGCTCCCCCAGGACTCGCGCTTCCCGCCCCATGGGCGGATCGATGACCTGCTCGCCTACTACGGCCACCTGCAGGGCGTTCCTGCAGATCGACTGTCTGCCGACATCGACAAACTGCTGGAATGGGTTCACCTGACGGACCGCCGGCGTTCGCCGGTGCGCACGCTCTCGCACGGCATGAACCGCCGCCTGTCCATCGCCCAGGCGTTTCTCGGGACCCCCGAGCTGGTCCTGCTGGACGAGCCGCTGAACGGCCTCGATCCCCGCGAGTCGGCCCGGGTGCGCGACCTGATCCGCGAACGGCGCGGCCGGCAGACGATCGTCATCAGTTCCCACAACCTGGGCGACCTCGAGGCACTCTGCGACGCCGTCGCCTTCATCGAACTCGGCCGCCTCGTGCGGCAGGACACGCTGGATGACATCATCCAACGAAGCCACCGCATCACGTACGTCCTGGCTGCCCCGACTGTCATGACCGTATTGAGCGAGGCAGTGCCCGAGGTAGTCTGGCAGATCTCATCGGACGGCCTCGAACTGACGGCCTCGTACGCGGCGCCCTGGACGCCGGGAACCCTCAATGCCAAAGTGTTGCCGGTTTTGCTGCGCTCAGGCGCAGGCGTGCTGGAAGTCCGGCGCGGATCCGACTTGGAGACGGAGTACTTCAGCCTGACTCCGCCCCTTCCCCCGCCACCAGGCGCCGTGGGATAAGCAGGCACGAAAGGTCGGAGGATATGCCCGGCGGCGGTCCGGGCTCCCCTCATGCCCCCTGGGAAGACGGACCGTCCGGCTCCAACAACTGGTCCAGGTCGGGCTCCTGCTGGTCCTCGTCATCCTCGTCGATCACGGCCACCTGGCGCAGCTTCTCGACAAAGCGCGTAATGGCCTTGCCGCGCCGCTCGTGTACCAGGAGGTCACGGATGCGTTCACGGACCTGCGCAAACGGGAGTGGCTCGCCTTGATCCTCATCGAGTTTCTCGACCAGGTGCATGCCGAGGGCCGTCTCCGCGGCGGTGCTGATCTCGCCCACCTCCATGTCGAACACCACGCGGTCGAACTCAGGCACTGTGGTACCGCGGGGAACCCAGCCCAGACTGCCCCCGGCCT
The DNA here is from genome assembly GCA_903895695.1 of uncultured bacterium. Lineage (GTDB taxonomy): Bacteria > Verrucomicrobiota > Kiritimatiellia > CAIKKV01 > CAITUY01 > CAITUY01. Next base: position 8,680 of record CAITUY010000079.1, read on the forward strand.
CCTTGCCGCTGGGGCATTCCGAATACGTGGCGGCGAGCTCCGCAAAATCGTCCCCCTCTTCAAGTTGCCGTTTCAGGCCTTCCAGGCGCGAACGGCATGCCGCGCGGTCCTGCTCGCTATCGCCGGCGGGCTTTATCAGAATATGCCGCAGCTGAACCTGATCCGGCGCCGCATAACGCTCGGGATGCTCCTCATAGTAGGACTTCAGCTCGTCATCGGTGGGTTCCGGTTCATTCGACGTAAGGCGCGCAATCAACTGGTCGAGTTGCTTGCCGGCGCGGATGCTGGCCCGCAGTTGATCGCGGCTGAGGCGCTGCTTGTCCAGTAACGCGGCAAAGGCCGTATCACCTCCGGCCTTCTTCACCATGGCGGCCAAGGCGGCATCAACGTCGGCATCGGCCACGTCCACATGACGGCGCTTTACTTCGTCGAGCAGCAGTCGCGTGCCCACGGCATGCTCTTTCGCCCGCTTGACGAGCACGTCCATCTGCTGACCGAGCTCGGCACGCGAAAGGTGTTGCGCATAGTAGTCGATCAGGCGCTTGAGTTCGGCCAGCACCGCCTGTTCGGGGATCAACACTCCATTCACACGAATCGCCATTTCCATTCACTCCTCTCACCTGGCAGCCGCGTCCAGCGGCTGTACGAAAACTGCGGGATGCAGATAAAGGGGCGTCAACGGGAGCGAGGCGTGACCTGCCGCCAGACCCGCCCCGGCCAGGAGGCCCACATCCCTGGCCTCAGGAACACGTCGTTCCTCCACCAAGCGACAACCGAACGGACAAACCGCCTTGAGTTGAGCGCCGATGCGATGCCAATCGGCCGTTACCCACACCCTGTCGGGGACCGCATAGTCGGGCGGCAAACGATCGAAAGGCACAACGGCCCACGGTATCTCCTGGTCGGGAAAGCCGGTATCGCAACAGAATTGTCCAAGCCACAATTCATTCCGCCGTGCATCACCCACGACCACGACCCGCGACGCCCCCAGATCGTGTCCCACTCGCGCCGCTAACGCGGCGCCGCTGGACACGCCGTAGAGTGGCGCCCGCACGGGTAGCGCCAGCCCTTGCATGAGCGCGATGGCTATCCGGAGACCGGAGAATGCGCCCGGGCCGACCCCCACGGCGAAGAGGTCCACATCGCTCAAGGGAATCTCCCCGCTGCGCACCCAACCGTCGAGGTCAGCGACCCAGGCCTGCCGGCCCTTCTGCGAGCCGCCCCACGAGCGCTCCCAAGCGACGCGATCGTCCTCGATCAACGCCACGCTACCTACGTCAGTCGAGCATTCGAGTGCCAGGATACGCATGTCAAATCTGCTTTTTGCTTGCTTCACACGGCTGGGTGTGGATGATAGCCGACCGTTTGGCGTTCGTGGTGAGTGTAGCTCAGTTGGTTAGAGCATCAGATTGTGGATCTGATGGTCGCGGGTTCGAGCCCCGTCACTCACCCCATCCCTCGACATCGCCATGCAACAGGCGGTCCCACGTCTGCCGCTCTGCAGCCACAGCCTTCGCGGCGTCGGTATAGTCGGGAAACGCCTTGATCAGGTCAAGCTGCCGTTCCGCTTTGTCGAAGGCGCCGGCCTTGGCGTAGTAATCGGCCAGCGTGGCGTGATTGTAGGCGTTCCAGTAGTTCCAATCCGTGTAGGCTTCCCAGCAGGCGATGGCAGCGGCGGGCGACTCCGGCCAGAGCAGACGCGTCTGCAGCCGGATCAACTGGCTCTTGTAGCGATTCTGGACGAGTCCCCGTTCACACCATAGCTTGGCCTTCGCCAACCAGACGGCGGCCGCCTCGTTGGTCGGGGATGCTTCATACTGCCGGAATGCGAGCTCGGCCGCCCGGATGCTGAAATAGTAATTCCAAGGGTACCATTTGTACCCCCGCTGGCACAAGTCCAGCCTGGTATCTGGCGCGGGGAGGACCGAAGCGAACTCGGCGGAATGGTAGATCCATCCGGCAACAGCGCCTCGCACCGAATGAACCAGACCTGCCGCCGATACGGCCAGCAGCAAGACACACATCACTGCGATGAACCACTGGTCGCCGTCGCCGCCATGCCGTCCCATGCGCCGCTCCCCTCACAAAGCAAAAGCCCCTCAAACGAGGGGCTTCTGCCTACTGCCTATTGAAACCTACACCCGTGGGCTACTGGCCGTTCCCAACCGGGGTGTTATTCGCCGCCGTGGTCGTGGTGGTCGTCGACGAGGTGGTCGTGGTGGTCGTCTGTGGTGGACGCTGCCCAGGTCCGCCCTGGCTGGCTCTATCCACAGCCTGGTCAAGGTCCTTTACCGTATCCAACTGCTTTTGGGCGTCGGCAGCAGCGGCACGTGCATCAGCCGCGCTGGTTGCCGGGTCAGCCGCCTTCGTGGCATCGGCTTGGGCCAAATTCACGGCGAGACCAATCTTATCGACCAAGGCTGTCAGCGTGGCGACTCTTGCCGCGGTGCGATCGACAGCACGCTGCGCGCGATCGGCGGCCTTCTGGGCCTCGCGGATCGCTTTGTCATCCCGTGGAACGGCGTTCTGGGCCGCGAGCAAAGCGGCGTCCGCTTTGGCCTTCTCGGCTGCCGCATTGGCGGCTCTCGCCGTTGCCTCAGCCAACTTAGCTTGCGCCTTCTGCAGGATGGCCGCCGCCTTGTCCGCTGCGGCCTTGGCCGTCTCGGCGGGCGTCGGATCTGCTGCCATGCTCAACGCTGGAATCATCGCCAACATTACTAACATCGACCCCAACAGCATCTTCCTCATCATGTTCGTACCTCCTGCTGAATGCTCGCCTCTTGCCTCTTCAAAATCGACAATATCATCCTCCACCACCGGGATGTCGTCAAGCACTTCCCTGCCTTACACGCCTAGTACCATTTGCGGGGCACCTCGATGACGTCGCCCGGGATAATGATAATATCCCGACTCCGGCCTTCTTTAATCGCGCGCACGTCGATCTCGGATCGCTCGCCGTTGCGTGTCAGGATGACCCGATTCGGGTCCCCGAAATCGGTATACCGTCCGGCCTGTGACAACGCCTTCAGCAACCCGATGGGCCGCGTCAACGGGAAGGACCCGGGACGGACCATCTCACCGATAATCGAATACTCGCCCTCGGGAGGGACGATGTTCACAGTTACGGTTTTGTAGAACTTCTGGTCGATGTACTCCTTTTCAATCAGCCGCTGGGCTTCCGCGCACGTCCGACCCGCAACGCGGAACGCCCCAATCAACGGCAGGTTAATGCACCCCTGCTCGTCGATGACATGCGGGAAACTCATGGGTTCCGGCGGCGCATAGATCGTCACCTGGACACGGTCGCCTCCCTTGAGGACGCGTCCCTGCGTGCTGACCGTTTCCTGAATATTCGAGCCCTCCGATACGGCGAGGTCAGGCTGGATGTCCCCCACCCGGGCAGGCCCGGGCCGCGGCACGGTGCGTGCCTCCACCGGCCGGTAGGGTGCCACGGGTTCGACACGACTGGGAACTGTCGTCGCGCACCCCGCGACCAGAACCAACCCCAACGCCGCGAGCCACATACAAATTGCAGGGGGCTTGATCATGTTGACTTCGGGGGCTCCCGCGAAGGCTTGGTCGACGCCAGCGCGTCTGCGGCCTGTTCCGCTTTGTCGGCCCGCTGGTCTGCCCGCGATTTTCCGTAGGAGTAGTTGTAATAGTACGAGTGATAATAATAGTAATAATCGCGCGTCACGTTCAAGCTGTTCAGCACAACGCCGATCAAGTTTCCGCCAACATTTTCCACCATGTTCTTGGCACGCAGCGACACGGCGCGCGGGTAGCTGCGATGCTGCACGACCAGCAGAACACCGTCCACCTCACTCGACAGAATCGAGGCGTCGCTCACGCCCATGATCGGGGGCGAGTCGAAGAGGACATAGTCGTACCGGCCGCGGACGTGACCGATGATATCCCGCAGCTTCTGGGCATTCAGCGTCCCGTGTGAGGCCGACGGCAACTTGCCGCTGGCAAGAAAATCCATATTCGGGAATACGGCCTTGTGGATCGCGGCGTCAAGCGTTGAGATACCAAGCAGCACATCAGCCAGCCCAAGCCGGTTGGAGACCTTGAACATCTTATGCTGAGTCGGACGGCGCATATCGGAATCGATCACCAGCACGGTCTTGCCTGTCTGAGCGCAAACGCAGGCCAGATTGAAGAGGGTCAGCGACTTGCCTTCGCCCGCGCCACCGCTCGTCAGACACAGTGTATTACCGCCGCCCAGCTTCTTCGAGAGCTCCATGTTCATGCGCAAAACGCGGTACGCCTCGGCATGGGGGCTATCCACCCCCTCCTCAATCAACGGTCGCACCTTCTGCGGGATGATCCCGATAATCGTGGCCCCCATATACTGCTCGATGTCCTCCACCGTCTTCACGGACGTGTCCATGTATTCGATGAAGAACACAAGCCCGATGCCGCACCCGAGGCCAAGCACAATGCTCAGGATGACGTTCAATAGAATCCGGGGACTCACCGGGTCGTTTGCATCCGGCATTTCCGCGGGATCCACGACTTCGACGGGGGTTCGCGGCAGATCGACCTCGATGCTCTTCTGAACCAGCTCCTGTTCCAGCGCATCCCGGAGCGTGCGCAGGCGGGTCACCTCGCTCTCCTGCTTCGCGAAAGGCAGATATTTCTCGCCGTGGGCAGAAATATCGGTGGCCTGAGCGGCCTCCAGGTCGGCTTCCGCGGCCTCGTAGTCGCGCTTGGCGATCTCATAGTCGGTCTGAAGCCCCTTGATCTGGCCCTGCACGGTGTCCTCGATCTTCCGACGAAGATCCTCGACCACCGCTGCCGCGCTGACCACATCAGGATGCCGTTCGCCAAACGTCTCCTGCTTCTTCTTGTACAGGCCCTCGGCCTCGGTCAGTTGCTGGCGCATGCTCGCCAACGCGGGATCCTGGACGACATACGCCATTGAGTAGAGCAACTGACTGCCCTGCAGCCTTGTCATCTCCTCAAGCTTCGTCTTGCGGTCAAGCATGTCCTTGCGGGCCTGGATGCGATTGAGTTCCAGGCGCTCCAGTTTCGCGTTATCCAGCGACATCACGGACCCCGGCTGGGTCCCGGTCATGGCACTGATCTTAAGCTCCTTGCGCAATGCCTCCAAGCGAGCTTCGGCGTCTTCCACCTTCTTCTGCTGGGACTGGAAGGCCTCCCGCAGGGCCGTCACACCGCGCCCGGCCTCGTCGCGGTTCTGCCGCATGCGGTAGTCCCGGTAGACCGAGGCGATCTCGTTGGCGATGCGCTGGGCGTCGCGCCGCGCCACATCCCGGGTGCTGCGCCGCGAACTGCGATAGATGCGGATCTCGATCAGGTTGGTATCGCGGTATTGCTGGACCTTCATGCTGTCGGCCAACAGTTTGTAGGTCTCCGAAAGACTCAGGGGTGAACCGTCGTCGGAATACATTCGCCCGAAGCCTTCCTGAAGACGAAGCGTCTTGATGACCTCATAGAGTATCGGCCGCGACTGGATAATCTCGAATTCGGTCTTCAGGAAATACATGTCGTACAGGCTCATCATTTTTGGCTGCGCCTGCTGGAACGGCGTCACCTCGGCCTCATCCGGACGCACCTTGATGCGCGTCGAGGCCATGTAGACCTTGGGCAGCGTGAGCGTGATGACGATGCCGGCCACAACGATGAACAGAAAGACGGCAATGACGACCTCCTTGCGGGCCTTGATCATCCGCCAGTAGTCGATGAAATGCGTTGCTTCCTGTGACGTTTCCGCCATGTCGTTTGCCTTCCGAAAAAGGCCGGTGAGGCCACGTGGCCTCACCAGCTTCAAATCATCTCACGACGAGCAGGGAGAACCCGCTCCGCCGTCTGCCATGTGCCTATCAGAAACTCGCCTTGACGGCCGCGTCGAAGTAATTCTGATCGAACGATTGGCGGACTTCCGAGTTCCAGTCCTCGTATGTGTAACCCGCGCTGACCGACCAGTTGCGGTTCATGCGGTACGTGAGGTCCACTCCAGCCGACGCCAGTTTGTCCGAGCCGCCGGGAGCATCCTTGCCCTCCGAGTCGTACTCGCTGTCCGTGTACTGGCCCCGCAGCGTCACGGTCAGGCGCTGCGGCAGCAGATCGTGATCAATGGCCGCCTGGACGCCCGCAAGCTTTTGCACCGAATACGGCTGGACGTAGGGCATGTAGAAGCCGTACGTGGCGTTCACGCGGAACCGGGTCGCGGCCTGCGGCCTGAAGACGATTTCGCCTTTGCCGTTCACCATGTTGTTGTCGCCCAGACTGGTATCCTTGTATTCGGCATACTGGTATCCGCCGCTGAGCCGGGCATGCACATCGGGATTCAGGGTCTTCTCGACGCCTGCGCCGCCCGAGTAGATATTGACACCCCGGTCACGGGTCGTCGACTTGGTGTCGAAAGTCGTATAGCCACCCAACACGAACACCTTATACCCGGATCCCAGAAGGTAACCGAGATCGACCTCGGTATCCAAGGCATTCTCATCATTGTTGTCCGCAACGTCCGTCTGTGTGTACCGCTTAATCGTGTCGCGGCCGATGAAGTCCAACGCAACCTGCGGCGTGACTTCCGCGTTCACATCGGCATAGGCCCCGTTGAAGAAAAGGCTGGAGTTCTGACGGACACCCGTTCCGCCTACATCCACGGCCGGATCATCATCGTAAGATAGCGTGTCGTTGATCTTCAGGCCGAGGCGCGGATCGAGTTCGTGGCTCAAGTCAAACCCGGCCGAACCGAACAAATCCGTTTCGTGCTGCGGATCGCCTTCGCTCGCCTTGCGGGGATTGCTGTGCCACTTGGCCAAGGGTGACAGGAAGAAATCAAGCGTGGTTCGTTCGCCATCGCGCCAATAAAGATCGGCTCGAGGCTGGATGTAGAGATCAAGGTCGGACTGCTTGCCTTGGTCCACCCCGTCCCGGTTGTCGGTGCCATGTGCGCCCACCGTCACGGACCCGCCCCACGGCCTCGCCAAGTCCACCTCTTCCTGGGCTCTTGCCCAAGACGCGACCAACAAAATGCCCGCCGCCACAGCCAACAGTGTAACAACCCGTTTCATGTCGAACCTCCCGTGCATTGTTCGTTCAAAGCCGCCAAAACCCCGGCAATGCATCGCATGATGGCCCATACATCGGAAACGAGTCAAACGAAAAAGTGCGCTCGTTTCACGCCATGCCAGCGCTCGGTTCATTCGTGGTCCACTCTAAGTCACATTCGACACCGCCGGTACCCAACTATCTACTGCGCAAGGCAGGGGGACCAGGAGCCGCTGTCCAAACTTGACGAGTGTTTTGGGATGATTACCGCGGCCAAACACGCTAGGATGTCGTCCGCAAAGGAATCAAGTCGGCCAGGAGTCGCGGGAGATGCAAGGGATCGGCTACAGGCGCTACATCATGGTGTCGGGTGGGGCTCATGCCCTTTTGATCGGCGGACTTCTGGGTCTCTCGATGGCGCACGGCTGTGCCCACGCGCCCAATTCCGACGGCCAAACCCACGAACTCATCGTCGATATCCCCGACCTGGGCCAGCAGGATCCCACTCCGACGCCCGCTCCCGCGCCAGCGCCAAAGCCCGAGGTCAAGCCCGAACCCAAACCGCAGGAAACTACGCCCGAAGCCCCGCCCACGAAGGATGACATCGTCCTGCCGACGAAAGAAAAGAAAAAGGAAGTCAAGACGCCTGACTCCAAGCCGAAAATCGAAATCAGCAAGCAACTCGTCCGGCGCAGTCTCCCGAAGCCAACGACCACGCGCAGGAGCAATCTGACGCCGGAAGAGATTGCCATAGCTTTGAAGCGCGGCGCCAAAATCGGAGCACACCCCACCCTGTCAGACAGCGATGTGCGCGCCCTTCTCGCGACCGATATGAAGTTCGGCAAGGGCGACCCGGTCACACAGGATGACGCCTACAATGAACTGGTTCGCAAAATCCTCTATCGCGCCTGGGACCAGCCTGGTTCGCTGGGGGTGGTTGGACTTAAAGTGCATGTTCAACTGACCGTAGCGCCGGACGGCCGTATCGTGGCGAGCCGCCTGGTCAGCGGCTCGGGTAACAGCGTGATGGACAACTCTGTCATGCAGGCCGTCCGCTCAGTCTCCCGCTTGAACGGCGTGCCGGGCGAATATTTCTCGCGCCACCACACCATCACGGTTGCGTTCGAATTGACAGGCGACGGTTGAACCGCATAATCCCCGCGTGTCCAAGGTCGAGCGCGCGGATCGGTCCGTGCGCCATTAAGAAACACGCACACTATGAACGCTACGCGCCTCTTTGCATCCATCCTCACGTTGGCCCTCGTTTCCGCCGCCCTGGCGCAGGAGGATATCCGGGTTAGAAAGGCGACCGCCGCCAAGACAACGCTCGACCTCGCGGGCCTGACCGGTCCTGCGGGCGGGGCGTCGACCGTGTTCCGGCGCACACTGGAGTCCGACCTCGTCCGGTCCGGTTGGTTCACGTTTACGCGGCCCGGCGCGTACTCGGTGTTCGGTTCCTACGGCGAAAGCGGGGGCAACGTCTCGGCCCAGTGTCAGGTGTTCGGCGCCTCTCGATCGGCGGCGCTCTTAAACAAAACTTACGGCCAGACGGCCGCCGAGGCTCGCCGCATGGCGCATCAGGTCGCCGACGACATCATCATGGCTGTCAAGAATTTCAAGGGCATAGCCGCCGGCCGGATCGCCGTGCTCGGTACGCGAACCGGCAGCAAGGAATTGTACGTTTGTGACGCCGATGGCGGCGGACTCCGGCAACTCACGGCGGATCGCTCAATCAGCCTGGCGCCACGCTGGTCGCCCGATGGCACGCGGATCGCCTACACGTCATTCCGGCGCGGCTACCCCGACCTCTACCTGATCGATCTGCGAACCAACAACCGCACCTGCATTGCGAACTACCCTGGCATTAATATGGCCGGCGGATTCTCACCCAGCGGCCAGGACCTGCTCATGGTGCTGTCGAAAGACGGGAACCCTGAGGTCTACGTCAAGAATCTGGCCGGCGGCCGACTGACCCGCCTCACCAATACACCCCATGCGGGCGAGGCCAGCCCCACCTGGTCCCCGGACGGATCGCAAGTGGCCTATGTGTCCGACCTGGCAGGCCCAGGGTCGCCCCAAATCTACGTGATGGGGCTCTCCGGCAGCGGCCGGCGGGTCACGTCACGCGGTCGCGAGAACGTCTCGCCCAACTGGGGCCCGAACGGCTGGATCGCCTACGCCAGCCGCCGGGGCGGCCTTTACGCGATTTGCATGGTCAACCCCCAGAGCCAGGAGGACCGCGAGGTCACGGCCGGGGACGCCAGCTATGAGGACCCCTGCTGGGCCTCCGACGGCCGCCATATCGTCTGCACCCGCCAGGACGGCCAAACGAAACGACTTTACATGCTTGACACGATGGGAGACCCACCCCTATGTTTGACCCCCGATAGTGGTGGTTGGTCATCGCCCGCGTGGTGCGCGCAGTGATTCAATTTCCCCGAATCTAGAGGACACATATCATGACAACGCGTTGGGTAGTTTCGGTGACATTGGCGTGTTCGATGGCCGCAGCCATGACGGGCTGCAAGAGTTGGTGGAGCAAGAAGCCCACGGGAACGGCCGGTGGCGGAAGCGATATCCTCCCCACTGGGACGGAATCGACCCAGGGTGACCTGAAACCGCGCGGCGATGAGTTCAATGGTACGAACAACGTCGTGGCGGGCCAGTTTGACGCCGTGCTCTTTGCCTTCGACGGCGCCACGGTGGAAGATGCCGAGCGTGCCAAGGCCGAGAAGGTTGCCGAGTTCCTGAAGGCCAACGCGTCCGACGTAGTGGTCTGCGAAGGCAACTGCGACGAGCGTGGAAGCGCGGAGTACAACATGTCGCTGGGCGAGCGCCGCGGACTGGCCGTGCGCGCCTACTTGATGAGCCTCGGAATTGATGCCAACCGCATCCAGACCAAGAGCTACGGCAAGGAACGCCCGAAGGATACCGGCCACACCGAAGCCGCGTGGCGCGTGAACCGCCGCGTGGATTTCGTTGTCCTCAAGAACTAGTCGTTAACGAGGTACAAAAAGAAGAGCCGGGGATAACCCCGGCTCTTTTTTTTGGTAGGGCGACGGCGTCCTCGCCGCGCCGCACTTTCGCGTCCCCGTGACGGCGGGGCGGGGACGCCCACGCCCTACCTTGTTGGGATCTCAGACGTACAGCGGCCCCAATGCGCTGCAGGCGCGGAAGTCGTCCTGACCGAACCGATCCCACAAGGTTGGGCGGAACACCTGTGCCGCCGGAACGTTGTGCATGTCGACCGGGATCCGCAGCATCGCATTGATCGTCAGCATATCGGCGCCGATCAACCCAAACGAGTTGGCGTCGTGGTTCGGTCCGATGCGCGACATATACTCGAACGACGACATCCCGCGCGGCTTCCAGAAGGTCTCGGGCCACGTCTTGTCGGTAACGTCGCTGATGTGGCGGGCGACCGGTTCGGGGAGATCAACGGTCTCGCCCTCCACGACCGAACACGTCATCAGGTCGCCCACGACATTGTAGCGGTAGGCCGTCATCGGAGCGCCCCCAGGTGTCGAGAAGCGGCTCGACAGCCCGTCGCCCGGGAAGTACTCGAGATTCGCAGCCATGTAGGTGGTGGCTTTGAACGCCTCGGCGATGAGCCGCTTCTGCAGACCGACATCGTGCCGGATCGTCCGGGCGATATCTTGAACAGACATTTTTTCCCAGCCCTTGACCAAGCTGGGGACATTGATCGCGTAGTCGAGCGAACCGGCGCCCGAGTTACGTTTGTCGATCATGCCGTCGGGACAAATCTTGCTCACATCTTTGCCGGTAGACTTCTTGATGCTGGCCACCGTCCAGTTCGTACGGATATCGGCGAAGAGCTGGGGCATACCGGAGACCAGTTGGGCAATCAGCATGCCGATGGCATTTTTGCTGTCGTTCTCCGTCGCGCAGACCATCGGGGTCCGGAATCCGTTCCAGTCGAACGAACTGCCCAGCAGGGACTCGGTCATATCGAAGTTCGGGTACAGGTCGGTCCACTGGCGCTGCCCTTGCGTGCCTGCGGCTATGGCGTTGCAGCCTTGGGCAAACTCGACGTCGGCCTTGAAGCCCTGCGCGCGGCCGGCCTTGGACTCTGCCAGTTTCGGATTCCCGACCATCAGGTCCTTCACGATAAGCGTCATCTTAAGGCATTCGCGCAATAGCTCCTCGTTACCCAAGGGGCGCTTCCCTTCGCCGTACTGGATCGCCACATTGTGCTTCATGAACTCGACAGCTTTGTCCAACTCCTCGTGGTCGTAAAGCCCCCGTTCCATCCGACCCTTGACGCCCACCATGTCATACGACACCGTCCCCATCCCGAGGTAATGGTGCATGAGGTTCCGGCGCACGTCGGAGCCGATGATCCCCATGGAGGCGCTGCCCACCGAAAGGTAGTTCTTGCCGCGCATCTCGGCCACGGCCGCCGCGCATCGCGCAAAGCGAAGCAGGCGCTCCGCCACGTAAGGCGAAAGGTCGCTGGCCTCATCCTCGAGATCGGGGCTGTAGATGCAGAAGATGGGGCGCTTCTTCTCGTCCATGGCGGCCGTGAAGGCCTTGAGCCACACGGCGCCGGGACGATCGGTCTGGTTGAGGCCGTAGGCGGCCTGCTGCCACTCGGAACTGCCCACGCCCATGCAGGCGCTCATCAGTTCGTCGCTGTAGGCCCACGAACGACTGACCCAGATATTGGCGCTGACGCCCTCGCGCACGTAATGCTCCTGAGCCAAGGCGCCCGTCCGGGCTCCGTACACAATTTCCGGCGCAACGACGACACGGATCGGGGTGCCCTCCGGGAGCCGCACGTTGTGGGTGATCAGATTGTAGACCTTCTCCACCAGCCGCCAGGTACCCGCGATATTGGATTCGTAGGCACCCGTCCGACCGTCTGCCACCGGCGTGATCGCGATCGTGGGGATGTGGCCCACCAAGGCGCGCGAAAAAGGTGTGAACCGACGCTGCGAGTTGGCTAAAACGGTAAAATTCGGAAACTTGTCATTCATGCGCGCTCTCCTTGGTCCAATTCGTCTGGCGCGGGATGATAGAGGGTCAGAGTCCGGCTGACAACCGGATTCTATTGTCGAAACGAGCCCCCTTGCAGCGCGCTGGGATCGCTTATACACATCGCCTTAGTTGCCGGTAAACTGTCCGGTTTCCGGGGGAAACGGCTGGAGCCAGCTATCGGATTCGAACCGATGACCTGCTGATTACAAATCAGCTGCTCTGCCAACTGAGCTAAGCTGGCCGAAAACGGCCGTGACTGTGTCAGAAAGCAGGGCCTTCAATCAAGCCGATTGTGGCTTGCCCACACGCTTGTCCGAGACCTCGGCCGTGTGCCGCACGATGCGGCCCTCGACCATGTAGATCAGGTCCTCCGCGATGTTGGTCGCGTGATCCGCGATGCGTTCGAGGTGCCGCGCGATATGCAGCACCTGGATCAGGGGCTCAAAATTCGCCGGGGTCTCCGCTACCGCCTTCTTCACCTGAAGGAAGACGTAGCGGTTGATGGCGTCAATCTCGCTGTCTGCCGTGCACACCTGGCGGGCTGCGTCCGCGTTCAGATTCACGAAGGCATCGAGCACGGCCTTGAGCATGGCCTGGGCCTTTTCGGCCATCTCGCCCAATCGAAAGGGTATATCGAGTGCCGGCTGCCCGCAGAGAAAAAGCGCGCGCTCCGCGACGTGGACCGCAAGGTCGCCAATCCGTTCCAGGTCCTTGTTGATCTTGAGCACGGCGATGATGTAGCGAAGATCGCCGGCCACCGGCTGGTGCAGCGCCAGGATCTTCAGGCATTCGTCTTCGACGTCCACCTCCATGGAGTTTGTGCCCGCCTCGCGATCAATGACCTTGCGAGCAAGGTCTTCATCGCGATCCTCGATGGCTCGAACTGCCGTCCGGACGTCGTTTTCCACCTCGGCACTCAACGCCAAGATCGCGCGCTTCAGTTTTTCGACGTCCCGCTGAAAATGCACTCTCATCCGCGACTCCTTCCTTACCTCCGGGCCCGAGCCCGTCTCACCCGAAACGGCCCGTGATGTAATCCTCGGTCTGCTTCTCCCGGGGCGTCGTGAACATCGTCTTGGTCGCACCGAATTCGATCAACACACCCTCGTACATGAACGCCGTGAATTCCGAAACCCGGGCCGCCTGCTGCATGTTGTGGGTCACGATGATGATCGTGTACTTGCCGCGCAATTCGTCGATCAAGTCCTCGATGCGCAGGGTGGCGCGCGGGTCCAGCGCCGAGGTCGGCTCGTCCATCAGCAGAATCTGGGGGTCGACCGCCAGCGCCCGGGCGATGCAAAGCCGCTGTTGCTGACCGCCGGAAAGCCCGATGGCGTTCGACTCCAGACGATCCTTAACCTCATCCCACAGGGCGGCATCCACCAGGCTTCGTTCGACGACTTGCGCCAGTTCGCTCTGGCCCAATCGCTGGTGCAGGCGCGGTCCATAGGCCACGTTGTCGAAAACGGACTTCGGAAACGGGTTGGGTTTCTGGAAGACCATCCCAATCTGCCGCCTGAGGGTCACCACGTCCACGTCGGGCTGGTACAGATGCTGTCCGCTAAAAAGGAGTTCCCCCTCGGTTCGGCACCCCGGCACCAGGTCGTTCATCCGGTTGATCGCCCGCAACAGGGTGCTCTTGCCGCAACCGCTGGGGCCGATGATAGCCGTCACGCAACCGGCCGGAATCCGGAGGCTGACTTCCTTGACCGCTTGATTGCTGCGGTAGTACACGGAAAAGCCCTTGGCCTCGACATGGGTTTCCGGGAGCGGTTCCGCCGTCGCCGTCTTCTGCGCATTCGTCGCGCCTGCCGCATTATTGCTCATGATATCTCCCTCCCTCTAAGCCCGCATCCGCCTGGCGATACGCGCCCGCAGGACGATCGCCGCCAGGTTGAGAATCAGCACCAGGCTCACGAGGACCAGCACCATCCCGTATTGGACGTGCCGGATCTCGTCGACCGCCTCGTGCTCAGTGGCCAGATTGAAGATGTTCCAAGAGAGTGCCGGAGTCGCCTGGGTCAAGGTCTGCCACAAGGCCAGCGGCTTGCCCACGCTCACGGCCGCGGTAAAGATGATTGGTGCCGTTTCGCCCGCCGCGCGCCCCATGCTGATCACGATTCCCGTGAGGATGCCGGGCAGGGCAGCGGGCAGAATGACGCTGCGCACTGCATGCCACCGACCGGCGCCCAGGCTCAGGGCCGCCTCCTTGAATGTCGCGGGCACGGCGCGAATCGCTTCCTCGGCCGCGCGAATCACGGTAGGCAGGACCATCAATGCCAACGTCATCGATCCGGCAAGGACGCTCTTGGACTCGGAAACGTGAATCGTGTTGATGAAAAACGCCAGTCCGAACAGCCCGAACACGATACTGGGCACGCCGGCCAAGGTGCTGATGCACGTACGCAACAGGCGGGTCCAACGGTTATCCGGCGCATACTCCGTCAAGTAGATTGCCGCAATCAGGCCCATGGGGACGGCAAACAGCAGGGCGCCGACGGTCAGGTAGAAAGTGCCCAGCAATTCGGGCCAGATGCCCCCGAAGAAATGCGAATCGTACGAGTCATCCGTCAGGAACTGCCAGTAAACCGTCCGCCGTGGCAGCAGCATCTTGTCCAGATTCCGCTCCACATAACTGAACAGGCCCTCGATCGGCGTGCCCACAAAATCTGCGGCGCGCGGCTTGAGGCGCTTGATACCGGCCCGCGTCGGATCCGAGTAGTCCCAGTCTTCGCGGTAAAGAACTTGCGCCAGCTTGACCTGCGCCCGATCCCACCTGGCCTGGCCGTACTGGTCCCGCATCAACATGGGGCGGACTTCGTCAGGGGCCGGGCCCAACAGGGTATGGATGGCTTTCTTCAGGTCGTGCAGGGGTTTGCCGTATTTCCGGCGGGTGGCGGCGTCGCCCTCGGCCAGGCTCTTCTCGAACGCCGCCAGATCCCGATAGACCGGCTCCCGCGCCGTCCGCGCCGCCCGGTCTTCCGCTTCCACGGCGGCCCGGTCGCCCCGCTCGAACTTTTCCAGCATGATCCGGCGGTGTTCCACCGTGCCGGTGAAGAAGATCGCTCCGGCCCCGCGGACGAACATGGGCGCGAGCAGGATCACGAGCGCGAGCACCATCAACGCGATCGCCATAATGCCCGAGCCGGCGAACGCCCGGTCCAGTACCTTGCGTGTCTGCAACCGCATGGCCTAGCCCCCAACCTTCTTGCGGGCGCGCCGGATAATCCACTCGCTGCTCGTATTGCAAAGGAACGAAAACAGCAGCAACGCGAGGGCCATCGCGAACAGCACATGGAAACGGGCAGAACCGGTCACCTGATCGGCTTCGCCCATATCGCCGGCGATCGTCGCGGTAAGGGTGCGCACGGGCTGAAGGATGTTGTACCACGGGCGTGGGATCTGCGAAGCGTTTCCGGAAGCCATCCACACCACCATCGTTTCTCCGACCGCTCGCATGACGCCCAGGATGACGGCGGCCAGGATACCGCTGCTCGCGGCCGGCAGCACTGTCCGGACCAAAGTCTCGGCGCGGGTCGCGCCCAGGGCGTAGCTGCCCTCCCGCAGGTCCCGGCCGACCGCCTGCAAGGCGTCTTCCGAAACGCTCACCACCGTGGGCAACGCCATGATCCCGAGAATGATCGATACGTTCAGCGCGTTTGTGCCGCTCGGGATGACTAACCCGTACAACGATCGAACCGCGAGCACCAGAACCACGCAGGCCCCTGTCCCCAGCACCGCCAGCGCCAGGGCTCGGGCGCGCCTCCGGGCCCGGTCAGGCAACCGATCCGTCAGCAGGTCCGCCGCAACGATCACCGCCAGCCCGGCCACCGGCACCCCCACCGCGCCGGCCGCGACGGCCAGAATCGGACCGCCCCGTTCCTGCAGCAACGGCGCAAACACGACCAACGCAAAGAAGCCATAGGCCACCGACGGTATGGCCGCCAGGATTTCAATCACCGGCTTGACCACCTGCCGCACGCTGAAAGGCAGGACATCGCTGAGGCAGATCGCCGCCGAGACCCCGAGCGGGACGGCGACCAAAATTGCGCCCAGCGTGACCAGTCCGCTCCCGACGAACATGGCCAGTGCGCCGAACTCGGGCTGCTTGGCCGACGGGTACCACCGCGTGCTAGTGAAGAACTCCCGGAAGCCTTCCTGCCGGAAGTACGGAATCGCATCGCGGGCGATGTAGACGAAAATGAATAACACGGCCAACGTCGAAAACGACGTGACCGCCAACAGCAACCCCCGGCCCAACGTCTCGGCAATCCGCTGCCGCCGCCGCGCGCGATGACTGAGCAGCAACGAGGGCGCATCACGTCGAGTCACGCCCGTTGTCGCGCCGCTCGCCTCCATGAACCCCTCCCGATTACGCACATTGGCGGCCGGCCCGCATCACGCGGGCCGACCGCCGTTTCGTCACTGTTATGCGCCGTTACTTCTTCACCACGAACCCGGTGTCCTGGATGATCTTCATGCCTTCCGGCGTGTCGCAGAAGTTCACGAAGTCAAACAGAGGTGTACCCTCTTTCGGACGGCCGTTCGTGTACATATACAGCGCCCGCGAGATCGGATAGGTCTTGGCCGTGACGGTTTCGGGCGTGGCTTCAACGCCGTTCACCTGCAAGGCCTTGACGCCCTCCGTAAAGGCCAACCCGACATAACCGATCGCCGCCGGGGTGCTCATCACCCGCTGCCGGACCGCTCCGTTGCTGCCGACGTACTCGGCCTTGCCGGTCAACTTCGCCTGGTTCATGACCAGCGTCTGGAAGCTTTCGTAGGTCCCGCTGTTCGTGTCGCGACTGATGATCACGATGGCCTGATCCGGCCCCCCGAGATCCTTCCAGTTCGCGATCTTCCCGGTATAGATATCCCGAATCTGAGCCAACGTCAGATTCGCCACCGGATTGCTCGGATGCACGATGACCGACAAGCCGTCCATCGCTACAACCTTCTCGATCGGCAGGACGCCCGCATCCTGCGCCGCCTTGACCTCCGAGTTCTTCATCGCCCGGGACATGGTCGCCACGTCGCAGGCCGCATTGATCAGGCTCTTGGCACCATTGCCGCTGCCCGACTCGCTGACGGTGATATTCACACCGGGATGCTTGCCCATGTAGTACTCGGCGAACGCCTTCGCGACCGGCCCGACTGTCGTCGACCCGTCTACCACGATCTGATTCGCGTTACCCGCCAGCGCGATGCCTGCGGTCATCGTCACCGCCGCCAATCCCGCGCCCATTTTGCTGATAATTCTCATGCTTTTAGTCCTTTACGCCTATTTTTCTGAACTCTAGAAACTCGCCTGCACGTCGACCATCATGCGCTCGTAATCCTTCGTCTTCTCGCCGGACGCGATCAGATGCTCGTCAATGAAGTAGCTCACGCCCAACTGGAGGTTCTTCATGATCTGGTACTTGGCGACGAGCTTGTGTCCCTTGCCATCCGTGCCGCCACCCCAGCGGTCCGAGTCCGTCCACATCCCGAGCGTCGCATCCTTCTGAACCTCGGCGTAGCTGTAACCCAACTCCCATGTCTGGGGGTTCTTGGCCTTGCCGAGGCTGGCGCCGTAGAGATACCCCTTGTTGTTCTTGTCCGCATCGCCGTTGTTCAGCACCTGGGTGAAGAACGAGAGCGGCAAACCGCCGACCCACGTGTCGAACTGGGCGAAGCAAACGAGCGGCGCGAAGTTCGAAGCCCAAGCCTTATTGGTCGTGCTGCCGCTGACGCTGCCCTTCACCGTGCTATTGCCATAGGCGCTATTGGCATTGTTCACGTCGATCACGTCATACCCCTCAAGGTTGCGGTAACCGTAATAGGAGGCACCCAACGTCAGAACGGCCTCCGGGACAAACTCCAGCTTCAAGGCGCCTTGCCCGGCTTCCAGCATGCCGGCATCCTTGCTATCGCGCTCCTGGATCCAAATGTAGCCGCCGTTGGCCAGAACCGTGGCGAACCCGCCGCCGAACTGACCGCGCAGCGCCAAGCCCTCGGGCCGCAGATCCGGGTCGAAGACCAGGTCGTCGGGCATCGTGATGAACGGGGTCATCATCTTGCCGGCGATGGCGTGCACCTCGTTCGGATTGTCGCCGAAGCAGTTGTAATCCATGAAGGCCGTGTCGAGCCTCATCTCCTTCTTCTGGGCGCCGTCGGTAAGCGTCTGGTTTCCCGAGATCGGGTCCGCCCCGCCGGTCGACAGGCCGATCCCCACCTTGAGATCGTCGTTGGCCTTCGCCTCAGCCGAGAGTCGCGCACGGATCCGGTCGCGTTCCCGCGTGTAGGTATCCTTGCTCGCGTCAAGCTTGGAGCCGTCGTCGATGGTCTCGTACCGGTACCGCAGGTCGCCCTTCAGGGTGACCGAGTCCACCCATGTCTTCACGGGTGGCGGTGGTACCGCCGGTGCCGCCGGTGCTGCCGCCTGCGGCGCCGACTGCGCCATGGCGTACCCCCCGATACTCGCCGCCGCCAACATTCCCGCCGCGATCCGCCTTGTCTGTGACATACGTGGTTACTCCTTGAGTGGTTTCTGGGAGTAAACCGGCGGCGTGTTAGAGGAATGTGAGCGCCCCATTAGACTTTCGTCAAAAGGGCACTCACTGACGCGGAATGCGGATTGTGAACGTGCTGCCCTGGCCGGGTGTGCTCTCGACGGCTACCGTTCCGCGATGCGCGAGCACGATGTGCTTCACGATCGCCAGGCCGAGTCCTGTGCCGCCGAGGGCGCGGCTGCGCGCCTGGTCGACCCGGTAGAAGCGCTCGAAAATTCGCGGAAGGTGTCTCTTCTCGATGCCAACCCCCTGGTCGCCGACCTGGATCGCGATCCCGGTCTCCGTCGCCGCGCCGGACACCGTGACCTGCGTCCCCTCGGTGCCGTATTTGATCGCATTGTCTACCAAGTTGCCTACCGCCTGCTCCAGTAGCGCGGCATTGATCCGGGCGACCAAATCGGCGGGACATTGCAGCACAATCACGATTCGCTTGACGGCGGCCGCTTTTGCGAACGCCTGCGTGGCGCGTCGCAACACCTCGCCCACGGATCCCGGTTCGAGCGGGATGCGGTTGTGCTCGGCATCGTGCTCAAGACGCGACAGGCTCAGCAAGTCCTCAACGATCGCGCCCAGCCGATCGACCTGCCGGCCCATCATCCCCAGGAAACGCGCTGCCTCGTCGGCGTTGCGGTAGGCCCCTTCCTGCAAGGTCTCGACACATCCCTTAAGCGCCGTGATCGGCGTCTTCAATTCGTGCGACACATTCGCGACAAAGTCGCGCCGCACGGTCTCGAGCCGCTTCAGCCGCGTGACATCATTGAGCACGACCAACGCGCCCAGCTTCTTGCCGTCGGCATCGGTCAAGGCCGCACCATTCACCTGCAGGAACCTCTCCTCCGCACCGTACACGGTGATTTCCGTCTCGACCGGTTTCCCCGCGGCCAGCGTATCGGCGATCAGTCTCTGCAGGTCAAGGTTGCGAACCGTCTCCTGGATGCTTTTCCCGCGGGCTTGCGCGGGGGACAGTTCCAGCAACCGCGCCGCGGCGTCGTTCAAGTGGAGTATCCGGGCCTCGCCATCGACGGCAAGGACGCCTTCCGACATGGACGAAAAGACCGCCTTCTGTTCGTTGCTCTGCCGCTCAATCGTCCCCAGGCGATCGCCGAGTTGGGCCGCCATCTGGTTCAGCGTGCGGGCCAGCGCGCCGAGTTCCCGGCCGCGCGGCACGACCATGCGCGCGCCGAGGTCTCCCAGCGCCAGCCGTTCCGCCACGCGACGCATGTCCTCGATCGGCCGGCTGATTCGCTTCGATAGATACATCGCCACGATGGCGAAAAGCGCAGCCGCCATTAGCCCGCCCAACACAATCTGACGATACACGGCATCCAACGACCACTCGATGGCCGTGAGCGGCAGCGCCGTTCGCACGACGGCCGCAATGGCATGATCGCGCCTGACCGGGATTGCCAGGTACATCAGGTTACGGCGCATCGTGTCGCTGAAACGGACCGACCGGCCCACATGACCGGCCAACGCCTCCAGGACTTCGGGACGGTGACCGTGATTATCCATGGTTGCCGTATCGTGGTCCGAGTCGGCCAGCGGCGTGCCGTCGGGCAGAATGACCGTGACGCGGGTTTCGGTCAGCCTCCCGAATTCCCGGCAGTGCCGGTCGATGGTTTCCGGCGGCGTGCCCGGCGGATAAGCGGCCAATTCCTGCTCCAGGATGCGAGCCCGGACGAGCAAGTCACCCGCGAGCTGGTCCTCGTTGAAAAGGCGCAGGGAGTGCTCCGCATACCACGCCGTACCCGCGAGCGCCACCAGCGTGCTCACGAAGAACGAAAGGTAAAGACGCCACAACAGTCGCATACGTACCGGCCCTATTCCCTGAAGCGGTAGCCCACGCCCCGCACCGTCTCGATCAGATCGGCCCGGGTGCCTAGTTTCCGCCGCAACCCGACGATTTGAACATCCACCGAACGGTCGGTCACGGGGTAATCCTCCCCGCGAACCGAGTCAACGATCTGCTCACGAGTCATCACCCACCCCGGCCGGCTCGCGAGGAGATGAAGGATGCGTAGTTCGGAAAACGTCATATCGATGGGCTTGCCCTTGATCAGCACCTCGTGCCGGCCCGGGTTGATCACGAGATCGTGAATGCGGATGACGGCCGTCTTCTCGGCTGGCGGTTCCTTCTTCCGCCGCAGGACAGCCCGGACCCGGGCCAGCAGCACCTTGATACTGAACGGCTTGGCCACATAATCGTCGGCCCCGAGTTCAAGCCCCGCGACCACATCGCTTTCGTCGCCCTTGGCCGTCACGATCACGATCGGAATCCGCGCTGTTTTATCGTTCTTCTTCAGTTGACGGCAAACATCCAGCCCGTCCATCCCGGGCAGCATCAAGTCCAACAGCACCAAGTCCGGCAGTTTCGCGTCAGCCGCCTGCAGTCCTTTCAGGCCGTCCGTGACCCCGATCACCTTGTAACCTTCACGCGATAGGTTGTAAGTGAGGAGTTCAAGGATGTCCTCTTCATCCTCGACCACCAGCAGGGTTTCACCAGACATGACTCGCTCCTTGCCTTTCTCCGGCCCGTCATCAGACGCCTCGCCCGTGACGGAACTCGCCAGAGCATACCAACTTGCGCCCGACGGCGAAACAGCATCCGTGTTAGATTTCGGTTAGGCTACACCGTTCCCGACAATCCTCCGTCGGCGCCCCCCTCGAAGCGTATGCCAGCCAGAAGCCGCACACTTGTGCGACCGCGCCGCGGCCTTCTGTTTGACGCTTCTCCCGCACCCGGCTATAAAGAGACGTTTCAAGTCGGGAGACTCCACGTGCGGACGCTATCACGATATATCCGGGACAGTTACTTGCTGACGTTCGTCCTGACCCTGGTGGTCTTTACGTTCGTCATGTGCCTCATGGTCCTGTTCCGGATCGCCGACGCGCTGGCCATGGGCGGGTCCAACCGCCTGATCCTTACCATCTTCCTCACGGGCATCCCTTCTGCGCTCGGATTTTCCATCCCCATCAGCGTCATGACTGCCGCCCTGCTCACCTTCGGCAAGCTCTCCGCGAACGGCGAGATCACGGCCATGAAGAGCAGCGGCATCCGGATGCTCCAGATCGTTCGCGAACCCTTTGTCTACGCCGTCCTGATGAGCATCGTCTGCTTCTACCTGCAGACGGAGTGGGTGCCGATAAGCTACCACATGCGCCGGGAAGCGCTGCGCCAACTGGGCACGGAGTCGCCCGTTCAACTCCTTGAAGAAGGGCGCGTGATCCGCGATTTCCCCGGCTACACCGTCTGGTTCAGCGCCAAGAAGGATAACGAACTGCAGGACTTGTTCATCTACCAGAAGGAAGCCAACAAACCGGCCCGCACCATCCGCGCCCGGCGCGGCATCGTCACGGCCAGCGACGACAAACGGTCGCTGAACGTCGACCTGTACGACGTGCGCGTGGACCCGTTCTATGACGACCGCCCGGGTGTAGGCGTCGCCAGCCGCTTTCCGCTCGTCATACCGCTCGACCGGATGGGGGGGAGCACAGGCCCCAAGAAGAAAAGCGACATGACGCTGGACGAACTGTCGGAGTCCTACGACGCCGTGGCCGCCACCTATCCGGAACTCGACGCGGAAGGCCGGACCCGGCAGGCGATGGTCCTGCGCGTGGAATACCACAAGCGCCTGGTGCTGGCTTTGTCCTGTGTCGTCTTTGTGCTGCTGGGCGCCCCGCTCGCCACGCGGACGCACCGCAGCGAAACCACAATCGGCATCGCCATGAGCCTCCTTCTCGTATTCGTCTTCTACCTCTTCATCATCGTGGCCGAAACGCTCACGCGCAGACCCGAGTTCCAGCCGCATCTCATCGTCTGGATGCCTGTCGCGCTGGCGCTCGTGCTGGGTTCCTGGCTCATCCATCGGACGGACTGAGCGATTCCCCGTGACCCAGGCTCCTTCATACCGGCGATGGTGGCTGGCCGACCTGGCCGGCTTGCTGATCCTGACGGCCCTCGCCATCGTGCCGTTTCTCTCGTCCCAAACGGACCTCGCGCTGCAGCGCTGTTTCTACACGCCGTCCGCCCCGCACGCCTGGTCGCATGAGGCGGACCCGCTCTGGCGCCTGCTGTACCGTTTCGGTCCCTGGCCGGCCTTGCTTACGGGCGTGGCGGCATTGGTCGTGTTCACGGCCGGCCGATGGTGGCCTGCCCTGGCCCGACGCCGCGTTCAGGCACTCTACCTGATCCTCACGCTCGCCCTCGGCCCCGGCCTGCTGGTCAATGTGATTTTCAAGGATCACTGGGGCCGCCCGCGGCCGCGCGAAGTCAAGGAACTCGGTGGGGCCTGGCCCTACCAGACTTTTGCGGAGAAAGGCGTCGGTGGCCGCGGCAAATCTTTCCCATGCGGTCACAGTTCGATGGGCTACTATTTCGTCGCGTTTTACTTCCTGTGGAGGCGGCGCCATCCGGGCCGCGCCGCGGCCGCCCTCGCCCTCACGGCCGTCTACGGTACGCTGATCGGCGCCGCGCGCATGGCCGCGGGAGGCCATTTTGCATCGGATGTCGCGTGGTCGGCCGTCATGACCGTGGGCGCCGCCTATCTGGTCTATTACGTCATCCTCCGCGTCCCGGCGGCCGAGGAAAGGCTTGAGGCCGGCCAAGCGCCTGCTCCGCTATCGCGGTGGATGCTGGCCGTGACGCTGCCCGCTGCCCTGTTCGCCGTGGCCATGGGAGTGCTCGGCACGCCATCCTACAGCAAACTGAATGCGACGATCGCAGTCCCCTGCCCGGGGCCGCTCACCTTGAACATAAGCCAGTGCGACGTCGATATCGTTGTCGCCGACCGTCCCGCCTCGAACATCAGTGTTGTCGGCTCGGCCCGCGGATTCGGCTGGCCTGGAAGCAAGGTCATCTGCACGCTGTCGAACGCGCCGATCGACGGGCATCCCGCCGCGACTTTGACGGTCGCCCCGCACGGCTGGTTCGGCGAACTCGTCGGACAAGTCACCGTCGACGTGCCGAGCAACGCCTTGACGATGATTTGCGGCCAGGTGCGGGATGGCAACGCGAGCGTCAAAACCTTGCCAACCGTAATGACACCAACCCTTGATCTCCACATCCAAAATGGCGGCTGCACAGTTTTACCGGAGCCCATGCCGCGGCTGAGAAGAACGCCGGCGCCCAACGGCATGCGCTTTCAGTTTGGGCCGCCGGTTCCGTGAAACGACCGCGGCTCATTGTTGGTGAACCCGAATGAACTGGTTATTTCTCAATCCGATCAAGGCCCAAGGCTGGGGCGGCATGGAGAACTGGATGCTCAAGCTCGGCTTGGGCTTCCGCGAACGCGGCGACCGATGCCTGGTCGTGGGCCGCGCCGTCAGCCCCTGGCCGGAGGTTTGCCGCCAGCACAACCTTCCGTTCGCGCCGATTCGGTTCGGCGTCGACCTGGCTCCTTGGACGCTCCTCGCCCTGCACCGAATCGCCGCGGATTTCCGACCCGACATCCTGATCGCCAAAGGCTTCCGTCAGGTCCGGTTTGCCCGGGTCGCCTGCCCCGGTGTCACGATCGGCGTCAAACTGCCGATTGCGGGCGAACTGACCGCTGAATTCATGGACCGGCTCACCTTCCGGCTCGGTGCCGACCGGGTCCTCGTCGACAACGAATTCGCCCGCCAGACCTGTCTGCGCCACTCCTGGGTTCCACCCGACAAGGTCGTGACGGTGCACAACGGCGTGGCAATACCCGATCCCGCCGAGCGGCCGACGGTCCGCGCGCAGATCTGTCGCGAACTGGGACTGCCGGCCGGTGCCGTGCTGGTCGGCGGCGCCGGCCGGTTCACGCCTGAAAAACGCTACGCCGACGCCCTCCACGCCTTTGCCGGCGCGGCCGCGACCACGAAGGCCCGCCTCGTGCTGTTCGGTGAAGGGCCCGAACAACCGGCGCTACAGTCCCTTGCCGCTTCACTGAACATTGCCGACCGGGTCCACTTCCCCGGTTGGCGCAACAACGCGCGCAACTGGCTGCCGGCCTTCGACATCGTTCTTCACCCCAGCGCCGTCGAAGGTCTTCCCAATGTCGTGCTCGAGGCCATGGCCGGCGGCGCGGCCGTCATCGCCAGCGATGCCGGCGGCACGCGCGAGATCCTCACGACCCCCGACGTCGGCTGCCTCTATGCGGCCGGTGATGTGGCCCGCCTGACCGGCCATTTGAGCGACCTGCTGTCCGACCCGGATCGCCGCCGCGACCTGGGTCGGCGCGCTCTGGCGCACGTGGCCGCCCACTTTTCAATCCCCGTCATGGTGGATGTCGTGCGGGCCAACCTCTGCGCCGCCCACGCCGTGCGTTCGGGCCGGCCCCTTCCGCTCGACAGCGGTCCGGCAAGCGTGTCGCCTCCGCCTCCCACGCCGCGCTTCATGCTGGATAACATGCTCATCCGCCTCGGCAAGTACCTGCGCGTCATCGGCTGCGATGCGGCCTGGGACCCGGCCTTGCGCACCCACGACCTGATCCGGCGCGCCAACGCCGAAGACCGCGTGTTCGTGACGCGTAACCGCCAGTTGCCGCATCAGTACCCGCGGCCCGCCGCCCTGTTGACGCTGGTTGAGACCGATCCCAAAGCCCAGTTTGACCGCGTGGTCGCGCACTTCAGGCTTGAGCCGCAGGGGGCGCTGTTCACCCGCTGCATCCGCTGCAATGTCATATTGGACGCCGTCGCTGACAAAGCCACGATCCAGAGCAGAGTCGACCCGAACGTCTACCGCCGGCACGATCGGTTCTATTCCTGTCCGTCCTGCGGCACGGTATTCTGGTACGGCAGCCACGTAACGAATACCTGTCGCAAACTTGAGTTGGCACGGCCCGACGCACCCCCCGCCGCGAGGACATGACCCAATGCGCCCCTTCACACTGCTCATAAAACCCGCCTGTGCCGACTGCAACCTGGACTGCACGTACTGCTTCTATGCCAGGAAAGCCGGCCTCTATCCTGAATCCGCCGCACACCGGATGAGCGACAAGGTGCTCACCCGCCTCGTGCAGGGGTACATGGCGACCCCGCAACCCCAGTACGTATTCGGGTGGCAGGGCGGCGAGCCCACGCTCATGGGCGTCGAGTTCTTCCGCCGCGTGACAGAGTTGCAGACCGCGAGCGGCGGTCCCGGGGCCGTTGTCGCGAACGGACTCCAGACCAATGGCACGCTGCTCACCGATGAGCTCGCCGCGCATTTCGCAAAATACCGGTTCCTGGTCGGTGTCAGTCTCGACGGTCCGCCCGAACTCCACGACCGGTTCCGGCTCAGTCACGATGGCCGCGCGACGCATGCCAGCGTGCTGCAGGGGCTCGACGTCTTACGGCGGAACAGCGTCGAGTACAACATCCTCACGCTCGTCAGCGCCGCCAATGTCGGCCACGGCCGCGACGTCTATCGTTACCTGCGCGACCGCGAATTGTACTTTCACCAATACATCCCCTGCGTGGAGTTTGACGAGCGCGGCGCCCCGCTCCCGGTCGCGATCACCGGCCGACAATGGGGCGACTTCCTCTGTGCCGTCTTCGACGAATGGCTCAAACGCGACACGCGCAAGGTTTCGGTCCGCCTGTTCGACTGCGTGCTGGCGCGGCTCGCGGGCGAACCGCATTCGCTCTGCCACATGGAACGGGATTGCTGCCAGTACTTCGTGGTGGAATGGAACGGCGACGTCTACCCGTGCGACTTCTTCGTGCAGTCGGATCTCAGGCTCGGGAATATCATGCACGACTCGTGGGAGGACCTGCTGGCGTCGCCGGTGTACCGGGAATTCGGCCGGCGCAAATCGTCTTGGAATGCCTGTTGCGCCAAATGCCGGCACCTCACGCTGTGCGCAGGCGACTGTCTCAAACATCGCCTCGTGCCGGGCAACGATCCAACGCGACTGAGCTGGCTCTGCGCCGGCTGGCGACAGTTCTACGACCACGCGCTCAAGGACCTGCGCCGGCTGGCCGACCAGTACGTGGCCGAACGCCGCCTGGCCGCCACCGAGCATCGACGGATGGTGTAACTGTTACTTCAGGAACAACTCCACCACAGGGACCGTGACGTTCGGTTTCTGCTGCGGGAGTGTCAGGGCCAGGTGGGTCTGATCCACTCCGAGCTGCTGCGCATGCCAGGCGTCGATCGACAGCGGCAGTTCGCTCGCGTCGTTCAGCAACTGCGCGTATTCCACGCGGCCGCCAAGCCCCTCGAGTTGCACGTGCTTATAGGGCCACGCAAACAAATGCAGGTACAAGCGCTTCTTCTCCGGATTGTACGTGTACCGGCAATCTTGCGGCGCCTTGAACCCCTCAGGCGCCTGGGTGCAGCCGTAGATGGACCGGCTGTGCCGCTTCATCCACTCGCCGATTCCTTCCAGCCGCGCCATGGCGCGCTCGTCGAATTCGCCGCGGCCCGTGGGCCCCACGTTGAGCAGCAGGTTGCCGCCCTTGCTTACGCAGTCGATGAGCGTGCGGATCAGTTCGTCTGTGCTGCGCCAGCTCGCCTCGTCGCGATGGTAGCCCCATGAGCCCGACAGCGTCTGGCAGGCTTCCCACACCACGGGCTGCCCGTCGACCCGCGGCCATGCCTGCGGCTGGACCTGCTCGGGCGTCTTGATATCCCAGCCATGCTTCATGTCGAGCCGGTCGTCAAGGATCACCTTGGGCATCAGCTTGCGGACCAGCTTGTAAAGGGTTTCGCTGTCCCAATCCTTATGCCCCTTGCCGCTGCCGTCGTCCTTCGGGTAACTGAAGTCGAACCACAACACGTCAATCTGGCCGTACTTGGTGAGCAGTTCGCGAACCTGCCCATGCAGGTACTGGGCGTATTTGCGCTGGTCCCGCCCCTTGTTCAACGCCTCGCGGTCTTTGTGATCGCGGTAGGGCCCGATGTGCGGATCGAGCACGTAGTTGGGGTGATGCCAGTCGATCAACGAATGGTACAAACCAACCCGCATGTTCTCCTCGCGGAACGCCTGGACCATCGGCTTCAACAGGTCGCGCCCGGCTGCCGTGTTGGGAGCCTTGTAATCGGTGAGTTTGCTGTCCCACAGGCAGAATCCCTCGTGATGCTTGGTGGTGATTACGAAATACTTCATGCCGGCCGCCGAGGCGGCGCGCGCCCAGGCCTTGGGGTCGTACAAGTCCGGATCAAACCGTTTGAAATATTTCCGCTCGTAATCTTCCCTCGGAATCCGCTCGTTGTGCTGCACCCACTCGTGACGGGCCGCCTGGGAATAAAGTCCCCAATGGATGAATAACCCGAAGCGGTCGTTCACAAACCATTTCGTATCCCCAGGCGTTTTCATCGTCTTCAGCATGGCGATCCTCCTTCGTTCACGTTTGTGTCCAACTGGTAGGGCGACGGCGTCCTCGCCGCGCCGTAACTGTTACGCTCCTGACACGGTGGGGCGAGGACGCCCACGCCCTACCTGTCCGAAATCGGGCGTGCCCTTCTCCAAAACCTGTGCGGAACACTAACCAAGCCAACCCGACATGGCAACTGTTCACTGCTTGCGGTGCACCGTTCACCGTTCACTGTTTACCGTTCACTCTTCGCTGTTTACTTCCCCCTCCGCCACGCCCGGGCGATCCGGAAGAAGTTCTGAAGGATCACGAAGCCGTCCGGGTAGCCCTCGGTCGCCTCTTCGGGATGGAACTGTACGCCGTAGAGCGGCTTGCGCCGGTGGACGAATGCCTGGACCGGACAATCATCGGTGGATGCCAACACCGTCAGCATGGATGCCAGGGCCTTGACCTCGCTGCGGTGGAACTGCTGCACCCGGATCGTGGCACCAAGTCCGCGGAACAACGGATCGCGCCGCACGACGCGCACAGGATACATGCCCCACTCCTTGAACTCACCGGGATGATACTTCGGGTTGTGATCGGCATCCGTGTCGCCGAGCGGGCGCATGGGGCCGACTGTGCTGCCGAAGAATTCGGCCATGAGCTGATGCCCGCCGCAAATCCCGAGTTGCGGCAGCGGGGCGTGCGTGACGATCCGGCGGTAGGCCATCGTCTCGCGCACGTCGTAGTCCTCGTACGGCGTGCCCGCCCCGCTGTGCACCAGGACCCAGGGTTTCACGGCGCGTAGCGCCGCCGGGGTCATCTGCTTGTAGTGCATCAGCAGGCAGTAGTCGCCGGAGGCGTCTTCCATCGCCAGCTTGTGCTTGATGTAATTGTTCTGGCGGTACTTCTCCGCCGTCTCGGTCACGCAGAACACGATCATGGCATCTCCTCGTTGACAGACTCGGACGAAGGCGGAATTATGGGACACCGCCATCCGTTTGGCGAGTGGAGGATGATGCAAGCCCTACACCCAACCCGCACGCGCCGCCTGGCGGCGGCGCTGATCGTGGCCGTCGCCGGACTGAGCCTGCGCGCCGACGCCGCAACCCCGGCCGTCTTCGCGCGCCTGGCGCCGGATCGCGCCGATATATACCGCACCGAACAATTCGTCATGCTCGTGTCCATCTACACCAGTGGCGAGACGCTGGGCCGGCAGATCACGCTCTCCGGCATGCCCGACGCGTCGGTGGCCGCCCTCGGGGGGTTCGAAGAATTGCCGAACGAATCGACGGTGATCGAGGGCCGCATCTACGACATCCGCCGCTACCGTTGCCGCATCCGCATCAACCGGGCCGGGCTCCTGCACGTAGCGCCGCAGTTGCAGGGCGCCTTGGTCCGCACGGTCCACACCTTCTTCTTCACGCAATCCCAAGAGCAACCGGTGACGCTTCCCGTCGAACCGCTCGACCTGCCGATTCGCGAGATCCCGACCGAAGGTCGGCCGCCCGGCTTTAGCGGAGCTGTCGGCCAGTTTACCTTCACGGCCAGAGCCGAACCGCTCGATGTGGCGCCCGGCGACCTGGTAACCGTGACCCTGACGTTTGCCGGCGAAGGGCTTCCGGACGGACTCATACCCCCGCCAGTCCCGGCCGGGCCGGGCTTGAAGGTCTATGACATCAAAGCCGTGCCGGCCCGCAGCGACGCCGGCCACCGCGTCTTCGAGCAGACGATCGTGGCCGCCGAACCCTTTGCCAAGGCCATCCCGGCCGTGACCTTTTGCTACTTCGACCCCCGTGAACGCCGGTATCGGTCGGTCACGGCCGGCCCGTTCCCGCTTGTCTTCCACGCCGAGCGAACGCCTACGACCGTCGTCTATGCGCCCCCCGCGTCCACGTCGGTCGTACAGGCGATCGCCGGTGCGGCAGCGCCGGCCGGGCCGGGCCGCCTGGCGCGCGCCTGGTACGCGCTCACGGGGCAACGTTTCGCCCTGGTGCGGCCGGGCGCCGATACGCCCGTGCACTTCGCGCCGGGCAGCGAGACGGTGATCCTGTTCACCGTGAAGCCCGGCACCCGCGTGCGACTCGAAGACGAAGCGCAGGGCTGGGCTCGCATTTCGTGCCGGGATGGCATCGGCTGGGTCCCAGCCACGGCCGTCGCGGCGGAGCCATGAGTTGCCTCATGACTCCTCGCGTCAGTTTCCAGACCATCGGATGCCGGTTGAACCAAGCCGAGACCGCTGCCATGACGGCCGGGTTCCTCGCTGCCGGCTACGTCGCGACGCCGTCGGATCTGCCGTGCGACGTCGCCGTCGTGCACGGGTGCGCCATCACGCGCAAGGCCGAACGCGACAGCGCCCGCGCTGCCCGGGCCGCGCGCCGGACATCGCCCGACGCGCTCATCGTTGTCGCGGGCTGCCCTGCCGAAGTCATGGGCGACGCCCTGCGTGGCGAGTGCCCGGCGGATCTCATCGTGGGGCAGGCCGGCAAGTACGCCCTTCCTGCCCTGCTCCACCGCCTCCACCCCGACCGGTTCCCGGCGCCGCCTTCGGCCGCAGCTTCCGACCCGTTGCCGGCGTTTGACACCAAGCGGGCCCTGGTCAAAGTACAGGATGGTTGCGACTTCGGTTGCGCCTACTGCATCGTGCCCGCCGCACGCGGAGCCCCACGCAGCCGGCCTCTCGCCGACGTTACCGCCGAACTGCACCGGCTGGCGGAACAGGGATTCCGCGAAGTCGTTCTCACCGGCGCCAACCTCGGGTGCTATGCCCACGGCGACGATCGACTGCTGGATGTCATCCGCGCCGCCGAGTCCGTGCCCAGCCTTGAACGCATCCGCCTCAGCTCCATCGAAACGACGACCGTGGAGCGCGCCGTCATCGACCACATGGCGACATCGACCAAACTATGCCGGTTCCTGCACCTGCCCCTGCAGAGTGGCGATGACGGCATTCTCAAGGCCATGGGGCGCCGTTACACGGCGACCGAATATGCCGCCACCGTCACCTACGCCGCGGCCCGGGTCTCGGATATCGGCATCGGCACGGACATCATCACCGGATTCCCGGGCGAGGACGACGCCGCATTCGAGGCGACACTGCATCTCGTTGAATCGTTGCCGCTCAGCAACCTGCACGTCTTCCCCTACAGCCGTCGGGCAGGCACCCGGGCCGCCGACCTACCCGGCCAGGTGCCTGTCGCCATCCGGAAGGAACGCGTCAGACGCCTGCTCGCCGTGGGCGACGCCCAACGCGTCGCCTTTGCGCGCCGATTCGCCGGGCGCCGCGTCGCGGTGCTCGTCGAGCGCGTGATGCCCGATGGCACCGCGTACGGCTGGACGGGCGAGTACCTGCCGGCTGAGATCCATCAGGCCGGCGGCCCCGTCAACCGGGTCGTCACCTTGGCGGTTGACTCTATCAACGGCGATCAGGTCGCGGGTCGCGCAGTTGAGCGCTGACACGCCGAGCTCTCATCGCGAGGCACGCGCCAGCGCCGCCCCAAAATGTCTTGCACAAGTGCCTCGCATTATGTCAAATGCGCACGTTTTCCCCCGAAGAAAAGGAACGCTCATGCGATGGTCTGAAACCTTGATTGCCACCCTCCGCGATGCGCCGCAGGATGCCGAAATCGCCAGCCACAAACTGATGATGCGCGCCGGCCTCCTGTCGAAACTCGGCGGCGGCCTCTACACCTTTTTACCGCTCGGCCTCAAAGCCCTGCGCAAGGTCGAACGTATCGTGCGCGAAGAGATGGACCGGGCCGGCGCCCAGGAAGTGCTCATGCCTGCGCTCCAGCCGCGCGAGATCTGGGAACAGTCCGGTCGTTACTCCGTCCTCAAGGACGCCATGTTCAAGATCCACGACCGCCAGGAACGCGACCTGGTGCTGGGCCCCACGCACGAGGAAGTCATCACCGACCTCGCCGCGCGCCAGATCAGCTCCTACCGCCAGCTTCCGCGCACCCTCTACCAGATCCAGGCCAAGTTCCGCGATGAGATCCGTCCGCGGTTCGGCCTCATGCGGGCCAAGGAGTTCATCATGAAGGACGCCTACAGCTTTGACACGAGCTGGGAGGCGGCTGACAAGAGCTACCAGGCCATGTACGACGCCTACGTGCGCATCTTCAAACGCTGCGACTTGAACGTGAAGGTTGTCGAGGCCGACACCGGCGCCATGGGAGGCAACTTCTCGCACGAATTCATGGTGCTCGCCGATTCAGGCGAGGACGGACTCGTCGAATGCGAGTCGTGCGCCTACGCGGCCAACCTGGAACGCGCCGACCGCCGGCTCCCCCCGCAGACCGAAGAACGCACCGACCAACTGCCCTCGCCCGTGGCCACGCCGAACCAGAAGACTATCGCCGAGGTCGCGGCGTTCCTGAAGCGACCCGCCAGCCAACTCGTCAAGACGCTGATCTACGTCGCCGACGGCAAGCCGATTGCCGTGCTCGTCCCGGGCGACCGCGACCTCAATGAGCATAAGCTCGCCCGCGCGCTCGGCGGCGTGACCGTGCAGATGGCCGACGATCGCACCATCGAGCAGGCGACCGGCGCGCCCGTGGGGTTTGCCGGGCCCGTCGGGCTCAAGATCCCCGTCTACGCCGATGCCGAACTCAAAGTACCGCGCGTATACGTGACAGGTGGCAATGCGGCCGATACGCATCTGCTCAACGTCGTGCTCGGGCGCGATGCGGCCGTCACGGCATATCACGACGTGGTGACCTGCCGTGAAGGCGACCTCTGCCCGAAGTGCGGCGAACGGATGCGCGAAAAACGCGGCATCGAGGTCGGCCACGTGTTCAAACTCGGCACCAAGTACAGCAAGGCGTTCGACGCCGGCTACCTGGACGCCGCCGGCAACCGCCAGATCATGGTCATGGGCTGCTACGGCATAGGCGTCACCCGTACCCTGCAGGCCGTCGTTGAGCAGAGCCACGACGCCAACGGCATCATTTGGCCGGCGTCGATCAGTCCCTTCCAAGTCTCTCTCGTCGTACCGAACGTGCAGCATCGCGAAAGCATGGTCGCGGCGGAAGCGCTGCTCAAGGAACTCGAGGCCCGCGGGATCGAGGTGCTCTTCGACGACCGCGACGAACGCCCGGGCGTCAAGTTCAAGGATGCCGACCTGATCGGCCTGCCCGTGCGCGCCGTAGTCAGCGAGCGGTCGTTGGCCGATGGCAAGGTCGAGATCAAACTCCGAACCGCGGCCGACAAGATGATGGTGCCGGTACAGGACGCCTGCCAAACCCTCGTAGATATCGTTCAGAAAGGGACCCAATCATGACCAAACGCGATCTCGTGATGCGGATTGCCGAGGAAACCGCCCTGACGCAGCAGCAGGTCTTTGCGGTGCTGCAAAAGTGCCTCGACTATATCACCGACGCACTCGTCAAAGGCGATACCGTCGAATTCCGCGACTTCGGCGTGTTCGAGGTGAAGATGCGCAAGCCCAGGATCGGCCGCAATCCCAACAAACCCAAGAACACCGTCACGATCCCCGGGCGCAAGGTCGTCAAGTTCAAGGCCGGCAAGCACATGAAGGCCCGGGTCCTTAAGAGCTGAGCCTGCCATGCCCGAACCTGTTGCCTTTGCCGCCCCGCGCGGCATGCGTGATTTCTACCCGGAGGACATGGTCCTCCGCACGGCCATCTTCGACGCCTGGACCCAGGCCGCCCGGCTGTTCGGCTTCGAGGCCTACGACGCCTGTGTGGTCGAGAACCTCGAACTCCTGAAGCGCAAAGGCGGCGAGGAGATTGTCGACCAGATCTATACGTTCAAGGACAAGAGCGACCGCGACCTGGCCCTGCGCGCCGAGATGACGCCAACCCTCGCCCGCATGATCACGGCCCGCCAGAACGAATTGGCGTTCCCCATAAAGTGGACGACCATCGCGCAGTGTTTCCGCTACGAACGCATGTCGCGCGGCCGCAAACGCGAACACTATCAGTGGAATCTCGATATCGTCGGCGAACCCTCCGTGCTGGCCGAAGCCGAAGTCGTCGCCACCGCCGTCTGCGCCCTCGGGCGGCTCGGGCTCAAGCCCGCCGACGTGCGCGTGCACGTCAACAGCCGCGGTCTGCTGTCCGACCTGCTTGCCAAACTCGGGATTCCCCGGGAACATCACGCGGCCACCTTCCTGGCCCTGGACAAGCGCGGCAAGGTTGAGGATGCCGATATCGCGGTCATCCTGAAAGAGGCCGGCCTGGATGCAGCGCACATTGACGCGGCCTTCCGCATGCTCGGCATCGCCACGTTCGAGGAGGCCGCCGCAGCCCTTGGTGAACGCACGCCCGCGCTGGCCCACCTGGAGTCGTTCTTCGACGCCATGACCGCCTACGGCATTCGGGAAAGCGTGCGCTTCGACATCTCCGTCATCCGCGGGCTCGGCTATTACACGGGCATCGTATTCGAAGGGTTCGATGCGGCGCGCAGCCTGCGGGCCATCTTTGGCGGGGGCCGCTACGACAACCTGCTGGCCGACTTGGGCGGGAAGCCCTGTACCGCCGTGGGTCTCGGCTTCGGCGACGTGGTGATCGGCGAACTGCTCGTCGAAAAGGGCCTGTTGCCGACGGCCGGCGCCCACCGCGACCTGGCCGTGGGGTTCATGGACGAGGCCCAGCAGGCCACGGCCGTGGCGGCAGCCCGGGCTCTGCGCGAAGCCGGCGTCTCCGCCGACCTCGGCCTGCACGCCGAAAAACCGAAGCACTTCTTCGCCCGGGCCGCCAAGGGCGCCTTCAAACGCGCCATCTACATCGGGCCCGACGACGTCACCCGCGGCACGGTTCGCGTGAAGACGCTGGCGGATCGCGCTGAAACCGAAGTGCCTTTGGCCGTGTTGGCAGCCCGTTTGGGGACTCCCTGATCCCATGCACGTCCAATCTGTTCTCGTCGGCGAATTCGGGGTCAACTGCTATGTGGTCTGGGGTGACGCGCAGCGCGCCCTGGTCATCGACCCGGGCGCCGACGCAGAGGCCGTGGCCGATGTCATCGACAGCAAGCGGTTGACTGTCGCGGCCTACCTGATCACGCACGGGCACATGGACCATGTGTCCGCCCTGGCCCCGCTGGCAACGCTCTACCCGGCGCCCATTGCGATGCATCCCAAGGACGCGGCCTGGGCGTTCTCCAAAGTCAATGCAATGCTGCCCTACTACGCGGCACCGGTCCGTCCCGCCGCCATCGAACGGCACCTGGCCGGCGGCGAGACCTACGAGGATGGCGGATTGACGTACCAGGTCATCGCGACCCCCGGCCATACGGCCGGCGGCGTCTGTTTCTATTTTCCCGCAGCAAAGGCCGTCTTCACCGGCGACACGCTCTTTGCCGGCTCAGTTGGCCGAACCGATTTCCCGGGCGGCGATGAGTCCCTGCTGAATGCCTCGCTCCGCGTGTTGACTCGCCTTCCCGACGCCACGACCGTCTTTCCCGGCCACGGCCCCCAAACGACCATCGGCCAGGAAAAGGCGACCAATCCCTTTATCCGGTAGCTGTAGAGAGGCGCTCATCGAGGAACACAGTGTTCCTCGCTATCTGTCAGCGCGAGCCTCGCAGGCTTTCACGGGAAACCGTCTCCATCTTCCGCCAGTAGAGGTCCTGAGTCACGGACTGCGCGCCTGACCGTAATAAGGCGGCATGTGCGGCGTGGTCGACGTGTGAAGCAACTTGTCAGTGGCGAGCAGTTGAAGCCTGGTCGGGATGCAATAGCGATCGCGACGTTCCCTGCCGTGCGACGATATCTTAACTTTCAGCGTCAGGTACCAGTAGTGGAACACTCGGCTAATGAGCTTCGAGCTGATGAAGTCCCATTCGCACGGTAGCGATCACAGTTCGAATCTCTTCTTCCAGACGCCTGAACGCCGGCAGGACCCGAAGTGCCTGGAAGTCCGACATGTGCCTCGATACGAGTAATGCGCCCCTTTCGAGACGGAACCGTTTGAGTCTGCGCCCCCTCCGTTCGCTGGCAATCTTCAGGCACTCGTAAAGCACTGCTTTTGGATTCGGAAGCGCCTCGATCCGATGTGGCTGCGGGAGGTCAAGTCGCGCTGTCCCGCTAGGATTGTCGGCCGCATGGCGGATGGCAACAGGATCGAGGAGAAGCCAAGCCTCCTGCATGCGAACAGGAACAACGCACACATGTGGTACGTCGAAGCCTTGCATCTTTGCCGTTTGAACAGCAGTCTGGATCTCGCCATAGCGGCGTTCCGGGTCCTGTCCCTCCGCATCACGATGCACAAAGAGCATGTTGCAGGGGTACAACTCCACGGCTTTAGCGATACGGTCGCCCAAAGCTCGAGGCGGCGACACGAGACGCCGCAGATCGGCCCACTCACATTGCACAACCACTTCCCCGACATGCTGTCGTATGGCCCACTCCAGAATGGGGAGCAGCGCGGCATCAGACGAACCGTCCGCGAGTAATGTGCAATCGAGCGACGGCATGCCCTACTCCGCGACTCTCCGCAGACCCGGCAGGTAGGGATTGAGGTCATCGCGATCCGCTACGCGCCTCCGCCCCCTCGCGCGGGGTTCAAGGCGCGTCTTCTCACCCGTTTTGTAGAGTGCCGTCGGTTGCTCGATCGGCGGCGCCACGGGGTTGAGATAGGCCAGTAGCTTGCCTTTGGGCACGGGCCTCGTCGTCGGATCCGCCTTCTGGCGCCATGTGTCAGGAAGGCAACTGAACACGACCTTGCGCATGTGTTGACCTGACCGGATATCCTCCCGTGCTTCCGCGACGAGCAAACTCTCCTCCGGCACGTCCAATACCACCCCTGGGGAATGCGTGTTGACTATCACCTGGCGCAATGGATTCGTTTCATCTACAGCTTCATCCGGATCGGTGGCGATGGCTTCCAACAAACGGATCATCGCGGGAATGCGCTCGGGATGAATTCCATTCTCCGGTTCCTCCAGACAAACCACCCCCTGCGCATACGTGTCCATCTCGAGCACCGTCAAGGCCATGAAGCGAAGAGTACCGTCGGAAAGCGACCTGGCCGGGAACACGGCACCATCGCGTCCGGTAACCTTAAGCGTCAAAAGCTGCCGCTTCTCATCTCTGTCCACGGCAATGCCCGCTACATCGTCGATAAGCTCGCCTAACCGGTTCACAGCCTGGAAGTATACGCCCGTCTCGTCCGACTTCGATTTGCCTGAACTCGATGCCGTTGCCAGATGGTACAGGGTAGACGCAAGGTGCGCACCGTTTGAGTTGAGATGAATTGGGGCATTGATGTAATCCGGTTCACGCAATTCAATTGGCTCAAGCTGCAGCAGTTGCCAGGACTCCATCTCGCGCCTGGCGCACAGAGCAGTCGGACTCTCCGCGGCATTCGCCACAGACAGTACTGTCCGCGGTTGCGTGGCGGGATTGCTAATGCCACGTCCTCGGCCGCCGCCGTCTTCGTGCAGTCTGATGACGCGGTTCTGC
Source organism: uncultured bacterium (assembly GCA_903895695.1). Taxonomy (GTDB): domain Bacteria; phylum Verrucomicrobiota; class Kiritimatiellia; order CAIKKV01; family CAITUY01; genus CAITUY01. The sequence continues at coordinate 45,922 of CAITUY010000079.1, forward strand.
CCTTCGCCCTCCGTGGAGATGAAGGCCGCAGCCCTTCGTTTGACGCGCAACGCCGTTCTCCGCCATGTCGCCGGCACATGACTGAACTGCAGGTGCTTGCCAGCCTGCTTGAGATGTATATGGACAAGTTCCTCTTTGATGATCTCCAACGGTCCACGGCTTACGGCCATCTCGGCGTTATCCCTAAGTCGCAGTTCGAGCGTATAGCGAAGCAGATTGGCAGTTGCCGTTGCCTGCTGCCCCAGGTCGTCCACGGCTTCAGGCGGTGCTATCATCTCCACTTCAAACGACATGCGGTCGGTCGTGCAATCGCCTACACGATGGAACAGGTCGCGGACATCGGCAGTGGACGCTTTCTGGCTGCGAACCGAAAGTGCCGCTTCCATGAGCGTCTGACTCGCACTGGCGCTGAGGAATCGGATCGCGTCAAAGAGGTTCGACTTCCCCACTCCGTTGGGACCGGCAATGCAAGTAAACGGCCCGAACCGCACATCGACATCGACCAAGTTCTTAAAGCCACTAACTTTTAGTCGCGTAAGCATGCGGCACCTCTTTCACTTCACATTGTGCCGCATCGGCACCCTGTTGGCAATCAGCCCCTTCTGAAGATCGTGCTCGTCGAGTGGCTCCGCCGGGTCGAGGAATTCGACGAGCCCAAACCATTAACCAATTGCACGGCAGTAGGATACAATTGTCGCCCCACTGGTGCGACAATTGCTGACTCCCGAATCAGAAAAGCGCGCTCGCCAGAACGTCCTCAGCCGCCTGCACCCAGCCGCGATCGAACCGACGGCCCGGCGGCAGGCGCACAAATACACGGCGCGAGGCAATGAGATTGCGCAGCGACGCCGCGGCATAGCGGTCCAGTAGGTGTGCGGGCTGACGGCGAATCGTGCCGACCAGCGCATCCAGCAAGTCGAGCGGCTCCTCCTGGCAAGGCTCGAGCACGAATTGCCAGAGCATATCGGCATCCTGGCGAATTGCCTGCCGGATGACCCCCTGCAGCGTTCCACATTTTCCGAATAGGTCCGCGCCGGCCAGCCGCACGGCCCGGCGGTTCCGCGTGCCTGGAATCGCGATGCCTGGCCGCCATGCGACCAGGTCGACGGAGACCTCCTCCGTGAACAGATCCGGCAGGCTTCGCCCGACGAATCGCCGGGTCCGCACGTCGGACTGAATCCGTTCCTCGACGTTGAGCATGTCCTTCGGCGTCATGGTCGAAGTGCGCCGCACGCCATAGGGCGGACGGGGATCCGCCACCACCCCCCACTCCCGGTGCCGGTCCCGTAGTTCGGTGCCCGGCAGCAGGAGCGTCTGAAGGCATTGCACCTCCACCCCCGGCAACCGGCGGGCCCACGGCAGGCTTTCGCGCAGGTCGCGCAAGCGCTGTAGCGGCAGGCCATACATTACATCCAGCGTCACCCGGATGCCCCGTCCTGCGAGCAATCTCACGCCCCGCTCCACCGCCGCCACGTCAGTCGGCCGGCGGATCGCCTCCAAAACCCGGGCGTCTCGGCTCTGAAGGCCGACCTCGATCTCTGTCACATTCGCAGCCGCCAAGGCCTCCGAGTCAGCCGGTATGATCCGCTCCGCCGCCAACTCGACGAAGAAGCGCAGGCGTCTGTCGCGATTGAGTTCGACCAGGGTCTTAAGTACCTCGCGAAAGGCGGGATGGGCATTGAACGTGGGATCCACAAAACGAATCTCGCGAGCGCCCAGGGCCTGCAGCGCACGGATGCGCGCCGCGATTTCCCTCGGCGCCAGGAATGTCATCCGGCGGCGGAAATGCGGATAGCGGCAGTACGTGCACCTGAACGGGCAGCCACGCGAAGTTTCGAGACAAGCCAGACCTTGCGCGTCAGGGCGGCAGGCGGGATGTGAAGGCGGCGGCAGCGCATCCCTCAGGTCGACCTCCGGCACGGGCGTTCGGCCCCAACGGTACCCCGACGGCCCGAGTAGCGCCACCGTGTCATCATCAACCGAGCTTCCGGCACGATAGGCCCGCAGCAACTTCGGGAAGACGATCTCGCCCTCGCCCACCACGATGGCATCGGCGATACCCGCGCGGAAGAGAAACGGATGCCGCCGCGCCACCTCGGGTCCGCCCATTACAACGCGGGTTCGTGGCGACAACGCCTTGACGACGCGGGCCAGGCGCAGGCTGCGCTCGATGTTCCACAGGAAGAGCGATATGGCCAGCACGGCGGGACGCCGTGCCGCCAGGTAGGCGGCCAACGCAGGGCCGTCGGCGTCCTCCAAGCCGGCGGGAAGGCGGTCGAAGCGGTAATGGCGGTCTTCACCCGCCCTCTCGGCCGCATGTTGGAGGTAAGCCGCGGCCAGCGGCACGTTCTCGTGATCCCCCTCGACATCGTTGTCGAGTTGCGGCAGTTGGAGAAAAATGACTTCGCGCACGGGCCGTTACGCCTTGACGAGTGCGCCGAGGTCGCGCCCATAGGCACGGCACTGGTCGAGGTCGGCCTGGGCCGGCTGCCACTTCACGCGCAAGCCCTCCTTCGCCACCGGGATCTGGCACGCCTCAAAGTGCTCCTCAAGCAACTTTACGCTCTCGCCCGACCAGCCGTATGAGCCGAACGCCGCCCCGATCTTGTTCTTGAAGCGCAGGCCACGCAATTCCTCCAGCGTCTTCGTCACGCTGGGCAGCACCCCGTTGTTGTAGGTGCACGACCCCAGGACGATCAGCCGAGACCGGAAGATCTCGACCATCATATCGTTGGTGTCGCTGATGGCGGCATTGAATACCTTGCTTTCGATGCCCGCCTCGCCGAGTCCCTCGCTGATCGATTTGGCCATGTGTTCGGTCGCGTTCCACATCGTCCCGTAGATCACCGTCGCGCGCGGCTCGGGTTTCTGGGTCGCCCACTCGCGGTACTTGGTGACGATCTGCAGCGGATCCTTGCGCCACAGCACGCCATGACTGGTCGCGATCATCTCGATTTTGAGGTTCATGGCGACCAGTTCGTCGATCTTCTTCAGCACGCGGTCGCTGTACGGCGTCAAAATGTTGGCGTAGTACTTCAGCGCCTCCTCGTACAGTTCCTCCTCGTCCACCAAGTCGTTGAACCGGAAGGCCGTCGCATAGTGCTGCCCGAACGCGTCGTTGGACATCAGAACATTGGCGCCGGTCACGTACGTGAACATCGTATCGGGCCAGTGCAACATCGTTGCTTCAACGAATACCAATTCGCGCGTGCCGATCGACAGCCGGTCGCCGGTCTTGACCGTCTTCATCGGCCACGATTCATGGTAGTGGCCGGGCACGCTGGTGGCGCCGCCGCGCGAGACGATCAGCGTGGCCTTCGGGCACAGCCGCATCAGGGCCGGCAGGCTTCCCGAGTGATCAGGCTCGCAATGATTCACCACCACGTAATCGATGGAAGCCGGATCGACCAACTGGCGGAGCTTGCCCAGGAACTCGTCGGCGTGGGGCCCCCACACCGTATCCACCAGCACGGTCTTCTCGTCCTTGATCAGGAACGCGTTGTAAGTCGTCCCGCGATGCACGGAAAGCTCATGGCCGTGAAACCGGCGAATGCCCCAATCCGTCACCCCGACCCAATGCACACCTTTGGCGATTTCTGTCATCGTAGCCTCCTCGCCCGGCCTTCCATGGGAGCCGGACTGCGGCCGTGAAGATATCAAGTGGGCGGCCGCTTGCCACGTCTTTTGCGCCGTCGTTCTTGCATTCGCCCGACGGATCGATTAAACCTTTCACAACGCGTGTCACGCGGGAGGAATACCGTGAAGAACCGAACCCCATACCACGTGGCCCTGATCTACAACGCCGGCGCCTCGGCTACTCCCGAGGTGCCGGAGGATAGCAGCAGCACCGGCGACCTGCAGCGCATGATCCGCCTCATGGCCCGGGCCCTGCGCAAAGTCGGCTACCGCGTCACCATTGTTTCCCTGGCGAACGACCTGCTCGCATTCCAGCGGCGCTTGCACCGCCTCAAGCCTGATATCGTCTTCAATCAGTATGACGACGTCGTGCACGGCGCGCTCTACGAGATGCGCGTGGCCGCACTCGTTCAAATGATGGGGTTTCCGATGACCGGGTGCCCCGCCCTTGCGCTCGGGCTCAGCCGCTACAAGTACATGTCGGCCAGCCTGCTTCAGGGGGCCGGAGTGCCGATCCCGTCGAACACCGAGTTGCTCGAACGCATCGGCGACGTCGATCGCTGCCGCTGGCAGTTCCCGGTGATTGTCCAACCCAGCCGCGAGCATGCCGGCATTGGGATCGCGCGCGACTCTGTCGTCCACTCCAAGTCCGCCCTGCGCCAGAAGGTCCGCCAGATCCTCACGGAGTTCCATCAGCCGGCCCTGGCCCAGCGGTTCCTGCCCGGCCGCGAATTCAATGTCAGTATCCTCGGCGGCCGCAAACTGAACGTCCTGCCGCTGGCGGAGGTGGACTACACGCGCCTGCCGTCGGACATCCCGCCGATCATGTCCTATGCGGCCAAGTGGATGGAAAACAGCATCGAGTACCAGAATACGTCCGTGATCTGCCCCGCCGCGGTCACGCCCGAACTGGCGCGCGAGATCAGCGCCATCTCGCTTAAGGCGTTTCGAGCCGTGGGTGGCTGGGGATACGGCCGCGTCGACATCCGGCTCGACGAGGCGGGCAGGCCTTGCGTGCTCGAAGTTAACTGCAACCCGTCCCTTGAGGAAGGCGTAGCTCTGGCGCGCTCGGCGCTGAAGACCGGCATGGACTACCCGCACTTGCTCCAGCACATCGTCAAGATCGCCATGGAAGGCCCATCTTTCGACGTGGGCATAGGCGTACCGATGTTCTAGGAGAGAGGCTGAAGGCTGTAGGCTTTAGGCTGTAGTATTCCCCTACGGCCTACAGGCTAATCTGCTACAGCCCGGGCGTCCCAGTGGGACACCTACCCCGTAAACCGGCCGGTGTAAGCGAAGTCCTTGGCCAGGGACGTGGCCAGGCTGGTAAGTTCGATCACGCGTTCCGCGCCGCGGCTCTTGGGCAGTCGCAGTCTGAGCACCCGGGACCGGTCCTCGAGTTTGTCCAGAATGGTCATCACTTCCTCGGGCTCCAGTCCTGACCACCGCTGGATGCTTTCGGCCAACCGTTGACGATGCCGATGGATGAACCCCGCCGCCTGGATGTGTCCCGATCCCCGCGGCCTCGGGAAAACGCCGCGCAACTTGTCGTCGACATAACCCTGGGCCGCCGCCCGGTAGCGATCCGCACGCTGACCGTAATGCTGCGCCAGTGTGACCGCGATCGCCGTCACGGGGTTGAGCAACCCCCCGGCATCTTCCACGGGCGGAGCGACCTTGCGGAGCGAGCGCATAAGCCGCGCCACGAACTGCAGTTTCCGCATGGCCGGCCAGAACCGGTACTTGCGCTGCCAGCCTGAACGCGGCATCAGCCAGACTGCAAATGTTTCCGCGAAGTCTTCGTCCGGATGTTTCTGGGCATAGTTGCGTCCGTACTGGCTGTGCACGAGGTGCCTGACAAAATCACGACTCGAGGGGTCGGGCAGGAACACGTCCCGATACGGTTTTGAAAAACGACCAAAGGCCTCGACCCAGCCGGGCCGCTCCCACAGGCGGTAGGCATAGTTGACGGCATGCCCCACCTCGTGGCGCAGATACATCAACGTCGCCCGGGTATCCTCAAGCTCGCCAGTCTGCTCCTCCTCGATCCGCATCAAGCGGCGGTCGGCAAGGTAGAAAGGAATTCCCACCGCGGGTACCTCGTCAGGGCACCCCCAGGAGTCAGTCAGGTAGAATACCGGCCGGAATCCAAGCCCCTTGGCCGCAAGTTCGCCCTCAACCTGGCGGATCAGCGGCTCCAGGGGCGAGCCCTCCAGCTTCAGCCCAAGGTCGCAAATCCGGGTATTGAGAAGTTCGTAACGTACAGTATTCCAGCTTGTTACAAGCAATTTGGCGCGTGCTGCACCCATGGAAAATCACCAAGTTATGGTGTTGTGTGATCACAGGAAATCGTTCACGAATTCGGCGAGTATGGTAGCACGTTTGTCAGGGAAGCAAACCCTTTTTGCCCCCCTATTTGCCGCCCCGTTTGCGCTCACTCCAGGAGCGTGGCCCGCAGCCGGAAGAAACCGTTACTGCCCGCGGAGTCCGACTGAAACCAATCGTGATTCACCGGTTTGCCGGCCCCGCTAAGGGTGTGCACGCCGTTCGTCGTCCACACCGGCAGTCTCGGATCCGCGGTGAACTCGACGACCGACTGCACGTAGGGTGCGGCTGCCGACACCGGTCTCGGCACATCCGCAACCGGCACGCCTGAAACGAGCCGCACGTTGATGATGCCGCATCGCTGTTCCCAGTTCGTCCCGAAGGCGTACTCAAGCCCGTTCGGCGCGCCATCGCCATCGCGATCCCCGGTGAAGGCGTTGGTCGGGTTCACCCCCGGGCAACGCGCCTGAGCCCATGCCGAAAAGCTGGCTGGTGCCGGGTAGTCAGCGGTGATGGATACGTCATCGAGAAGAACCCCGTAGCCGCCGTTCGCATTGCCTTCAAATATGACCGTGTAGGTGCTGTTCGGATTGGGCAAAGACAGAGTCTGGTTGGTCCAGGCGGCAACGCTATTGGTGTAGGCCGCCAACAGCACGTACGCGCCGCTGGCGTTTGTCTGGCAGAAGACGCTGAGGGTATCCTGATTCGTCCCGTACCGTTTCATGTTAAGCCAGAAGCTCAGTTGCGCGTTCCGGGCAGCCGTGCCGAAATCGATCGGCGGCGTGATCAGGCGGGTCGTTTTGACGGAAGGACTATACAGGCAGGCGCAATTGGAGCCTCCCCCATGCCGATCGGCGGTAAGGCTCCACGCCGCAACGCCGCTGACGAACACTTGCGCCCAAGTGGCGGGAATCTTGGTGTCGAACCCTTCCGCAAAGGGCAGTACGGTGCGGTTCGACGTTGCTGCAGCCGCACTCGACGCCGCGATCGAGTAGTTCGTGCCGCGTACGGACCACGCCTCGTAGTAATACGTTGTCAAGGGAGCCAGCTCTCGATGAACCGCACTCGTTGCGCTGCCGCCATACAGCACGGCGCCGCCGCCCGGGATCAAATCGTTGGCCGAATACGCTCCGAACGGGATACCGAAGTTGGAACAAGTGTTCCAAGCCACCAAAACGTTGTCCGTGTCGGCATTCGGCGTCCACGACAGATCGAGGCGGGATGCGTTCACGGGCGTTACCCGAAAGTTAAGCGGGCCGTCGGGCGGCGAATAGCCGTCCTCAATCACAGCGGTCACCCGTTGGACTCCCGCTTCCGACGCGTTTGCCACGGTATCGATGTCGACCACGATCGACTCGTTCCCTTCCTTGACCAGATCCGCCACTCCCGTCAGCGTGATCGCCCCGCTCAGGTTCCCCGGCGGGATCGTTATCGTCGTCGCCGAGACCGTGTAATCGCTCGTTAACGTCGCGCTTCCAGAGAAGGCCAGGGTCACTGTTACGGGCAACGCGCTCGTTGCTGACAGCGTCGCCGTCACGGTTGCCATGCCGCCGGCCTCCGCCAAGGGGCTCCGGGACAAGCCCAGCGTTACCGTGGGCTCTGACGACACGAAATCGACGGCCCACCGATTGCCGGACACCGGGCCGTAGTTCGTGGAACAACCCGTAGCCGCAAGGCGGTCCGCGAACGGATAGCCGGTCTTGCAGACGCTCAGCGTGTATTCGGAGGACGACGGGATTCCCGCCAGGGCGTAGATCCCGCGGGCATCACTTGTTGCCGTATACGTTCCACCGAAGCGCGTGGCGGTCACCACGGCGCCAGCGAGAGGCGCGCCTCCCGCCGAGAGAATTCGGCCGCTCACGATCTCCCCCGTCCGATTGGTCTACACGTTATACACAACGGTTTCGACTGACGTGAAGGTGTACGACAGCAGGGCTGGATCGATGAGCGGAAGGGCATACCAGGCCGTGTCGTAACCAGCCCAGCCGAGATTCAGGTGATGGTAGAGCGTAGACAGGTTGTACCCGTAGCCGTCACAGACGATGGAATGCGCACCGTGAGCGCCATCGATGCCCAACTGCACGGGGCCGCCGGCATCGAGGTTGGGGTTGATCATGGCGATCAAATCGGCAGGAGCGATGGAAACGGTGCCAAAGGACTCGCTATAGACGGCATTGCTGTATCCGAAGGCGATCAGGGCGTCTCTTTCGTGACAGGCGGCGGCGCCCGAGCCTCCGGCACCGTAGTTCATATTGACCGCGACACCGGCATCGTGGCACAGCGCCCCGATGGCCTGACGCTGCACGAGCGTACACCCGCCAGCCGGGTCCAGGACCATATCGCCCCAGTCATAGGGGCCTCCGACGCCATCGCCGCCGCGCAGTCGCATGGGCTGCTGAACGCCATTGATGCAGATATTGAACGCATTCGTGCCAACAGCGCCGACAGGGTAGTGCCAGTAGAACATCATCTGGGCCAGGGCCGTTGCCACACAGCCACAAGGGTAGTTCGATGAGGTCCCCGGCGCATAGGGCGGAGTGTAATAGTTGTAGCAGGCATTGGTGGATCCAGCAGGTTCCGTCGTCTGGTCCCAAACGGTCTGGATCAGGGGCGCCACGCGCAAGTCCGAAACGTCCGCGACTCCGAGCGCATCCACAATTCCCGCCTGCCCCGCACTGCGGAGCGAGGCCCACTTGGCTTGGGTCGGCAGTAGAGCCTGCGTGGCACCACCCTTGATCCCCTTCACCTTGGAGGCACGGCCAACAAGGTCACTGCCGACAAGCGCACCCAATGGGTTGTCGGTCGAGGGATCGAAGCATCCGCGAGGGGCAAAGCAAACAATGGGCTCCAGGAGATCGTCCGCCGACACGATCACAAATCCCCCGGGGTCGAGCTGAACCACGTAATAGAGCGGGTCGCCGTGGGCGTCTGCTATCGCCTGCACATCGCCCGATTGCCGGCCCAGGCTCGTCTGAAGCGGCGCGTGATCGGTACGTAGCCAACCCGCCACGGCTTCTTTTGCGCCGTTCAAATCTACTGGGGCGCCCGATGCAGTTCTGAGAAACGCGAGCGTCAAAACCAACAAACAGGCTACACCCGTATGCGTCATTCTTTAGAGACCCCCACTCTTGACAAGGGTAGCACAAAGCATTCCACGCATGCCGCGGCCTGAATGTCGGTGGACAAGGGACAACCCGTTTAGTAGAAAATGCAGTGGTTAAGGCGCCATGGTCCAGCGAACAGGAGGTCGGTGATGCGTGTTTGCTTTTGGGGTACGCGAGGTTCGCTCCCGTCGTCGCTGACGTCCGAGGCCGTCAAGACCAAGATCGTCAAGGTTCTGACGCTGGCCCGACAGCGGCGGCTTGACGACGACGACGCGCTCCTTGCCTTTGTCGAGCATGACCTTCCATTTGCGCTCCGCGGCACCTACGGCGGAAATACCTCCTGTGTGGAAATCCGGGGAGGCACCGGTCAAGTGCTCTGCGACGCGGGCAGCGGACTGCGGGACTTCGCAACCTCCGTCATGCAGCGCCAGAAGGCGGGACTCCTGAAGCCGCCGCACGAGTTCCATCTGTTCCTCTCGCACCCGCATTGGGACCACATTCAGGGCTTCCCATTCTTCACCCCCGCCTTCATCCCGGGCAACAAGATCCACATCTACGGCTGCCACGAAGGGTTGCGGGACGTCTTCGTGCGCCAGCAGGAACTCCCTTTCTTCCCGGTTCCGCTCGCGGTCATGCGTGCCGAGATCACTTTCACGCGGCTTGAACCCGGGAAGACGCAAGAAATCGCCGGCTTTCAGGTCACGCCGATCCGACAGAATCACCCCGGCGATTCGTACGGGTACAGCTTCATCCGCGATGGCAAAAAAATCGTCTATTCGACGGATTCCGAACACAAGGGAGACGCCGAGCAGGCGGACTACCCGTTCCTGGATTTCTTCAGGAACGCCGACCTCCTGATCTTTGATGCCCAGTACACCCTGCTCGATGCCATCCACGTGAAGGAAAACTGGGGCCATTCAAGCAACCTGATGGCTGTGGAACTCGCAGTCCGGTCGGACGTGAAACGGCTCTGCCTCTATCACAACGAACACACGTGCGACGACGAAGCGCTCGACCGGTTTCTCGAAGGAACGCGAAAATACCTGCGACTGCACGCCGAGGATTCGCCCATGGCGATCGACCTGGCGTACGACGGATTGGAAATCGAAGTTTAGCCCGCCCGACCAAGGAGAACGCCCGCTATGAACGTGTCGCTCAGGAATGACCGTGGATTCACGATGGTGGCGCCGACCGGACGCTTGGATGCGACCACCGCGCCGGAATTCGAACAACGCGTGAATGCCTGCATCGATCAGGGCGCCCGCAAGCTCGTATTCGATCTCGGCGACCTCGCCTACATCAGCAGCGCGGGTCTGCGGAGCGTGCTGGCAACGGCCAAAAAGCTGAAGGCCCTCGGCGGCACCCTCTCCCTCTGCCGTCCGGCCGGCGTCGTGAAGGAAGTGATTGCCCTCTCCGGGTTCGAAGCCTTCCTCTCCATTCACGAGACGGTCGACCAGGCCGTGCAGGTCAAGGCGGGTGCCTGATCCCGGAGCACCGCGATGGAAATGACGTTCCCGGCGACCGTGGATGCCCTGGACCGAATCGTGGCGTACGTCACGGCCAAGGCAGAGGCCGACGGCGTCAATCCGACCCTGATCCAGCGCCTTGAAGTTGCCCTGGAAGAGGCGGTGGTGAATGTTTGCCGCCACGCCTATGCCGGCCGATCGGGGGAGATCCGGGTCCGCCTTTGCAGCGGTAAGTGCCGCTTTGGGGTCGAACTGGAAGATTGCGGCCCGGCCTTCAACCCCCTCACCGCCGACACACCGGACACGACCGCCGGCCTGAACGAACGGGCTGTCGGCGGCTTGGGCGTGTTGCTGATCCGCCGCCTGGTCGACGATGTTTCCTATCGGCGCGAAGGGGACCGCAATATCCTCACGCTGGCCGTCTAGGGCGGATGCGGCTGGAGGCATAAGAAGCGAGAGGAGAGCGGGATAGAAGAAAAGGCGGGACATGCGCGGGCTTATTTGTTCTACTCTGGGCATGAAGCCTACGCGCAGGGTTGAGGTCTCGGCGTCGGAACAAGAGG
>CAITUY010000080.1 GCA_903895695.1 uncultured bacterium
AAACTGGCGCCAACTCCAGCAGACGCTCAAGAGAATGGAACAAATCTCGCGCACCGTGCTCTTCGCCACAGTGCCCGAACCCTCACGTCGTAAACCGTTGCGCAAACGAGTCTTGGGCCTTATCTAAGCGCCATTCAGGGCAGACCCCAACAGCCAGTGCAGCATCAGGTAGGTCTTTCCGGTCGCGGGGTCATCGGGGCCGATGGGATAAACGTCCTCGCACGAGCGCGGTGCGGACCACGGGGCCTGCGAGACGATGGCGGGCACGGTGAAGCCGCGATCGTACCCGGCCAATCGCTCGTTGACGAAAGCGAGGTAGTCGGCGGTCGGAATGTCGCCATAGAAGAAGAACAGCGCGTTTGAAGGGTGGTAGTAGCGCGCGAAGAAGCTTTTGAACGTGGTGTAGGTAAGGTTCGGGATCGCGGCCGGGTCACCGGCCGAATTGCGGGCGTAGATGGTATCCGGCAGCAGCCCGTGCAGCCAGGTGAAGTAAAGCCGCGTCTCCGGGTCGGAGTAGGCGCCCTTCATCTCGTTGAACACGATGCCGTTCACGGTCAGGGCGCCGGCCGGTTCCTCAGGTTTGGCGGGGGCCAGATGGTGGCCTTCGCGCTGAAACGTCTTCTCGGCCAACAGTGGGTGAAACACGGCATCGACATAGACGTCGGCCAGGTTGAACAGATCCTGCCGCACGTTGCTGGCCACGGGGTAGTAGGTACAGTCCGGGCCGGTCATGGCATTGAGGAAGGTCGACATGCTCATCTTGAGCATCTCGAAGAAAGGCTCCCGCACAGGGAAGCGTTCGGAGCCCGCCAGGACGGAATGCTCCATGATATGCGGCAGGCCGGTATCGTCCGGCGGCGGGGTGGGGAAGCTGATGGAGAACAGGTTCTCGGCGTCATCCGCGGCCAGGTGGAAGGCCTTGGCGCCGGTGCGCTCGTGAATGGCCTGGACAGCCGCGCCGCGCAGGGCCGGCAGGGGCGTCACGGCCGTGATGCGGAACCCGTGACACGCGTCGCCGGGCTTGGGCAGAATGGGCAGAGTCATGGACGAGATTGTGTGGAAGGCCGGCGCGGCGCGCAACGGAATTTAACGGCATTCAAGGCGCGAGCAACCTGACACGCGGAAAATAGGTTCCGTAACGTGTGACATCCCGCGTCAACAGCGTGAAGCTCGCCACCGCTGCGTGAGCGCCGATGAAGAAATCCGGCAAGGGCGCGGTTCGCGTGCCGCCGCGCCGCCGGTAATGCAGAAAGCACTTGCCGGCCAGAAAGGCCGCCTCCCAGGGGATCTGCAGACGTTGGAACAGGGTGTCCGGCAATGCGGCTTCGACGTCCTCTATCCGATCGAAACCGACCGAGACCTCCGCGTAGATCACGCTGTTGATCGCGAGCAGGTTGCCACCGCCGCATTCAGCCAGGGCCCGTGCCGATCGTTCGCCCCACACCGGGTCATTTGTGAGCACGTCCAGCAGCACATTGGAATCCACCAGCACCGTGGCCATGGTCTACCGCCGTGTCAGAGCCATGATCTTGTCCGTGCTCATTCGGATTCGGGTGCCGCCGTGCGCGCGAAGATGTTCGACGACCGCCGCGCCGCGCCGGTTCGGTTTCGCAGCGCCGCAGATCACGACGTTGTCGCCGCGCAGGATGAAATCCACCTCCCCGCCCGGCAACAAACCGGCCTTTTCGCGAATGGCGCGAGGGATGGTCACCTGCCCCTTGCTGGTAATGTGCATGTTGCGGTCTCCGTCTAATTCTTACCATGCATAGTATTACACCCGGCGCTCACGCTCGCAACGGAAATGAGCAATGGGTGGCGCTACCCGACCGGCGGGCGGCAAGTGGATTGGGGGGCCAAACCCGAGTTGCTGGCGGCGTTTGCTTGACGTTGCCAGGGCGGGAAAGTAGTGTATTTGTGCACTAACGAGAGAGCAACCATGGCCAAGCCTATCAAAGAGACACCCGTTCTGTACGGGAAAGAAGCGACGCGGTTCCTGCGCGACGTGACGGCGAATGAGAAACGGGATCATTCGGAGGCCTACGCCCGCGCGAAGGCTGTGTATGACCGTTTCGGGAGCAAAGCGCACGCGACCGGCCATGTTCACACTCACGCCCGATAAACTCGTCCGCTTTGCCCCCGGTGTGGAGATTGGGGATTTCGACTGCGGCGACGGCGACCTCAATGAGTTCCTTCGGGATGACGCCAAGACCTACCTCGCGGAACTTCTTTCTGTCACATACTTGATCATGGATGAGAAGCGCGTGGCCGCGTTCTTCAGTCTTTCCAACGACAAGTTGACGTGTGCGCCGGATGAAGACGGCACAAAGACGACGTGGAAGCGGCTGCAACGGGGCATCCCGAACAAGAAGCGGCGGCGGAGTTATCCCGCAGTCAAGATCGGGCGTCTCGGTGTCTGCGCCGACATGCAGTGCGTTGGATTGGGACGGCAGATTCTGGACTGGCTCAAGATGTTGTTCCTCACGGCGAATCGAACAGGCTGCCGGTTCATCACCGTGGATGCCTACAACAACCCGCGGACGCTCGGCTTCTACGAACGAAACGACTTTCGCTTCCTCACATCTGCCGACGAGAAGGACGATACGCGGCAGATGTACTTCGACCTCAAGCCGTTTGCCGATCTGATGACCGCGACGCCACGATAGAGGCGCATGCTGCGTTCACAGATCACCTTGTGATTCGCCATCCGCCGTTGTTCATCGGCATTGAACAAGACAAAATAGTGAACATAATCCGAAAGGACTGTGGAAGTTCTGATGGCGAGACCTTCGCGCTCAACGATCCAACTCTGCCGTGGTCAAGGGCGATGGCGGCGTTTGTATCTAGACCGCCTTCGCCAGCTCTTTCCGCGATGCGCCCAGAGCGAACAGGCCCCGGACCAACAGATCGATCGATACGGACGGGTCGCCTTTCTCCATGAACGCGACGCGGGATTGACTCGACTTCAACCGGGCCGCAAGCGCCTTCTGGGTTAGCCCCTGGGAATTGCGCTTCGCTTCCAAGGCATCGGCGAGGTGCAGTTTCAACTCGACATAGGCTTCTTCTTCGGGGGTCATGCCCAGGAATTCGGCCGCCGTGCCGAAGCGCCAGCCGGAGGCCTCCAGTCGTTTCCGTTTCCCAGCATTCATTTCGTCATCCTCCCGCTTTCGTGTCATATTTCCGAAGATGTCACCGCGTCAGACCCGCGTGACGGAGCACGCGGGCCACCTTGCCGCGCTCAACGCGCGCGGCTACAGCCCAAGGCACGCCATGGCCTCTTGTGGACTCAGGGGTTGCCCGCTGTCCCCGCCTCAGAACGGCATTTCCTCGGCGTTCTCGTCGGCCAGCGGCTTGCGTTGCTCGAGCGGCGTTCCGTCTTCGGAATCGGCTTCGGCCGGCGCCTTCTCCGGTTCGACTTTCCAGGCCGATACGCTCACGAAATAGCGGCCCTTGTACTCGTTGCCCCGCAGGTTGAAGGAGACCGTAACGCGCTGTCCGGGTGCAACGGTATCCAGGAGCGCGCACCGGTCCTTTACGCACTCGAACTTGATGTCTTGCGGATACCGATCGTCATCGGTCGTTACGACGAACTCGCGCTTCGTGAAGCCGCTGTCGAACGTGACCAGATCCATGACCAATTTCACCGTTCCCGTCAGTTCATACGCTGCCATACCGTGCCTCCGACTGTTTCTGATTTCCTGCGCATCCTTCTATCCCATTTGCCCCGCGATGCCAACCTTCCTGTTTCCGTTTGTGAGCGGAAAAAACAGCGTTGACGACCTATTAATTAAAATACTATATGCATGCGTATAAGCGCTAGTTGATGACGGAGAGCATACCGGCCGGGCGGCCGGGATGTCAACCGCGGCGAGCGCGATATAAAGGAGACGCGATGAAGAGACTGTGGTTGGTGGGATTGAGCGTGCTGGCGATGGCGGCGGTGGCGGTCCTGGCCGGGGAGAAGGCCAAGGAGAAGGCGGCCGCGAAAGCCGACAAGGAAGTCGCGGCCGCTCCGGCTGTCGAGATGACCCTCACGGGGACCGTCGAGAAGGTGGAGCGGAAGGGCAAGAACGGCGCCGTGTTCATGACGTGGTTCGAACTCTCCGGCGACGATGGCGTGATGACGCACCTGCCGAAGGGCAAGGTTGAGGAATTCGTCGGCGACAAGGTCAGGATCGTGGGAACGGGTGAGGAGACCACCAGCAAGAAGGAAAAGGTCACCCGCAAGCTGGAGACCATCACCTCGATCGAGAAGATCGACGAGGCGGCCCCGGCCGCGAAGTAAAGTCCGTCACATCCTCTACGGACGAGGGCGCCCCGGACCTGCGCGGTCCGGGGCGCTTTTCTTTTTCCCCCGCCCGTGCTACGGTCCGCACCACAACAGGGGTTGGCGGGAGGACGGGCGATGCGGCAGAATACATTGACGCGGTGGACGGCGGAAAACTCCGCCGAACTGTACGGCATCCGGAACTGGGGCTCCGGCTATTTCGACGTCTCCCCGGGCGGCGAGGTGATCGTCCGGCCCAACGGCCCTCGTAGCGACATCGAGGTGAGCCTGATGCACCTCATCGACGAATGCCATGCGCGCGAGCTGAACATGCCCGTGCTCCTGCGGTTCTCCAACATCCTGGCGTCGCGCATCGAGGAGATCAACGAGAGCTTCCGCCGGGCCATCCGCGATGCCGGCTACCAGGGCGAATACCGCGGCGTATTTCCGATCAAGGTCAACCAGCAGTGCGAGATCGTGCAGGATATCGTCGAACTTGGGCGTACCTACCACTACGGCCTTGAGGCCGGCAGCAAGGCGGAGCTCATTGCCGCGCTGTCGTTCATGAAGGACCCGGACGCCTTCGTGATTTGCAACGGCTACAAGGATGAGGAATTCATCGATATGGCGCTGCAGGCCTTGAAGATGGGCCTGCGCACCGTGCTGGTCATCGAGATGCCCAGCGAACTCGACCGGGTCATCGAACGCGCCGAACTGATGAAGATCCGGCCCCTGCTCGGGATCCGCGCCAAGCTCTCCAGCCGCGCCGGCGGCCACTGGGATTCGTCAGGCGGCGATCGCGGCAAGTTTGGCCTGGACGCCTCGCAGATCATTGAACTCGTCGACGGGCTGCGCCGGCACAACATGCTGGACTGCCTGCAGATGCTGCACTACCACCTAGGCAGCCAGGTGTCGGACATCCGCAAGGTCCGGACGGCTTTGCAGGAGGCCTGCCGCTTCTACGTCGAGCTCGTGCGCGAAGGCGCGGCCATGGGAATCATGAACCTGGGCGGCGGACTGGCGGTGGACTACGACGGCTCGCACACGAACTTCGCGTGCAGCACGAACTACACGACCTCCGAATACGCCTCGGACGTGGTCGAGGTGCTGATGAACACGCTCAACGAAGCCGGCGTGAAGCATCCCACCATCGTCAGCGAATCCGGCCGGGCCGTGGCCGCGCATCACACCGTCCTGTTGTTCAACGTGCTGCACGTGCGCCGGTTTGAGCCGCTCGACGTGCCGGGAAAGCTTTCGGCGAATTCCAGCGAGATGCTGGAGAACATGATGGAGGTCTGTAATTCGCTTTCGCCGCGCAACGTGCAGGAGGCCTACCACGACGCCGTCTACTACCGCGACGAACTGCGCGGCCTGTTTCTGCACGGCGGGATCTCGATGCGCGAACGCGCCATGGCCGAGACGCTGTTCTGGCGCATCATCGGCCGCCTCGCGACCATGACGAAGGGCCGCAAGTACATCCCGGACGAACTCGAGGGCCTGGACGCCGCCATTGCCGACGTCTATTACGGAAACTTCAGTGTGTTCCAGTCGCTCCCGGATTTCTGGGCCATCGACCAGCTCTTCCCGATCATGCCGATCCATCGCCTGAACCAGCGGCCGACCCGCAACGCCGTGCTGGCGGATATTACGTGCGACTCGGACGGGAAGATCGACCGGTTCATCGACCTGCACGACGTGAAGCATGCGCTGCCCCTGCACGAGTGGGATGGTTCCGATTACTACCTTGGGGCTTTCCTGGTCGGCGCCTACCAGGAGACGATCGGCGACATGCACAACCTGCTGGGCAACACGAACGTCCTTCACGTCCGGATCGACGCCAAGGGCCACATCGATGTGGTGCGCCAGATCGCCGGCGACCGCGTGGACGAGATTCTGAAATACATGGAGTACGACCCCGAAGCCATGACCGAAGGCATGAAGACACGGCTGGACAAGTCCGCCAGAGCCGGGTTGATCACGGCCCGGGATAAGACCCAGTTCCTGCGGGCCTACCGCGAGGGGATGAAGGGCTATACGTACTTTGAGAAGTAGGTGCTTGGTAGGGCAGCGGCGGCATCCCTGCCGCGTTTTCTGTAGCCGCGCACGCTGGGCGAGGCGCGCCGGAGCAGGACGCGGTCAACGCCCGCGTCTACAGGAGGGGGACAACCCCTGCCGCGCCTTCTTGTCGGCGGGGCGAGGACCCGCCTTCGCCGAACGGCTACGGCGGGCGAGGACGCCCTCGCCCTACCTATTCTTCCGTTCCCCCTCCAGGCACGCGCTTAGTGCATCCTGCCACGGCGGGAGGACCAACCCGAACACGCGCCGCAGCTTTGTGCAATCGAGGACCGAGTACGCGGGCCGCCGGGCCGGGGTGGGGTAGTCGGTCGTGGCGATGGGCTGGATCCGGGCCTCAGCCGGGAGGAACGCCCGGGCGAACCCGCACCACGACGTCTCGCCGCCGCACGCGGCGTGATAGACGCCGCTGATCTCGCGCAGGGCTTTCGCTGAGGGCCTCTTGGCAAGGGCCGCCGCCGTCACCTCGGCGACCGACCGGCACCAGGTGGGGCATCCGACCTGATCGTCCACGATCCGGAGCGCCTTGCCCTCGGCTGAAAGCCGGCGGATGGTGAGCAGGAAGTTCTTCCCCCTCAGCCCATAGACCCACGCGAGCCGGAAGACGAGATGCGGTACCCCGCTGACGGCAATGGCCAGGTCGCCCTCCAGCTTGGTGCGCCCATAGACGCTGACTGGTTGAGCGGAATCGGTCTCCACGTACGGGCGGCGCAGCATGCCGTCGAAGACAAAGTCCGTCGAGTAGTGCACCAACGCGGCGCCCAGTCGAACCGCCTCCTCCGCCAGGATACGGGGCGCGTCGGCATTGAGGCGCCGACACAGGTCGGGCTCGGTTTCGGCTTTGTCAACGGCCGTATAGGCGGCGGCATTGACGATAAGTTCCGGGCGGGCCTCCCGCACCGTGCGCACGATCGAGTCGGGATTGCCAAAATCGATCGCGGGGTAACAGACGGCGTGAACCGGGCCCAGTGAAGCCAACGTGTGCTGGAGTTCGTACCCGACCTGACCGTCGTTACCGATGAGCAAGATGCGCGGCATGGGCGGAAACCATAGCGACGGCACACCGACTTGCCCAGCAGAAAGCGGCTGGAGCGGCGCTCAATCCAGCCAAACGTCCGCGACCCGCGTTACCGCTTCGCCCGGCGGGAGCGCGGCGAGGACAGCGCTGACGGTCTGGTGAGTTCCCGGAATTGTCAGATGGGGACGGACATCGGCGAGGGGCTGGACCACGAACCGGCGTTGTGCCCAACGGGGGTGGGGCAGATCCAGGACGCCATCCGCCCGCGTCACGGTCCCCGCGTACAGGATATCGATGTCGATGGTACGCGGCGCGTTCCTGTCATCGGTTCGCACGCGGCCGAGGTCGTCCTCGATGGCATGCAAGGCGCGCGACAGCGCGTCCAGGTCGGTCGGCGTATCGACGATCAGGACCGTGTTCAGGTATTTGAGGTGGGCGTGTTCCGGCCGCGCGCCCACGGGTTCGGTCTCGTAGAGCGGCGCTGCGGCGAGCACGCGCACGCCGGGCAGCGCCGCCACGCGGGCGGCCGCCGCACGAAGGTTTGCCCGGCGGTCGCCGAGATTCGAACCGAGACTGAGCCCTACCTCCATTACCTCAAGCCCAGCACGTCCTGCATGTCGTAAAGGCCGGGCTTGCGGCCCGGAACCCACAGGGCTGCACGGAGCGCGCCGCGCGCAAGCGTGTCGCGGCTGGTGGCCTTGTGCGTGAGTTCGATCCTTTCGCCCTCGGTGGCAAACATCACCGTGTGATCGCCCACCACATCGCCGCCGCGCACGGCGTGGACGCCGATTTCGCCGTGGGGACGCTCACCAACCAGGCCCTCGCGGCCGTAGACGGCCACGGCCTTGAGGTCCTGGCCGCGGCCTGCGGCGACGCTCTCGGCCAATCGGAGCGCCGTCCCGCTGGGAGCGTCCTTCTTGAGCCGGTGGTGGATTTCGACGATCTCCGCATCGTAGTCGAGGCCCAGGGCGGCGGCGGCCCGCTGGGTCAGGGCGAACAGCAGGTTTACGCCGAGGCTCATATTGGGCGCCCACATGATCGGAACCGTCTTGGCGGCCTGTTCGACCGTGGCGCGCTCCTCGGGCGTCAGGCCAGTCGTGCCGATGACCAAGCCCCTGCCGTGCCGGGCGGCCAGCCGGGCCGTCTGAGGGACGTTCTCATGAAAACTGAAATCGATCGCGACATCGGCCGCCTGCACGGCCGCCGCCAGGTCACTGGTGATGCGCAGCCCGGTCTCGCCCGCGCCGGCGACCACGCCCGGATCCTTGCCCATGGCGGGCGACGTCGCCGCCTCAACCGCGGCGACGACTTCAAGTCCCGGAAACTGCCGTACGCACCGCGTCAGCGCCTGCCCCATGCGACCGGCCGCCCCAACAATGGCGATCTTAATCATTCGAATGCTCCCTGGTGTTGGCGGCTCAGGCCCCACTTACTTCAGCAATCCCACTTCCTTGAGACAGTCCGCGATCTTCTTCTTGTTCGCGTCGCTCGTTTCGCAGAGCGGCAGGCGATAGACTTCCTCGATGAGTCCGGCCATGGCCATGGCGGCCTTGACCGGGATGGGGTTCGTATCCACAAACAGGTCCGTGAACAGGCGATGGTAGCGCAGATGCAGGCGCCGCGCCTCGTCCCACTGGCCGGCCAGCGCGGCATGGACCATGTCCGCCACGGGCTTGGGCGCGATGTTCGACGCCACACTGATCACGCCCTTGGCGCCGATGGCCATCATGGGCAGCGTCAGCGGATCGTCGCCCGAAAGCACGGTCATGTTGCACGCCCGCAGGATCTGGCTCACGCGGTCCACACTTCCGCCGGCCTCCTTCACGGCGACCACCTTGGGGTGCTTCGCCAGCCGTGCGATGGTGGCCACGTCGATTTCCCGGGCCGAGCGGCCCGGCACATTGTAGAGCACGACCGGTAACCCGAGATCGGCCACGGCCGCGAAGTGGCGGTAGAGCCCTTCCTGGTTGGGCTTGTTGTAGTATGGCGTCACCTGCAAAGTGCCGTCGGCGCCGGCCTTGAGCGCGTGCCGGGTGAGCTCCAAGGCTTCAGACGTCGCATTGGCGCCGGTGCCGGCGATCACCTTGGCCCGCCCGCGGCAGGCGTCGATCGTGACCTCGATCACCTTTTCGTGCTCGGGGAAATCCAGGGTGGGAGATTCACCGGTGGTGCCGACCGGCACAATGCCGTCGATACCGCCGGCAATCTGCAGGTCGATCAAGGCGCGCAGCTTGCCATAGTCGACGCTCCCATCGCGGTTGAACGGCGTGACAATGGCGGTATAGGCTCCCTCGAACATGACACTCTCCTTCATTACGGAATGCTCTCGCCCCGAACGATATCTTCCCACGTTTCGCGCCGGCGTATCAAGTAAGCATCGTTACCGTCGACCATGACCTCGGCCGCGCGCGGCCGGCTGTTGTAGTTCGACGACATGGCGAATCCGTACGCCCCGGCGCTGAAGGCGGCCATCAGGTCGCCTTCCTTGACGTCCGGCAATTCCCGATCCTGCGCCAGGAAATCGCCCGATTCGCAGATCGGGCCCACGAGATCGCCCATGACGGTCTTGGACGTTTCGGTCACCGCCTTGATTTCGTGATGAGCCTGGTAAAGCGACGGGCGGATCAAGTCGTTCATTCCCGCGTCGACGACAATGAAGGTCTTGAAATGACTGGCCTTCACTACCTGCACGCGGCATACGAGGATGCCGGCGTTGCCGACGATGCTGCGGCCGGGCTCCATGACGACCTTCAGGTCCAATTCCCTGAGCAGCGGCATCACAGCCGCCGCGTAGACCGCCGGATCCAAGGCCTGCTGGTCGGCTTTGTAGTCGATGCCCAGGCCGCCGCCGATGTCGATGGTGCGGAAGGTCGGGTACTTGGCCTTGAGCGCCAGGCACATCTCCTTGATCTTGCGCAGGGCCTGGCCGAAGGGGTCGGCGGACAGAATCTGTGACCCGATGTGCAGGTGCAGGCCGGCGATCTCCAGACCGGGCAGGGCGGCCGCCATCTCGTAAGCCTTAACCACCCGCTCCAGGTCGAGGCCGAACTTGTTCTCCTTCTTGCCGGTACTGATGTATTTGTGCGTCTGGGGATCGACGTCCGGGTTCACCCGGAAGGCGATCCGGCCCGGGATGCCGAGGTGACGGGCGCATTCGGAGATACGCGCGGCCTCGGATTCCGACTCGACCGTGAAGAAGCCGATCCGCTCGCGCAGGGCATACTCGATTTCATCGCGGGTCTTGCCCACACCGGCATAGACGATCTTGTTCGCGTCGGCGCCGGCGCGCAGGGCGCGGAACAACTCGCCGCCTGACACGATGTCGAAGCCCGAGCCTTCGTCGACCAGCGTTTTGATAACGGCTGCGTTCGAGTTGGCCTTGACGGAATAGCACACCAGCGGCTTCATCTCGGCCATGGCCGAAACGATGGCGCGGTAGCGCTCCCTCAGGTGATTGCGGCTGTAGACGTATAGCGGAGTGCCGTAGCGCCGGGCCAAATCTTCGACGGCAACACCCTCGGCGAACAACCGGCCGGACTCATAAACAAATGCCTGCATGCTGATTCCCTCGCGTTTTCCGCGTAGTGGTAGCAAAAAGCCGGGGCGGCTGTCAAAAGAGGGTTCGAGGAAAGGTAGGGCGAGGGCCTCCGGCCCCGCCAGCGAAGAGGCGCGGCAGGGGCGCCGCTGCCCTACCAAGAACCTACTCCAAGTCCGTTCGCGGCTTGAAGAAGCGATCCTGCACCTGTTCCATGTACATGTAGATGGCCGGGGTCACGAACAGGGTGATCACCTGCGCGAAGACCATGCCGCCCACCACGACCAGGCCGAGCGGGACGCGGCTGGTGGCATCGGCACCGAACCCGATGGCGATGGGCAATGTGCCCAGAATGGCGCACATGCCGGTCATCAGGATGGGACGGAATCGGACCATGCAGGCGTCCACAATGGCGTCCTGGCTGTTCATGCCCTCCGCCCTACGCTGCAGGGCGAAGTCGACCATCAGGATCCCGTTCTTGGTTATCAGCCCGAGTAGCACGAAGACCCCGATATAGGCATACAGTGAAAGCTGACTGTTGAACAGAAACAGGGTCAGGAAGCCGCCGAAGACCGCCACGGGCAGTGTCGTCAGAATCGTGAACGGGTGGATGTAGCTCTCGTAGAGCACGCCGAGCACGACATACTTGAGGAAGACCGCGATCAGGAGCAGCACCCCGAGGCTGGCGATCGACTTTTGGAATTCGAGGGCGTCGCCCACGAAACGGCCCTGCACTCCGGGCGGCAGGAGCTTCGTCATGGCCTGCTCGACCATGCTGACGACGATGCCGAGCGGCACACCGGGCCAGGCGCTGAAGGAGAGTGTCGCCGCCTCCATCTGTTGGGCGTGGGGCACGTTCTGCGGCCCGGAATCCTCATTCCAGCGGATGACGGACTTGATGGGGACCAATCCCCCCATGGCCGACCGCAGGTAAAGCAGGCCCAGGTTGTCCGGGATGCGCTGGGACGATTTCTCGATCTCGGGGATCACCTGGTACTGGTCCTGGTCGGTCGTGAACTGGGTCACATAGCCGCCGGCGAACGCCAGCGCCAGCGCCTGTTCGATCGAGGAAGCGCTGATGCCGAGCGCCGAGGCGCGATCGCGATCGATGGCCACATTTACGCGCGGCATGTTGAGCTTGACGCTGTTCTGGATCGCGAAGGGAACCAGCACGGGGATCTTGCGCATCTCCTGCTCCATGGTCAACGCCGTCTGGTATACCAAGTCGCGATTAAGCCCCGAGATGAGGTAGGAATAGTCGCTGCCGGCGGCTGTCGGGTCCGCACCCGCGCTGATCTTCAGCACGGGCATGGCGCGGAAGGCGCACAACCCGTCGGGCAGGGCCATCATCATGCCGCCGAACTGCTGGACGAGCTGGGCGATAGGCTGCCCCGGTCGTTCGCGCGGGGGCTTGAGCCGGACGAACACGAAGCCCAGGCTCTGGTCGGCGCCGGGCTGGAAGCCCGTGACGCTGCCGACCTGCGTGACGCTCGGCTGCTTGGCCAGGATGGCCATGACCTTCTCCTGGTAGTCCTGCATCTGCCGCGTGGACGCGCCCTGCGGCTTGAGCATGACGCCGAAGATGAAGCTGCTGTCGCCGGGCGGCAGAAACGCCTTGGGCAGGAAGAAGTAGAGCACGCCTGTCCCGGCGATGCACGCGATCCAGGCGATCACCGCGACCCACTTGTGGCGCAACTGCCACCGCAGCGCGCGACCGTAGCCCCGGATCATGCCGCCGATCGTCGCCGTAATCGCGCGTTGAACACGGTTCGGCGCGGCCTCGTGGCGCAGCAAGTGAGCGCACATCATCGGTGAGAGCGTCAGCGCCAGCACGGTCGACACCACAATCGCATAGATCACGGTCAGGGCGAACTCGCGCAGGTTGCGGCCCACGGCCCCGCTCATGAACACCAGCGGCATGAAGACAATGATCAGGGCCGCGCTTGTGGAGAGGACCGTGAAGGAGATCTCCTTCATGCTCCGCAACGCGGCCGGGATCGGTTTCATGCCTTCGTCCAGGTGGCGCACCGTGTTTTCCAGCACCACGATGGCGTCGTCGACCAGGAAGCCGACCGCCAGCACAATGCCCATGAGCGAAAGCGTATCGAGGTTGAAGTGCGACGGCATCATGAGCAGGCAGGTGCCGACCAGCGAGATCGGCAGCACAATGGCGGGCACGATCGTCTCGCGAACGCGGCCGAGGAACAGGAAGATGACGAGCACGACCATGCCGAGCGCGATCGCGACGGTGAGTTGCACGTCGTGCAGCGAATCGCGGATCGGCTGGGCACCGTTGAACATGATCGAGAAGTGCATGGCGGGCGGGAGTTGGGCGCCCACCTCGTTCAGCGTGGCCGAGATGCGGTCCGCCACTTCAACTGTGTTGGCGCCGCTGACCCTGGAAATGGCCATGACAATGCACTTGCTCTGAATCGGCAGGTCCGACCGCATGTAGCGGATGTTGACGAGATCGTTGTTGATGCTGTCCACGCAGGTGGCCACTTCCTTCAGGCGGACCGGCGCGCCGTTGCGTTGGGCCACGATGAGTTCGCCGAACTCGCGGCCCGTGCGAAGCTGGCCCTGGGGTTCGATGACGAACGTGCGCGAGTCGCCGTTCAGGCTGCCGCCGGGGATGCTGACCGTGCCGGCCTTGAGCGCCAAGGCAAGTTCGTCGACGCCGATCTGGAGGGCTGCCAGCCGGGTCGGGCTGAACTGGATGCGCACGGCGCGTTTTGAACCGAACACCTGCGCCTTCGAGACGCCCTCCAACATGCTGATCTTGCGTGCCACCATCTGGTTGGCGTAGTCGTACAAGTCCGCGTGCGTCATCGATTCGGAGTAGAAGATGACGTAGTAGACCGGCGAGTCCGACGGGTTGAATTTCTGGTACGTCGGCGGACTGGGCAGATCCTTGGGCAGGTTGTTCTGCGCCCGCGTTATCGCGGCCTGCACGTCCGGCGCGATGAGATCGATGTTGCGGTTCAGGTTGAACGTCAGGTTAATGGTCGTGATGCCCTGCTTGTTGTCGGAGAGCACCGACTCAAGCCCGCTGATCTGGGTGAACTCGTTTTCGAGTGGCGTGGCGACGGTCGACGCCATGGTGGCCGGACTGGCGCCGGGGTAGGCGACCGTGACCTGGATCACGGGATAATCCACGGTGGGCAGGCTGTTGACCGGCAGTTTGAAGTAGGCCCAAACGCCGAAGACGACCATCAGGAGCGTCAACAAAGCGGTGGCAATCGGGCGTCGGACGAAGGTTTCTGAGAAGATCACGGCGGTCTCCGCTAAGGGGCTTACGAATGCGAATCGGGCTTGGCGGCCGGGGCGGCGCCCGGCGTCGCG
Source organism: uncultured bacterium (assembly GCA_903895695.1). Classification (GTDB taxonomy): domain Bacteria; phylum Verrucomicrobiota; class Kiritimatiellia; order CAIKKV01; family CAITUY01; genus CAITUY01. The sequence goes on from CAITUY010000080.1 coordinate 14,233, forward strand.
GCGGCCTTCGGTTCCGCGACGTCAGCGCCGGGATGCAGCATGAGCTGGCCTTGCACCACGACGCGGTCGCCGGCGGCGACTCCGCTGACGATCTGGATCATGTCGTCGTGCCGCACGCCCGTGCGTATCGGCCGCATGTCCGCCTTGTTGTCCGGAGTCACGGCATAGAGGAAGGTGCCCTGCTTGCCGAACTGTACTGCCGACTCCGGCACCATGAGGGCCTCCGGAATGTCGCCGGCCTTCACATACACATCGACGAACTGACGCGACCACAGGCGGAGGTCGGCATTGGGCACCTGCGCCCGCAGCAGAATGGTGCCGGTCATCGAATTGACGGCGTTGTCGATGAAGGTGAGCTTGCCGGTGTAGACGTTGGTCTCGCCACGCGGCACGATTTCGACGCGTACAGATCCGCGCGCCTGGGCCTCGCGCAGGATGGCCAGGTGCTGTTCCGGAACCGAGAACTCGACGTCAAGCGGATCGTAGCTCCGGATGTTGATGAGGCGGTTAACGCCGGCGGCCACCAGCGTGCCGTTATCGGCCAGACGCTTGGAGCAGATGCCGGCGAAGGGGGCCGAGATGGTGCACCGGGCCAGGTTGAGTCGGGCCTCGTCCAGTGCCGCTGCGTCCATGGCCAATTGTGCCTCGGCGGCCGCCACCTGCGTCTTGAGCGTGTCGAACTGCTCGGCCGAAATAAGCTTTTTCTCGAGCATGGTCTGATTGCGTTCGAGCGTCTGGCGGCTGAGATCGAGGGCGGCCTGGTTCGCGGCCACCAGTCCCTCGGCCTGCCGGACCCGCGCCGCGTAGTCGCTCGGGTCGATCAGGAACAGCGGCTGGCCGTTGGTCACGACGGCCCCATCGACGATCAGCGTCTTCTGCAGCAGGCCCGATACCTGGGGCACGATGTCCACGCTGGCGTGATCCTCGGTTGTGCCGAAGCTGATGATTTCAATGGGCGTATCGATGGCGGCGACCGTGGTCAGGCGGACGGATATGGGCGGCATCTGGGGCGGGCCGCCCTTGGCTTTTCCGCAGGCCGAGACACCGAGGAGCAGGGCTCCCGCGGCCGTCATATTCAGGACAAAACTGAGGGATCGGTTCATGGTTGGCGCTCCTTGTACGTTGAGAGTGGTGGCGTGATCATTCCAGCCTGTGGGCCGGTGCCCGACTCGAGTCGGCCGGTGGCATAGGCGAGCTGCGCGAGGGCCGAGAAGATGTCCTGGCGCGCCCCGATGAGCAGGCTGCGCGCCTGGGCAAGCTGGGTGTCGGCCGCGAGGACCTCCAGAATGCCGGTCAGGCCGGCCTTGTAGCTGTCCATCGCGAGGGCGTGCGAGGCTGTGGCGCTGTCCAGGCTGGCGGCGGCGAAACGGTAACGGTTCAAGGCCGTGCGGTACTGTTGGTACCGATTCCAGACGTCGGCGCTGGCCGCCAGTTCAGCCTGGTGCAACGTCTCGCGTGCCGCCTCGGCCTGGGCAACTGCCGCGCGGCGGGCGCTGGCCGTCTGGAAGCCGTCGAACAGCGTCCACTGCAGGCTCAGGGTGGCGGTGTAAGGCTCCTGATAGTCGCCCGTGGTGCCGGCGTAGGTGTCGAAGTTGTTACGGAATACGGAACCGTTGAAGTAGAGCGAAGGCCAGCTTGGCGATCCAGTCACCCTTACGTTGGCATCGCGCGCGGCCCGGGTGGCCCGCAGTGCCGCGATGTCGGGCCGGCGCGCCAGCGCCTCATCGGTCAATCGCCGCATGTCCGCCTCGGGCAGTTCGGCGGGCATATCGCTGACCGGAGTCGCGACCTGGACGGGAGCGTCGGCCGGCAGCGCCATAGCCTGGGCCAGGAGGCCCCGCGCCGATGCGAGCCGGCCTTGGGCGTCGGCCAACGTATAGCGGGCCTGATCGAACCCGGCTTGCGACTGCAACACGTCCAGCTCGACGCCCAGTCCGGCGCTCAGCCGCGTCCGGGCAGCCTCGAGCACTGTTTCCGCGTCGGTCACGCCGGATGTGGCGGCTTCAACCGCCGCCTGCGCGCCCACGACGCCGTAGTATGCCAGTTGCGCATTCAGCACGGCATCCTGCAGCGCGCTGTTGAACGCGAAGTTCGCGGCATAAACCGTTTGCATCGCCTGTTCGACTGCCGCCTGCCGGCCGCCGCCAAAATTGAAGATGAGATAGTTGACCTGTACGCCGGGTCCATAAGAGAGATAGTCCGAGTGGAGCATCGTTGCGTCCGACCCCATACCGCCGCGATTGACTTGCGCGATGCCCGTAACCGTCGGCATGAAGTAGCCCTCGGCTTGGCGAACCTGCTCGGAAGCGGCCCGGGCCTCGCTCCAGGCCTTCCGCGTCGCGGGATTGTTCCGCAGCGCGAGATCCGTGATTTCGGCCAGCGTCAACGGCCGGCTCAGGTCTGGCTGTCGCGTGCGAATGTCTTGCCAGACGTCGTCGGCGGGCAGAGCGTCCGACGGCGGGGCCCACGCCGTGTCCGCGCGCTTGGGCGCCGGCGCCGACACGCAGCCGGCCAGCAGAACCGTCAATCCGGCCACCAGCATGGCGGCCGGGGCGATAACTCTTGCTTTCATGATGCTGTCACCCTTCATGCCTTCTTCAGCGTCGCCTTCAGGATTGTTTCGACGACGGTGCGGACGTAGGCCGCAGGGGGGCCGGACCGGTAGTTGAACACCTGCTCACAAAACACGTAATGCGAGATGGCGCCGACGAAGGTATGGGCATAAATCCCGGGCGCCGCCATGACGAGCCGACCGGCCTTGATTTCCGCGCGGAAGTACCGCGTGAGCAACCGGATCAGCCGGAGCGGCGGCGGATCGTTCTCGCACTGCCCCGCGCGGGTGAAGGTGACGCCGCTGGCATTCACCATCATGATACAGGGCATGAGAACCTGCAGCCGCCGGAGCATTTGCAGTCCCACGTGCTCCAGCGTCCGGTGGATATTGCCGGTGCCCACCGACTGCATGAGCCGCGCTTCCCATTCCTGCTCCTGCGACTCGACGGCCATGGCCGCGAGAAACAGCGCCTGCTTCGTCTTGAAATGCTTGAAGAGCGAACCCTCAGAAACGCCGGCCTCATGCGCCACCTGGGCCGTGCCGGCCTGGTATCCGTGTTTCAGGAATACCCGCCGCGCCGCGTCCAGGATCGCGTCCTCGCTGATGGAAACCGGTCGTGCCATGGTCGTTGAGCCTTCTGCCTCGTAAGTAAGTGCTCACTCAATAACATGGCGACGTGACGCCTGTCAAGCGTTTGAGGGCGATTTCATCCCGCCACCGGCGTCATGTCCCGGCGCAGCGGGGGATAAGAACCGGCGGCTTCCTCCTTGACGGCGGTGTCGAACATCCCGGTGATCGCGGCGTAGTCCGCGTCGCTCAACGTCACGTCGAAGGTCTTGAGGTTGGCCGCCAACTGCCGCGCCGAGCTGACGCCGACGATGGGGCACGTGATGGCCGGGTTGTGCCGCAGCCAGGCCACGGCCACCTGTCCCGGCTCCAGGTTGCGGTCCCTGGCAAACGCGGTGAAACGCGTGATGCCTTCGCCGTACTTGTCCAGCCAGCGCGTGATGCGCGCGTCGGTCGTGCCGCGCGAATCCGCCGGGAGCGGCTGGCCCGGGATGTATTTGCCCGCGAGGAGGCCGAGGACGATCGGCCGGTACACGGTGATGGCCAGCCGCTCGGCGCGGGCCTGAGGCAGCACCTCGACTTCCACGCCGCGCTCGATCGGATTGTAGGGAATCTGGTTGCAGACCAGTCTGGCCCAGCCGTGGCGGGCCGCGATGGCGTTGAAGTGCGCGAGCAGCCAGGCGGGGAAGTTGCAACACCCGACAAAGCGCGCCTTGCCCGCTTTTACGACGTCGTTCAGCGCCTCCATCATGGGTTCCGGCTGCATGGCGGGTTTGGGCCAGTGCAGCAGGTAGAGGTCGACGTGGTCGAGTTGCAGTCGCGCCAGGCTTTCGTCGAGGCTGGCGCGGATCACCTGAGGGTCGTGATGGTTGACTTTGGTGGCGATGAACAGACGGTCACGCCGACCCTTCAAGATCCGGCCGAGAAGCGTTTCGGTCTTCCCGTTCCCGTACATGGCGGCCGTATCGATGAAATTGACGCCGCCATCCAGTGCCTGCGCCAGCACGCGGTCCGACTCGGCCTCGTCGCAGCGGTCGCCGAACATCATGGTGCCCAGGCACATGGCCGAGACGCTGACTCCCGTGTTGCCGAAAGAAACGTTGTCCATCTAGGGCTCCTTGCTTGCCTCTCTCCCTTTCGATGGGGGGGCGGCAGGCTGGGATGATGGAAGAATGCGGAGGGGGTTGCAATGGTGAACCTTGGCTTGATGCCGGCCCTCGGAATCTATATATATCTAATAAAGCGTTTTATAGATATATTAACGGCACGGCGGCAAGCGGGGCATCGGCTGACTTCGCTTCGTTCGTCAACGCGGCCGGGGGACCTGCATGAAGAACCCGATGGATCGACAGCTTGAAAAGCGCCTTTCCGATCGTGCTGTCTCCATCGGGCGAGAAGGCAACGTAGCGGCGTTTGGCGAGTTGCTCGAACTCCTCCGGTCGTCATCGGCCAACGCCCGGCGGCTTGCGGCCTCGGCCCTGGGCAAACTGGCCTGGATGGGGGTGGATCAGGGCGCGGCTGCGGCCGCGCTCGCGCCCGTGGCGCGCCGCGACCCCCACCCGCAGACACGACAGTATGCGATCAAGGCGCTGAAGGCGTACGGCGCGTCGGCGCAGAGTTGCCTGCACGATCTGCACGATGTTGCGGCCAATCCCTCCGAGAAGGACTATATTCGGCGCGATGCAGCCGCGTCCATGACATTCATCGAAGAAGCGGTGCGAATTGCCGCGGCGGCCGCGGAGCACCGCTGCCAGCGCTGCGGCGCACGGGTCACGGCCGACGAATATGCCCGCTCGAACCAGGCGTTCCAGCGTGTGTTCTGTGACCGCTGTTTCGACGAGGTCTTCCTGGAGCGGCGCAACTTCGAGACGCAGGTTGAGATCAACAAGACGATCGAAGCGCGCTCTGGCGTTGTTGTGCAGTCCGAAGGCGAACGCCGCATTGCCGACTGGCTCACGGCACACGGCGTGGCCTACCGCTACGACGCCAAGTTCCGCATCATCGCGGAGTTCCAGATCAGGCCCGATTTCTACCTGCCCGAAATGGACGTCTATATCGAATACTGGGGGCTCGACACTCCGCAATACAAGATGAGCATGTATAAGAAACAGACGCTTTACCAACAGGAGGGCAAACGCCTGATTTCGGTCTACCCGCGGGACCTTCAGCGGTTGGATGGCTTGCTAACGTCCAAACTGCACCTGTTAGGCTATCGTCCCGGCATTGACGAGCGAAGCGAAGTCAGCGAGACGTGAGGCGTCACTCGCCGATCGCGCGCATCAGGCACTTCGCGATCGCGGCTGCCCCATCCGGTTCCGCCGGCGTGCGGTGGGGCAGGGCCAGCAGGCGGTCGATGAATTCGGGCGCCACGCCCTGGCCGAGTTCGGGGTCCGGCAGGGGCAGGCCGCAGGCATGGCGCTCGAGAAACGCCACCATTGCCGGCATCTCGGGGTAGTCCGGCCTGATCCCGTACCCGAAGGGAACGCCGGCCCGGTAGACTTCCGCCACGGTGCTGTAACCGACCTTGCCGAGCACGGCATCCGCTGCGTTGATCAGGTCCGGATGATAGAAATCCGAGTACAGGGGCAGGGCGATGACATTGCCCCGCGTCTGCGGCTTTTCCGCGCCCGACGCCACGACAAAGCAAAAGTCGTCGCGGTGCGCGAGGTGGGCGAGCAGCAGCGTCCGGGCCGATATGCCGCCCATGCTGACGAGGACCAGCCGGCGCCCGGGCGACAGGCCCAACGCCTGCCGGACAACCTCGCGCGAGGTGCGGGGCGGCCGGCTGACCGTCCCGGTGACGAGCGCCGCGGCCGGGTTGCGCCGACAGATCGGTTCCGTCTGGATCAGGATGTCGGCGGCGTCAAACCAGCGTTGCAGCGTGTCGGCGTGCGCCGCCAGCCGTGGGTGTGCCGCCGCGTAATGCCGGTAGAAATCGTCCCAGCGGAAACTTTCCATCAGGATCGACGGCACGCCGGCCGCCCGCGCCACCGCGATTCCAAGCGGGGCGATGTCGCACAGGACCGCCCGACAGCCGGATTCCCGGACGCGCGTCGCCAGGCGATCGACCAGCGCCGCGTCGAACGGTAGGAACGCATCCAGCGCCTTGATCGTGGCCTCCATATCGGAGACGAACGGGCCGTGCTGCACAAATCCGATATCCGTACGCACGGCATGGGCCGTAAGGTTTCGGCATCCGGACGATTCGAAGAAGGCCGCCGGCACCGTGGTGACGAGTTCGACCCGCAAGGCGGGACAGCGTTCCTGCAGCGCGGCCAGCACTGTCGCGGCTCGGGCGGCATGGCCCAGCCCGTGGGGCGTCACGAAGCAGGCGAGAGCGGGAGAGTCGGACGACATGGCGGCACATGATGCCCCGCCATCGCCGGAAGCCAAGACAAAAGCGCCGCATCTTGTGTTCGTCTGAGGTTCGGGTTATGGTGCGCCCATGAACGCGACTGATCCCAGGGTCAGGCAGAGAGCGACCGCCGTGCTGGCAGCCGCAATGGCCCTGTTCTCTTTCTGGCTGGCGGGGTTCAGTCTGCTGGGCGCGTACCGGCAAACCATGCTCCTGACCGAAGGCGGCGCCGGCACAACTCTCGCCGACGCGACGCTGCGGCGGCTTACGCCCGACCAGCGCCTCATCCTCATCAATGACGCCACGGGTCGCACGGCCCTCGTCCAGGCCCGGGCCCTCTGGGCGCGGTGGCCGACAAGCCCCGTCTATTTCCACAACGCGCTCACCGTCGCCCTCGCCAACTACGCGGCGCTGGGCGCCACGGACGCGGCGCGTTACAAGGCGTTACGGGCGCTCGTCGACAAAGGCCGGCCGCTCGATCCGGACAACGCGCGCCTGGACTGGGTTCTGGCCGTGAAACGGATGGACCAGGCGTGCACCTTCAAGTCCACTGTGGGCGGACCCGCCGGCGCGCAAGGGACCACCGTGCGGAGTGAACTGGTGGTGAATGACCGGGCGGCCTTGAACGACGCCATGCGGTTGCTGGCAGCCGGAATCGCCAAGCCAACGTATCGCCGCTATACCCGCGAACTGCTGGCCGAGCGCGAAGCCCTGCTCGGCCCGCCGCGCGACCTGCCGCAAATCATCCAGCGGCTGGCCGTCGCCGCCGGCACGTCGCTCCCGGATGTCACGGTGCAGCGCAACCTGGCTCGCGGGGCCACGGCCTACGCCGGCCTGCTGATGGCCGAGGGCCGCACCAACGAGGCCGTGGTCTATCTCAATGCCTGGAAGCCGCTCGGATTACGATTGAACGAGGACGCCTTCACGCTGGTCGACGTGCTGGTGGTGGGCGCCATCTTCAAGGAGGCGGAGCTCAAGGTTCCTGAACTGATTCGGAACGTGAAGGGACCGGCTGAAGCGGCCCGGACCCGCAACGAAATTGTCGCCTTGACCCGCCCGCTCCGCGAATGGACGGCCCGCCGGGACCAGCTTGAAAGCAATCCGGTCACGGCGCACCGGCTGGCAGATTGCCGCAACCGCAGCGGCATCCTGCTCGCGATGCTGCTGCCGGCCCTGGGCGAGGTGCCGGCCGAGTCGGCGATCCGGCCCAGCCGAATGATGGACTACCTGCTATTGGATGACGCCTTCCTGGCCGGTGTGGCCGGCCTGGTGACGATCGGCCTATTGGCCATCGCGGTGGCCGGATTTCTGGCCATTCGACGGGCCGGGTCAACGAGCCCATCCGCCGCCGAGGCGTGGCGCGCCGCGGCCGCGGCGGTTGCCTGGGGCGTCGTGCTGCCCGTTGCCGTCTATCTCGTCGTCACGTGGCTCACGCCGTTGGGCGGTCGCGGACTCGGCCTGCAGCGCGCCTGGCCCAAGGCGGTAATGCAGGCCGGCATCCTGGTGGCGGTCATCGTTCTGACCCTGTATCGCCGGGTGCATGGCTGGGTGAGCGGCGAGCGGGCGGATGGCTCTGGCGGGGGGGCGGCCCGCGTGGCCCGGATCGGCCGTCGCATTCAGGGCTGGGCGCTGGCTGTGCTCGCGGCCGTCAGTCTTTTCCCGGCCACCTGGCTTTACACGAGCCACGCGTGGGGCGCGAGCCTCGCCCTCGCGCCATTGGCGGTGCTGGCGGTCTCGGCGTGCGCCGCCTGTGGATTGGCCGCCTGGCAGTGGCGTTCCCGCGCAACCCGGTGGTCCGATGGCATCGGGCGGGCGGCGGAGCCGGCGATTCTTGCGCTGGGCCTGGCCGTACTCGTTCTCAATATCGGGGCCCGCCCGTTGCTGTTCTGGGAAGAACGGCGGCTGGCCGCACAAGAGACGTTGATCCAGGTGGACGCCGATATGGGCGGATTCACAGTCGTCGAAGCCCGGGTAGCGCAAGATCTCAGGGACGGCGTGCTGCAGGCGGCGGCGATGCTGGAGCGTCCGAAGCCGGTGAACGGTAAACAGTCAACAGTGCACGGTAAACAGTGACAGAAAACACAATCGTGGCCCGGCTGATACGCAATCTGCCGGGACGCCCCGACGTGGTCATGGGGGCCGGCGATGACTGCGCCGTCGTGCGGACGGCCCGGACGGCCCGCTACGACACGCTGCTCAAGAGCGATCCGGTCATCGAAGGCGTGCATTTCGAGAAGGCCGCGCCGCCCCGGGCTGTCGGCCATAAGGCGTTGGGCCGCGTGTTGAGCGATATCGCCGCCATGGGCGGCGAGCCGCTGTGGGTGGTCGTGGATCTGGTGCTGCGCGATGCCCGCGATGCTCGCTGGGCGACGGAAGCCTACGCGGGCCTGGCCCGGCTGGCGCGGCGCGCTGGCGTGGCGATCGTGGGCGGCGACACCTCGCGCGGACCGGCCCGCGAACTGCACGTGTTCGCCGTGGGGCGCGTGCCCCGCGGAACGGCCGTCCTGCGCTCCGGCGCGCGGGCCGGCGATGCGCTTTATGTGACGGGGCGCCTGGGTGGCAGCCTGGCCGGCCGGCACCTGCGGTTCGAGCCGCGGCTCAACGAAGGGACGTGGCTGCGCAAACACGGTTGGGTCACCGCGATGATGGACCTCAGCGACGGCGTGGGGACTGACCTGCCGCGCTTGCTGACGGCCAGCCGCGCCGGCGCGCGGCTGGAGCAGGCCGCACTCCCGATTTCAGCCGCCGCCCGTGGGGTGTCGTCGCGCGACGGCCGGCCCGCCTGGCAACACGCCCTGGGCGATGGCGAGGATTTTGAGCTGTTGTTTACCGTGCGTGGGGCCCGCGCCGCCGCTTTCGAGCGCGCCTGGCGCCGTCGTTTCCGTCTCACCTGCAATCGCATTGGGACCGTGACGACGCGACGTGGTGCGGTGGAGTTTGAAGATCAGTACGGGAACGTGGGTCCGCTGGCAACACGCGGGTACGAGCATTTTGTGTGAACGAACCCAGGACTTCCCTGAAACCTGAACACCGAACACTGAAACCTTTCTCTGTGAAGACCGAAACTTATACGACCCGGAGCCCGGCCGCTACCTATCGGCTGGCCGCCAACCTGGTTTCCCTCTTCCCGGCGCGGACGGTCCTGGCATTACACGGGGACCTGGGCGGCGGCAAGACGTGTTTTGTGCAGGGACTGGCGCTGGCGCTGGGTGTGCAGCGACCGGTCACGAGTCCCACCTTCACGCTCGTTCACGAATATGAAGGCACGCGCCATCTGGTCCACGTAGACCTCTACCGCATCCAGTCCGATCGGGAGGCGCTCGACCTGGGGCTCGAGGAGTTCTTCGAGGTCGAGGGCATCGTGGCCATCGAGTGGGCCGAACGCATGGCTGATTCCCTGCCGCCGCACACGATCCACTTGGAGTTCGCGACCCTGACCGCCAAGTCCGCCCGTCGCATCACTGTTCACTGGCCGGAGTGAGGGCGGGCGGGCCGAAGAAGTGAACGGTGAACAGTGAACGGTCGCGTTGACCCTTGGTGTGGCCGGTGCTAGGCTAACCCCGTGAAGTATAACGGCGTCATACTGAAGAAGTTCTCCGTGATGCATCGCTATGAACGGGTGGACTCTGCGGTGCTGGCCGAGATCCTGCGCCATCGTCTCGGCGATCTGGCCGCCTTTCGCGACGAAGTGGCGGGTGCGGCATGATCTTGGATTTGACTCTGTTGGCCGCCGCATTCGCGGGCGATCCGAGGGTCGTCATGGCTGTTGTCTTCGGTTCGGCCAAGGATGGTGTGGTACGCCCCGGCAGCGACGTCGATATTGGGGTTTTGTTATCGCCCGCACTAACCGCGCTCGAGTTCTACGCGTTCTATCAGGAAACCGCGACCAAGCTGGGCATAATCCCGGAGTTGGACTTGGTCGATCTTAATCACGCGGGCAGCGTGCTGGCCTTCGAAGCGCTGTGCGGTCGCCGACTCTTCGTGCGTGACGCCGAAGCCGTGGCAACTTTCTCGTCCCGTGTGGCTCGGGAATACGAAGACGACATGCTGCACGCGACCGCTCATCGTGCCGCGTGACCGGCATGTCGAACGTGAGAAGGGGATGAAGACCCCGATGGAGTGTGGTGCCTGGAAAGATCCGTTCCGGCAAGACCTGGACGATCCCGGGCGAAGCCGTACCGAGATTTGCTTCGGCGTCTGAATCATGCCTGTTTCTTGCGGATCTCGTCCTTGATGTCCTTCAGCGCCTGCACGACGGGGTCCGATTCCAGAATCGTGTTCGTGTATTGATTGACGTCAACCACAGTCACCTCTGCGGCTTTTGTTTCCCGGTAAACCCCATAGGTGTACTGAGCCGTAATCTTCAACTTCAGGCATTCCCTGTCTGGGTTGAACCCGTCGAGGGACGAGCCAGAACCGAGCAAAAAGAATAGCGGGGTGCGAGGAGCAAATGAGTCAATGGTGTTGTTGAAGGCGTAAGCGGAAGCGAGACGAGCGCCCGCATTCGATTGGGCGAACTTGACGGAATCCTTGTCAAGTGTCATGTCGAGCGTCAGTCGCACATTGCGGGCGACTGTCTGGCCGACATTCTCAACTACCAGGCTGATGAAGGGATTGTGGGACTGCTTCAGTGGGCGAACAGTGATGTACGGGCGAATGACTTGGTCAAACTGATCTTTCATCACGCCGACAGACTCGGCACTCGACTTGGCGATCCTGTGCGTGAGTCTGGCGTAATACGCCGTAATGAAAGCTAGAGCCAGCGTGGCGGCAGCACTTACACCCGTTAGCAGAGTCATCATTGTCTGATCTTCATTCATCTTGTCTCCCTTGTCGAACGTCGGTGTGGGGCAGCGCGAAGCGACGTACCCAGCACCGCTTGGTTCGCATTCGTCTTTGTTTCCTCGATCATGGCCGTGACTTCCTGAACGGTGAAAGGTTGTGTCCGACTGTGGATGACTGCATGGCATGTCGGACAAACTGGCCGCAAGTCCTCCACTGGGTCAACCTGATACTCCGCGTTCACGTCTGCCAGTTGGCGGAGGTGATGAACGTGGATGAGTCCTCGCGCCGCCTCGCCGTATTTGTCGGCGAGGCTGAGGCCACATGCCGCGCAGCGGCACCCGTAATGCACTATGCAGTTCTCGCGTGCCGCACTGTTGCGCTCGTATGCGTTGACAGAGATCCTTTTGACGGCGCCCTCGTAGAGTGACGCCGTCATTTCGACTTCCTCGGTTATTCCAATGTGTTCCGCTTCCAGCCAACCAAGTTGTTCCAGCGCCCGAGCGACCGCCGGGCGCATGATCCAATGCCATTCGGAACCGGGTTTTTCAAACGTGACCAGGACGAAAACGGTTTGTTCGGGGAGCGGTGTCCATCCAATCTGCTCGCCGACAAGGCGGCCAAGTTTCCCGTAGTGCAGGTTCGCCGCTGCGTATGTGGGGTAACCGAGAGCCTGCGACATCTGCGTGGCGGTCAGCGTCCGCTCCGGCGCGTGGTACTGCACCTGAAACATCCGCAGTTGGTGGGGAGCAAGTTGTATTTGCCGGAATGCCGCCACGTAGGCATCAACGCCAAATTCAGGCTCCGACCGTCCTGAATGTGCTACCGGAGTCGCCTCGCGATGGGTCAGCGCATCGAAATGGGCGAGGAACTCGGGTTTGATCGTCGTCACGCCAATGCTGAAGTTCGCAAGCTCTTGAGAAACGCAGCAAACCACGGAAGATCGCTCAATTTGATTTCCGTGGTGAAGTCGATCCCGTCTTTGCCGGAATACTGGAACCGAAAATAGCCGTCTTCGATTTCCGAGGCGGCGTCGACCGTAAAGCGAAGTCTCAGGAAATAGGTCTTCTTTTTGCCGCGACTTTCTATGACCCAGACACGCTTGCCCAGCAGATGCGAAACGGGTTTTCGGCTGAGCATTGCATATGAGGGGTCGGAACTGAGAGGCTGCCCCATTAGTTCCGCGCTGTGGTACGCCACGTAGTCCATAGTTCTTGTCCGCTTTTCGTCATGCGTTCAGGCTCTACGGCGCGGTAGTCCGCGACGTAGCGGTCTGAACGCATGACGATCCACTGTAGGCATCTCGATCGGCAATGATTCTGTCCCGGCGACCGGTCCACTCGCTCTTCAACTCCGCCGTAGAGACATCAGGGGTCTGGAGTTTGGCATGCACCTTTTCAAGGCTCTTGGACAGAATCTGTGGGTAGTAGGGTGACGAGTAGAGGGGGTGGATGGCCGAGCAACGCGCGGGTGGACGGGGTTGGATTCGGAGGACGGGATCAGCCGCGCTCTATC
>CAITUY010000081.1 GCA_903895695.1 uncultured bacterium
ATCACGCCCATAGCCGGCCATCAGGCGCACGGATGAAGGCACGAGAGTGCGGCCCCATCGACGCCAGCCCCCGCCATGGCCCGTAACAGACTCGACCCGCTCGTGCGGCCGATCCTCGTCATGCGGTGCCCCCGGCAAATGTACGATGTCGACCTCCGGCCCGATGTGCCGCACGAGGATGCCGACATACCGGCCTATCCCCGAGGTAACGGCCCCGGCTGGCTCGGGTCCAGGTAGGATGAGAACACGCATAAGACGAAACGCCGAATCTTTAGGCCTGCGCGGCACCCACGTATGGATTGCGGGGCAGATCGACGACGCGATAGTCTGCCGCTTTCAGGGCGCTCCTTAGGGCGTCCGGCGGTGGGATCTTGAAGATGCACGCCACCATCAGGACAGGCGTGGACAGACTCAATCCGCGCCGACAGCGCCGATCGGCGGCCGCGATCTGCCGGCGCAGCTCCGTAAACAAGGGAGCGCCCTTGATCGCCGTCTCAAATTCCACTCCTTTGACATACCAGTCGTTCAAGCCCTTGAACGCCACGGCAGGGAGGTCCAGTCCGGCAGCAATCTTCTCGATCTCCCGGGAGGAGAACCCGTAGACGTAGTTGCCCGAAGTCTCGTAGGAGTGACCGCCCGTCAGAATCAGCGATGTGTCGGTATTCCGCAACCGTCCTGATAATCCCAAGGCTATCAGCACCCGCTTCACAAGGCGCTTGACTGCGTACGGAAGGCTTGACAGCGTCGGATCCTCGTTGGGCTCAATGATGACGACGCCCTTGCGCGCGACGCGCAGCATTTCGTAGAGGGCCAGCATGGGTCGCGGCATGTGATGCAACGACTCCTTACAGAAAGCGAAATCAAATGATTTGTCGCCGAAAGACAGGGCCTCGGCATTCTCTTTTCTGTAGTCGGCGATGAAACCGGCCTCCTTACCTTCCTTAAGGAGAGTATCCGCAATGTCTGTTGCCAACGCCTGCGCCCCTTGCTGCTGCAGGTAATGCGCGTCACGGCCATAGCGCCCGTCCCCGACGGTCACCCATGCGGCCCCGGGGAAAGCCGCCAACAACGGATCCAGGCAGGCGTACTCGCGCGCATGGCGCCAGTAGTCGGTGGTATCCGTTCGAAACCAGGTCTGTGCCTGTGCGGCATCGTTGCCGGAGGCGGCAAAAGAATCGAAATGCCTTTCGTGTGCCCGGTGGCTCCAATCTGCGAATGATTCGGTCATTATATCCCTTCCATCTTGTCCGGCGGCCAAGGCACCTTCCACTCCCCGACCAGGCGCATTACGTACTCCGAACTGTCCTGGTACTCGGGCGCCTGCCAGGTGAGCCCCTGAGCCAGTCGGCGGACGGCATAGCCGGGCTCATGCCGGAGTGCCCAGACCAGATCGGCCAGAAATGTCGCCGGCCGCCGGCGCAGCGTCGCGCGATTCAGGCCGTAGCAGGATCGATAGAAGTGCCAGGCCCCCCACATGAGCTTGGCGCGCCACTCGGGATCGGCACGCCAGCCGGCCGGCAACTGGGTCTCGCACTCGTCAAGCGTCCGGGCGGTGAGTTCGACTTGCCGCCAGGCCGATGAGCGGCTCCACCGCGAAGAACCCTGGCCGCCGTGGATGCGCCATGTGGCGAGGCGCTCAGGAATCCATAGGGTATCGGTGTGCAGGGCCGCCTTGGCCGCCCAGAGTTGATCAACCACCGGCGTTTCGTGTTCGAGAAAATGACCTGTCTTGGCAATCAGGTCGCGGCGAAACACAACCGAAGTGATCGTGGTCCACGACCCACCGCGAATCAGGTGAATCAGGAACTCCAGCAGTCCGCTGCGTCGATGCGGCACGTCCAGCCACTCCCCCAAACAATCGTTCGGTCTCGGCTTGGCCGCGGACGCCATGACTCGGCCCCCGGCGTCAATGCAATCGAACTGGCAAGCCGCGAGTTGCACATCGGGATGGCGTTCCAGGGCCCCCACCATGCGTTCCAGGAACTCGGGGTGGGCTGTGTCGTCACTGGTCGCGATCGTGATGTAACGCCCCCGGGCCCGACGCAAACACTCATTCCACCCCGCATAAATCCCCTCGCGCGGCACCTGGAACAACCGCACGCGCGGATCGGACCTGAAGGTCTCGAGGTACTCCCATGAACCGTCCTCCGAGTGACTGTCGCAGACAATCAATTCCCAGTCGGGCAGGGTCTGCGCCAGGATGGACTCCATGCGCGCCTCCAGGAACGCGCGTCCGTTAAGAATCGGCATGCCTATGGAAACGGAGGGTACGCCGACGCTCGATGAATGGGCATCCGTCACAGTAATCCTCTACGTCCCGTGCAGGACACTCCGGTACGCGTTCACGTACCCGGTCATTGTCCGTTCCCAAGTGAACTGGGGCGATCGCGCACGCCCTGCCGCAATACAGTCGCGCCGCACCTGCGGGTCGAGGCTCTCCGCGAGCCGGCGCGCCACGGCGGCGGAGTCCAGGGGGTCCGCGAACAAACCGGCATCCCCGAGCACTTCCCGGAACACGGGAATGTCGGAAGCGATCACCGGGCACCCCGCGGTCATCGCCTCCAGCAAAGGCAGCCCGAACCCTTCCCCCCGGGAGCAACTGGCCAGTCCTGCGGCGGCGGAATAGAGACCGCAGAGTTCCCGATCATCCACGAAGGGCAGCCGCAGGATCCGTCCGGCACAGCCGGCCTTGGACGCCGCGTCGGCCTCCGCTGGCGCCAGCGAGGGCTCCCCCCCCACGAGGACGAGGAAACCGTCGCCGCGGCGGGCCACCTCCAGGAAAGCGCGCAGCAACGTCCCGAAATTCTTGTAGAACCCACGGGGCCCCACATGGAGCCAGAACGGCCCTTCAAGTCCCAGACGACGGCAAACCGCTGCGGGGTCACCTGCGCAGACAGGCTCGGCGAAGACCGGGTTCACGCCCGGATAGATGACGCGCACGCGCTCCGCCGGGATCCCAGCCAGGCCGACCAGATCGTCCCGGGTCTGATTCGAAATCGTGACGATCAGGTCAGCGGCGCGGATGGCGGCCGCCTTGCGGGCCGTCGTCTCGGGATCCGGAAGCCACTCGGGATGCCGCTCGTGCAACATGTCATAGACGGTCAGCACCACGCCGGCCGGTCCGATCGGGCTGGGCGTATAGAACAACGAATGGAAGACCCGGATTCGCCGCCTGCGGCACCGCCCGCGCAGGCGCCAGGAGTTATACCTTTCGGCAACCCGCCACGGCTTGAAATCCGCGTCGCGGCAGACTGTCACGTTCCGCGCCGCGGGCGGCGGCTGAAGCAACCGGCGAGGCACATGAAGCATGACCTCCAACTCGTCACGGGCCGCCAACTGCGTCACGAGATCGGATACGTAACGCGAGACTCCCCCGCGCGGCTGCATGCCATAGATGGTCCCATCCAACAGCACCCCCAGCCGCGCGGCGGCCGTCGCCTGACCCCCGGCAGTCATGTGCCGGCGCCTTTACTAACGGGGAAACGCAGAAGCCTACGTAGCGCCTTGCCCATCGTCCATCGCGCGAGCTGCAACTTCTCTTTCGGAGAAAGAGGCGCTTCGAATACTGTCCGGAACGTGAGGCGCTCCAGGCGTCGGTCGACCGCGAGGCGGGGCGGATGGATGAGAGGGCTTTCAATAGACGCGGCCGCCATATTCGCGAACGCATGGCCTCCATCGGGGGTATGGGTCGAATCGCCCCCGAACCCGAGGTTAGTCACGAGATTTACCCGCGGAGTAATCGCGACGCCATCCGCCGCCCAACAGGTGAACAGCCACGCGAAATCCCACGTGTCGATGCGACCTGCTTTTGCCAGGTCGAACCGTGCAGCCCAGTAACGACGCTCGTCGCGACGGCGGAGGGCACGCCCCAGCACGTCTTGCGGATCGGGGCCCGGCCACTGCCGCATGTCGCGATCGTACAATTTCCAGGCGCGCCGCCAAGTGGCCCAGCCCCAGATGTGGGCATACCGCGAGAAGCAGTAGCTATGCGGAAGCCTGACACGAGGGCCCCAAAAGTTGTTGCCACCAATATGCATGACGCGCGGATTGTCGCGGTAGCGCTCGAGCAACTCGACACAGTAGGGAAAGAAAGAGGCATCGGGCAGGCAGTCGTCCTCCAGGATAATGGCCTCCTCGACGGACTCGAACACCCAGTCGAGGCCCGAAGACACGCGATTCCGGCAGCCCAGATTGGTGTCCGAATAGTTTCGAAGCACCTCACACGGCCAGTCGACCTGCTCCACCACCTTCCGCGTTGCCGCGACCAGCGCCGCGTCGTCAATCCGATCGGCCCGGGGCCCATCAGCCACGAGAAGCAACCGTTGCGGCTTGGCCTGGGCGATTCGCGCAAATACGCGACGAGTTAGATCCGGGCGGTTGAAGATAAAGACGGCCACCGGGGTCTTCATGGGGCGGGCTCCTCATTCCCGGCGGCATGCCCCCGCCTGCCGGACCGCATACGCCGCCGCAGGTCCTGCCACCGCCACTGCCAGACATGAAAGACCCGTGAAGCAGCAACGGCGCGCCCTGCGGCGGCACCCACGCGATAGGGCCAACTCACGTGCCCATCGGCTTGGGTGTCGTCCTCGACCCAACGCGCCAGTTCCGCGTTGCCTGACTCCCAGGTGAATGCTGCTGCCACCCAGCGCTGCGCGGCCCGGCGCTGTTCGTCCCCGGGCTGACCCGCTCGCCATAATCGCGCTATGGCGCTCGCCAAGGCTTCGGCCGTGTTGGGTTCGTACAAGAAACCCGTTTCGCCGTCCCGCAGCGTTTCGGGAAAACCACCTTGCCGCGGCACGACCGGGATGCAGCCGCAAGCCTGGGCCTCGACGAGCACCAGCCCGAATGTCTCGGGCACCAGCGAAGGCATCAGGATGATCGAGGACTGCCTGAAGACCGCCGCCAGGTCAGCCTGCGACAATTCGCCACGATACCGGACGCCCGGCACGTCGGCCTCGATCCGCGGCCAGTCGAGCAAGCCGTCAGCACGCAACCAGCCGCGCCGGGCGAACAACGATCCGCCACGCGGCCAAACACTCGAGATGCCGCAAATGTCGAGCGCCGCGTCCGGGAATTGCTGCCGGATCGTTTCGAATGCCTCCAGGAGACATTCGATCCCTTTGTACGCCTCGACCATCCCGGCGAACACGAGCCGGTGGGGCTCGCGAGGCTGGACCTGCCGGTGCACGGGCGGGCCGAAAAGACCCGAATCATAACCGTTCGGCAGCAGGCGGAGTTGCGCCGGCGACAGGCCCATTTCGGCCAGATGCTTGCGCGAGTAGTCGGACACACACAGGACCGGCACCCGCGCCCGCCGCAGGAAATCCGCGGAGAACGGCCCGGTCGGGGCGTGGGGACCATGATGGTAAATGACGTAACGACCGAACCCGCGGACCCCCACCCCATCGCCCCGCGAGACGCCGACCAGGACATCCCCGGGCGCCATGGCTCGCGCCAGCTTCAACACTTGCCGATCGTCATCACCCGCGATGAACGGCACGTCATCCGCAAACCCAACCGTCGCGGGGCCCCGTCCCACGAGCAGGACGCGGTGCCCGCGCCGCATCAGCGCCCTGGCGCGCTCGACCGTTGCACGCAGGGCGCCATACCGAACCGGCATGGCGGCATCGGCACCCACCTGGCAAAGCACGACGACGCTCCGGCCGGTGTCGGCCGTTCCACCCGCTGGCACGTCCTCGATCTGGACGCGGCAGCGTTCAAGGTAACGCCGGCATGTGGCCCTGGTGCCGACGACAGGGTCGCCCGCCGACCAGTACGACCGGCGGGCCACGCCCATCGGATCCAACGGTGCGAACCGGAAAGGCGTCACACGGTTGGAAGCGACGGCATGCACGCTCTTCCAGTACCAGGCCAGGTCACCGGCCGCCCCATCGGCGGCCACTCTGGCGGTCGCGGCGCCCAGGAGCCTCAATGCGCCGGCCCGCCACGTGTCCGGGGTTTCGTTCAGGATCCACTCGGCCGCCCGCCAGAGCAGCAGGGGATGGGCGCCCAGTTTATACAGGAAGGCGTCACGATTCTCAGCCACCGATAACACAATGCGTAACACGCGTTCCAGGTCGGCTGGGTCCTGCGAATCCGCGGCGGGTACAAGTTGCCGCAACGGCGTGGTGTTAAGAACCCGCATCGCCGCGACGGCCGAGTCGTAGAAGCACGCCTCGGGAAACCCGTGCGTGGTCTGGGCGGTATGGCACCGGGTAATGCAGGTGAAGTCCGACAGGAATACCGCCGGGAATTTCACCAGAATCCGCAACCACATATCGTAGTCCTGCGCCAGGCGCAGGTCCTCACTGAAATTGCCCACAACGTCAAAACACGTGCGCCGCACACAGATGCTGTTCCCATGGACAAACGGACATCGCATCGTCTCCAGCGCCTGCCAGGGCTCCTCCGGAATATCCCGCCACGGCGCGGCATCGGTGATGCGGCCCGTGGCATGATCCAACTCACGATGGCGCGTGCAAAAGAAGGCGGTCCGCGGGTGCCGCCCGAACGCCCCGCGATGAACGGCCAGTTTGTCCGGTTCGAACAGATCGTCGGAACTCAGCCAGCACACCCACTCTCCCGTCACCTCCGCCAAACCCCGATTGAGCGCCGTCGACACGCCCCCATTGGTCTTGTGGAAGACCCTGATGCGGGCGTCGCGCCGGGCATAGGCCTCGATGACGGCGGGTGTGCCGTCCGTCGATCCGTCATTGACGACTACGGCCTCCCAGTCGGGGTCCGTCTGGGCCAGCAGACTGTCAAGGGCCGGCCCAATGTACTTCTCGTGGTTGTACACGGGAACCAGGACGCTGAACGTGGGTGTCGACATCTGATTAGGGGCCTATCGGAAAACCTGGCTGCCTCTTCTGGGAGCGGCGCGGCTTCCCGCGCCGGCCCGCCCTGAGCTCCGTCGAAGGGCCCGCCCTGAGCGCCATCGAAGGGCCGGAGCCGGAAGCGGCTCCGCTCCCTGTGGCATGAATGTTGTTGAAAAAGTTCTCGATTTCGGGCGCACCCAGACAGGTCCGGCGCGACCTGAAGCAACGTCAGGTGATCTCGTACACCTTGCGCATCCAGTCGGCCGTCAGTCGCATTCCTTCTTCAAGGCTGTACGAATTGCGGTGGTCCAGGTCGCGCAGCGACTTGCTGGTGTCCACCTTCTTGACTTTGGTCGTCAGAATCTCGGACTCACGGTACTGCACCAGGGAGCGGTCGGCGCCCGTGACCTTCAGGATGACATCCGAGAGCTCCTCAATGGAGTGCATCTGGTTTCCGCCGATATTGTAGGTTTCGCCCGGCTTGAAATTGCCGGAAATGTTGGCGAGCGTGCGCACGGTGTCCGCCAGGTACGTCGACGTTCGCGAATGCCCCCGGAATATGGTCCAGGGCAGCCCCTTCAGCGCGCAGTAGAGGAAGCGGCAGTTGACGGAACGATAAGGACTGTAGAACTCGCCCGGTCCATACGTGTTGAACAGCCGGACCACGACGGTCTCGGTCTTGTGCTGCAGGATTGAATTCCGAACCTGCATTTCGTTCACCCATTTGGTCATGGCGTAATCGTTCATCTGCTTGATTTCCTGCTCATCCATGACCGTCTCAACCATGAGGCCGGGCCAGTCTCCGTAGACTTCCGACGAAGAGAAGTGGACCAGCCGGAACTTCAGGCGTTCCTGGAGCCGGATGATGTTCTTGGTCCCGACGGCATTGGTCCGCCAGAGCGACTCGTAGAAGTCCTCGCCGTTCCATCGCCCGAACTCCGCCGCGCAGTTGTAGACGCAGTCGAAGGGTCCCATTTCCAGAAATACGCGCTCCACCTGCCGGAATTCACCGATGTCGCACCTCGCGTACAGCGGGGGGATAATGTCGGTGCCTACCGTAAACCCGATCTCGTCGGCCTGATGGTAGAGGTCGCATGAAACAACATGGTGCCCCCGCCCTCTCAACTCCTTGACCAATCCCGCGCCCACAATACCAAGCCCACCGGTTACCAATACTCTCATCGTATGTCTCCGTTGATCCTATTCTTCCCGCGCTTTGTTTCCACTATTCTCTCATACATCGCGATGACGCGCGGCCGCACAATGCCGTCATCGATTCGCGTTCTAGCCAGCCGAAGATTCTCGATGGCTGCCGTTTCCACCAGCCGGTCGTCGGACAGCGCTCGCCGCAGCGCGCTTTCGACGGCGGCCAAATCGGCGACGGACACCAGAATCCCGTTCCAGCCGTCGCGAATCCATTCCGAGGCCGCGCTGGAGTCGGACTGGATCGGCAGGGCGCCCATGATCATGGCCTCAAGTAACGTGTTGGGTGTCCCGTCGGTCAGGCCCAGCCCGATCGAACACCGCGCCGTACCCATAAGCTTCAGCAGAACGTCGTGCGGACTGGGCGGCAGGATACGAATGTTGATACCCCGGGTCACCTTCAGTTCGTTGACACGGTCATGAACGACCGGCACAGCCGAGTACACCACGACCTCGTGCCCGCGCAGCGCGTCGGCGCAATGCTCGATGGCCTGCAGGGCCACAAGGGCGCGTCCGCCCCACGCCTCGTTCTGGTACCCCTTCACGACCACGATCCTGCGCTGTGTGACCGGCAGCACCCGCCACGCGGTCATCGCCTCTACCGCGAAGCCGCCGCCCCCGGGCAACACGCCGATCGTCTCGCCGGCAAACCCGAACTGCGCCGCCAGGCGCAAATCGCGCTCGCAGTCGGCCGTGAGGTAATCACAGCGGGCCAGGACGTCGTGAATCCTGTCGCGATGCTCCGGCTGTTTGCCGAAGTGATACAAATCGCTCCCCCACACCGAGTAGAGCCACGGGGGGAACCGGTTGCCGAACCGGCGAGCCGCCGCGCCCGTCAGGTAGCCAGCCCTCTGCATCTCGAGCGAATGCACGACGTCGGGCCTGACCCTCTTGATCGTCCGCACGAGTTGCGCGACCCGGTCTTCCCAGCCCGGAACAAAGCGCCGGGCCAACGACTCCGCCGCCCACCCCCCGGTACGCCAGGGCCAACAACCGGCGGCGCTCAACGCGGGCGGAAAATCCGCGGGCCGACACAGCCCCATGCCATGGACACGGACCCGGGGTAACAGCGGGTGACAGTCGCACGGCCATTCCGCGGGAAAGAGGTGCAAGTCCCAGCCGGCACCCTCAAGCTGCCGAATCCAGCGCGCCGTATGGACGCTGTTCGCCAGGGCTACGAAGAGAATCCTCATGACTGGCGTCCCATAGGACGCAGGTTGATAGGCTGTAGGCTGTAGACTGTTAGGAAATGCGGAGATTTCACTTTGGTTTGCCTCTCATGCATTTGCGATTGCACTGATGCTCCTCATGGCCAGGCGCCCCTACAGCCTACAGCCTAAACTGCTACAGCCTAGGTGTCCCTATTGGACGCAAGTGAATCCTCATGAGAGTTCAATGCCGCGGTCCGATGCACGCATCGGCCACCAGCGTCCCCGAAGTCGATCCACAATGTCGGCCCACCCCAGGTACCAGAGGCCGACCCGGCCAGCCAGGCGGCAGTGCCCCGAGGTGAGCGGGTCGGTCAGGAGCCCCGGGCGGCGCCTGACGATTTCCCGCGCCACGCTGCGGAGTTCGGCCGGGCTGTCAATGGACGCCAGGGCGACCACCAAAAGCGCCGCAATGTCCATCGGCCACTGCGTCGTCACCGCGCCGACCAGCGATTCCCGCGTCATGAGGCCGTTGTGAAACGCGAGGTAAGCCATCGTCCGCTGGGTATAGCGGAATTGCACGGCAAAGCGCTTTCCCCGGCATGAGTGGCTATCGTTGGTCGCGTGCCATCGGTAGAAAGCGCCGATTTTTGAGTCGAACACCGTCTTGCCCTGCAAAGCCATCTGCCCACAAAGGTGCCAGTCTCCGAGCGTAAAATCATTCCGCGGGAGAGCCCAGGTCGAGTTCAGCGCCGACCGCTTGAACACCGTCGCAGAGGGCACAAACGGTGTGCACAATAGCCAGGCGGGAAAATCCACATGGGGGTCCAGAACTGTGAGCCGGCGGCGGCTGTCGGCCCACATCGGTTTCATCACGTGGTCGCCACTCATACCGAACTTCTGCAGGGCGCAGGCGTAGAGGACGGCGTTGTCCGTTCCTGACAGGGCGCCCATGGCATCTTCGAGATGGTTCGGCAGCCAATAGTCGTCATCGTGCAATATGGCGACATACTCGGCCTCGGGCGCGCGCAGGAGATACAGCCCATTCGCCGCTGGCCCCATGTTGCGCGGGAACCGGTGGTATTGCAGGTTGGGGTGGTTCTCCAGGTACCCCCGGACCAGTTCCTCGGTCCCATCCAGCGAACCGTTGTCCGACACCAGTACGTCGAAATCCTTGAACGTCTGCGCAAAGACGGAGTCCAACGCCTGCTTCAGGTAGTCCCTGCGGTTGAACGTGGGTATCAGGACTGTAACTTGTGCCATCTCAATCTCCCGACGATGCCACGGATGACTCAGGCCTCATATACTCCCGCGTTCTTCCGGCGTAACCGATTGAACAGGGAGGCGATCCGATATCCGGCCACAATAGCGGCGAGAGGCACCGAGCGCTCATCTCGCCAGACGGCCCGCGGCGCGCACGCGAGGGCCTTCCAGAACACGCGCCGCACGGCCCGCTGATCGCCCCGGCAGCGGTGCCGCTCGGCCACGGCGATCAACGCGGCCGCCCGCCGCTCGCGGGGTATCGAGCGCAGCCCCGCAATCCGACGCTCCAGCAGGCGATCCGTATCGCGGGCGATTTCGTCGCGCCGTTGATCGGTCAGTGACGCGGCGTGCCGACGATACCGGTACAAATCCTCGTGTAGCGGCACAAAGCGGAATCGCCGCGCCGCCCGCAGCCAGAAGTCGTAGTCCTCGACCAGGAACAATGACTCGTCATAGCCGCCGAGGGCCTTGTAAACCGAACGCCGGAACAAAAAACAGGCGCCAATACAGTTCCGGTCCGCCAGGTCCTCGACGGCGCCCACGGCTTGACGCGTCACTTCGCCACCCTCGGCGTTGATCACGGTGTAGTCGGAATACACGATATCGGCATCGGCGCGTTCGTCCAGCACGCGGACCAGGGTTTTCACGGCGTTCGGTTCGTACAGGTTATCGTCGGACGTCCAAGTCAGGTACTCCCCCCGGGCGGCCCTCAGCCCTGTGTTGAGCGCGCCGGGAAGACGCCGGTTGCGATCGTGGCGGAGGGCGCCGATGCGCTCATCCGCCTGGCAGGCTGCGGCCGCGATCGCCGACGTGTTGTCGGTCGAGGCATCGTCGACAATGATGAGCTCCCACGCGCGATCGGTCTGGGCCCGGATGCTCTCGATGGCTTCGGACAGGTATCGACTCCCGTTGTGGACGGGCAATACAATGGATACGCGGGGTGTGCTCATGGTCTCGCCGTGCGCGCCTAGCCGAGCGTCAGGCGCTCTTCTTGCGCCCCACGGTCATGAGAAGATACCCATTGCCCCATGAGTCGACTTCAGATTCCCCATACCGGCTAACGAATGCCTCCAATTCACGCCGCATGGACAGGGATTCGGACAGGAAATCCAGCGCATGCGTGAACCCGACGGTCCGCTCCTCGACACACGCGAGGCCGACGCGCTCCACCTCTTGACGAAAGGTCAGAATGGGCATTTCAAGCCCGTACGTCCATTCGCCCTGATCCTCCCGCGCCCGTTTGCCGAACCGGTAGGCAAGGCTTGCCGCGTTGGGCACAAGCACGATGACCCTGTCGCGGGAAATCCGCGCCCACTCCTTCAGGATCTCGGCTCGCTCCTCCGCGGTATAGTGTTCGAGGAGGCCTGCCGACCAGACGCAGTCGAACGCATTGTCGGCGAACGGCAAGCGGGCCGTACCATCGGCACAGACCGTATCCACCTCAACTCCCAGAACCGCGGCCATCTTGCGGCTCGTTTCAAGGCTCTCGCCGCAGATGTCGTTGAGGGTGACGCGCCGACCGGATAGCGCCAGGCGCAACGATATTTCACCGGTGCCGCTGCCTATTTCAATTACGCGTTCGCCAGGCGCCGTTTCGCGAATCACTTCCGTTGCCCAGGTCGTCAGGTTTCCGAACTTGACCCGCTCCACAATGCGCTCTTCGTCGCCTTGCCCCTCCAGAATCCTGTTCCACTCCTCTCCGGTCAGCCGACGGCGCTTCATGGCCTTCCAAGCGAGCATCAACCCGTCGCTCGCGGGGACTTCGTCGTAGGCGACCGGCGCCGCAGTGACCTGATCGCAGTCGCGGCAAAACCGCGACCGGAATTCGGCGGCGTCGGGCCACCGTTCCCACGGGGGCGTCTGCAGCCGGCCCCAGTGAGACTCCTGCTTGTCAATGACAACAATCCAGCCGCCTCGACGGGCAACACGCGTAAGTTCAGACACGGCTACGCCCCGGTTCGCGGAGTGTTCCACCGCCTCGACGGAGAACACCACGTCAAAGGAACCGTCGTCGCAGGGAACCGTCTCCAGGGAGCCCAGCCTCGTTTCGATTCCGGCCGGGACGGCCTTAAGCAGAACGGGTGACGGGTCCACGCCCACACACTGTACGTCAGGCCGGGCCTCGCGGATCGCTTTGAGAAACCGACCCTTGCCGCAACCGACCTCGAGAACCCGGGCCCCGGGCGGAATGACGTCCAGCACGGTGCGCAGCCGTCCGTCGGTCGCCGCCACCTCTGCCGGGAAACTTGCGGCATGTCGGTCGAAAAATGCCGCTACGCGAAGCTGGTGCGCATCGAGAAAGAATTTCACCGCCCACGAAAGCTCTTCGTTCGCCAGGTAATCCGCGTGCGGCCCATAGCTGCCCTTGAACCCGCCGTCGCCTTCCTGGTGGGCTTCCAACCAAGCCATGGCACGGTCGGCCGGCGCCCAGTCGCCCAGTTTGTACCAGCAGATCGCCAGTTGCGCCAGGCCGGGCGAGCAGATCCATTCGGCGCCGTCACGCCCCGGCACTCCCCCGGATGCCGACTGCCTGGCCTTCAGGATGTCAAGCGTGGGCCCTGCAAGTTCCGCATTCCCGAGATCGATCAGGGCTTCCAGTTCGTAAGCCAGGAAATGCGTCACGTCGGCCAGTCGTAGAAAATCGGAATGCCGGCAATAGAACTCACGGCAAGCGTTCGCCGCCTCGCCGAAGCGGGGCTCCCCGAGAATCGAGGCCGCGGCGACCAAGGGCGGCAGGGCGTACAGGTGCATCGATTCGGGAATGTTTCCCCCTTGTGGATAGCGGCGGCCAAATCCTTCGCGGCCCCCATCCACCATCTGGCGACACAGATAATCCGCCGCGCGCCGCGCGGCCTCGCGCGCTTCCGGAAACCGGGGCACCGCCGCCAGGAGTCCCCGCAGGGCCTGGGCCGTATCGAAGACAAAGGGCGTTGCTCTGTCCGGGCTGCAGTACGCGCCCTCGCCCCGCTGCACACACAGCAACCACAGTACGAGCCGATCCGCCAGGTCCCGCTCACCATAAGCGAATAATGTGGGGACCAGATACCCGGTAACCTCCTGGTAGGCATGGGCATGGCGGGAATGCACGCGAATGCCCCCGCCTTTCAACTCGTTATCCCGCACCCACTGCAGGGCGCGCGATGGCGCCGACTCGCCCCCCCCGCGGGGAGTCGCTGCCTGCGGCGCCGGGCCAAGCGCCCGGCGAACCGCGCGGATACCACCCCGGACACGCCGGGACAATGCTTCTCTTGTCACCATAATCTATCTGCCTTTCCTGAAAAATCTATCCAGCCCGCGCTTCACTCGACCGGCCGAGAGGCGCCCGGTCGCGACTCCCCGGGCCACACGGACGCGCAGGCGATCCAGGGCCAGTCGGGCCAGCCAGCGTCGTATTTCATGCCGCCGCGCCAAGTCCGGCCGGCGCAACCCCATCGCTTCACGATAGAGATCCGCTTCCATCCGTTCCACTTTCTCCGAATCAAAGGGAGCGACGGCTTCAATCGCGCCGGCGCCGACCCGCGCCCGTAGCGCTGTGTCTTCACAGGCACTCCGAAGAGCCGCGGCCAGACTCGCCGGATCCTCGTACGCGGCGACAAGCACCGCGCTCCGGTCATGCGTCAGGTACTCGGTCATCGGCGCGACCGCTGACGTGACCACGACGGCGCCGCACGCGACCGCTTCGATGAACACAATGCCGAATCCTTCGGACCGACTCGGCACGCACATGCAATCGCACCAGGAATACCAGGCCGGGAGTTCGTCATTGGGCACGGCCTCGATGGCAAAGTAACGACGCTCCACCTTCAGGTCCCGGGCCAGCCTCGCATAGACTTCCGCATCTCCGGGTCCCACCGCAATGACCGAGTAATCCGCCGGCAACAGGGCCAGCGCCCGCAACAGCGTATCCAGGTTCTTCTCCGGCGACTTCCTGCCCACATGCAGGATGTGTCGGCCCGGCGGAAATCGCGACGCGAGTGCACGCGGGATCTCGGCGGCTTCAATGGGCCGGAACAGGCGGCGATCAATCCGGTTGGGGATGACCCGAATCCGCGATGGCGCACAACCGCGCGCCACAACCCCCCGCGCGCAGGCCTGCGACACACAGATCACAAGGTCGGCGTACGCCACCGATTCATGGATCATCTCGGGCCGGCGATCATGCACGCTCACGACGATCGGGACTCCCCGCACGCGATGGTGGCAAACGAGGTCGGACGGCCAGTACCCGCCGTAGGCCCGAATGACATCGGGCCGGAGGCGGCGCGCATCCCGGGCGAACCGCGCATCGTCGGAAGGGTGGATCGACAACCCCCAACGTTCGCACTCGGCTGGCTCCAACGGGCTCACGACATGCACTTCGCCGAACACGCCGGCCGGGTTGAAGTAACATTTCAAATTCGCGCCCCACCCGCCGGCTTCGATCGATGCGATCGAGTCCGACGGAACGACCACGAGGCGATTCGGATGGGTGACTACCGGGCGCATGAACTGGACCTCAGCGTATCGCGCCCCGCCGCCGGAAATCGGTTGCCGCGGTCATGTCAAAGCCCGGAGTTGGGTGCTGGAAATGGATGGCGTTCTTTTCAGGTATACGACTCTGCACAGCTTCTTGAGCGAATCGAACTCGCCCTTCCAGTCGTCGCCCATTACCAGGACACTCGCCTTGAATTTCTTGATATCGCGCGTCTTCTGCTCCCAACACCGTTCCGGGACGACTTTATCGACGAATCGAAGCGCCTCAAGCAGACGCCTTCGGTGGGCATAGGGCTGATAGGCGCTCTTGTGTTTTATGGTGTTGAATGCGTCGGTGGACAATCCGACGATCAGATAGTCCCCCAGATTCCGCGCGCGGCGCAGCAGATTGATGTGCCCCACATGCAGCATATCGTACGTTCCATAAGTGATCACCACGCGCCGCCGGGATCGCTTCGCCGGCCCCACCCTGTCGTCAACCTTCTTCCTCATAGTACCTCCCGCTCCGGTGATCCCGGCTTGGCGACCGTCACGACCGCCAGGCTGAACGTCCCACCAACAGCGCCCCCTTGGCCTGCAGCGCAAGCCGGCTTATCGGATGGCGCCGGTAATAGGCCTCCGTGCACTCGACCAGGACCGCGGCGGCGCGTTCAGCCGCCGTTCCATTGCAATAGGCGAGCAGTTCTTCACGCAACTGCATTCGCCCTTTGTCGCCCCGGTTGAACGCGCGATGCGTAGAGTCGAGCAGCGCCGCCAACCCGCCGGGTTGTTCAAGGATCGGCGCACACTCGCCGACCCGCGCATCGAGACCCTGACGAGGTTTCGGCGCGGTACTCGTCAGGGCGACCGTTGGCAGATCGGCGACCAGCACCGCATCCCACAGTGCACCGCTCATGGCATCCGTGACCACGATATCGGCGATGGAAAGCAACTCATCCAGGTTGGTCTGCGACTCGACACAAATCAGGCGGCCGCTCTCTATGTCGCCCTTGAAACAATCGATTCTCTGCCGTTCCATGCGGACCGACACCGTGTGCGGTTTATAGATCACCGTGTAGTCGGATCTGTGGCACAGGCTCCTGATATCGTCCTGAAATGGATCGACCGAACTGTGCTCGCCCCAGGTCGGAACGTAGAGGATGCACCTTCGGTTCCCGGGCAGTCCATACTTCCGGCGTATGGCGTCACCGTCATAATCTCCCCTGAAATAGGCATCATGCTTGGGATCGCCGACCACCACCGCCTTGAACCCTTGCTGCTCAAGCAGCTTCCGGGAATAGGGCCCCGGGCAAAGAATGGCATCAAACCCGTTTGCCCATTCGGCGCCGTGCAGGGCCCCCTTCTCCGCCAGGCCGTACATCAGTCGAAAGGTGGGGACGTGGCGATACTCCCGCCTGTTGAGATGTCGAAAGTACTGGGTCGTGATCGCCGCCTGCGCGTTGACACTCGGTAACGGCTGACTCGACAGATGCTTCTCGGCCAGATAGAGCAGAGCTCTATCGCGGTCGAACCAGCGATCCGGGTCACTGCCGGGTGCGATAAACGCACCGCGAGGCAACCGCCGGAAGATCGGTTCGAAGCTCGTAATATCGGCCGAATCGATGAGGAAGAAATCGACGACGCCTCTCACGGATTTCCCCTTCCAAGGGTGGTGACGCGGTGCGTCCACCACCGCAGGCGGGGCCGCAGCCGGACGCGCCAGCCGTCTCGAATCGATCCGCCAAGCGCCCATAACACCTGTTCGCACGTCAGACCCTTGCCGCCCGATGCCAGTAATTCCGAGTACAGCGAGGCCTCCACCGCTTGTACGCGCGAACGTTCGAAGGAGGCCGCCACCCGGACGGCCTGGGACGAAAGCGCCTTGCGCAAGGTTGCGTCTTCACACACCTGGCGGATTCCCTCTGCAATCTCCCCGGGGTCCTCGTTGTGTTGCACGAGCCAGGCGCTTTCCCGATGCACGAAGGTGTCCGACATGGGCCTGATACGCGCGGTGACCACGGCCGCGCCGCATGCGGCGGCTTCTATGAACACATTGCCGAACCCTTCCCAAAGACTGGGCACGCAAAAACAGTCACACCACGAATACCACGCGGCCAGCTCGGCCTGCGGCAAGGCGTCCATCCAGGAACACCGGGAGGCCACCCCCAGGCTTTCGGCCAGGCGCTGGTACGGGGCCGCGTCTCCTTGTCCTACGCAAATGCATTGGTAGGTCTCGGGCAACAGAACCAGGGCACGCAAGAGTGAAGCCAGGTTCTTTTCCTTTGACCGCCGCCCGACGTGGAGAATGTGGTAGCCGGCGGGGAATCGGCGCGTTAGCGCAGCCAATTGCTCACCGGCGACGGGATGAAATACCGAGGGCTCAACGTAATTGGGTAGAATCTTGACCGAGCGGCTATCTACCCCCCGCGCCAACACCGCGTCGCGCACAACAGAGGATGTGCATAGAACCAAATCCGCGTACCGTACACCCCGAAAGATCATCGCCGGATTGGGATCGTGCACGCTTACCACCACGGGGACATTCGCGAGTCGATACCGGGCCGCAAAATCGGCGGCCCAATACCCGCCGAACGCCCGCACGAGACAGGGATCGATTTCCCGCACGACCTTCCGGAAGTCGCTCGCGGGAGTTCCGATGATCGTGATCCCGTAGGCCTGGCGGACGCCTTTTTCCAAAGGGCTTACCGCAAACACCTCGCTGAACATGCCCCCGGGATTATAGCGATGCCGGGCTCTCTCGGCGTAGCCGGCCCGTTCATAGGACTCGAACGATTCCGACGGAATGACGACAATGGGCTTTTTGCCGGGCGGCGCTAGCATATTGGACAGCCTTGGTGCATAGCATCGATTGCGTCCCGGACCTTCACGGAATCCGGCACTCGAAATAGAAATCGCTGCACTCCGCCGGCCACAGCGCCGTCAGGCCCTCGAGCAAGGCAAAACCCCACGCCCGGGCATTGAGCCAGTAGTAAAGCCGCTCGTTACCCAACGCGAAGACTTCGCGCATCACACAGTCCACGCCGAAACCCGTCTCCCGAAGTTTCCGGGTGACCTCGGCCTCGGTGTAGAAATGAACGTGATCGGTCTGCGATGGGCTTCCCATTTTTCGCATGCGCCGCCGGTGCAGCGCGCTGCCCTCGTTCGTGGTCCCCAGGATCAGCGTCCCGCCGGGCGCCAGCAGTCCGCGCAGCAACCGCAGGAGCGCCACGTCATCGGCGACGTGCTCGATGACCTGGCTGCATAAGATCACATCGAATGTTTCTTCGGGCTTGAGTGAAGCCAGATCGCCCAGGACTACGCGCGCGGCGGGCGCCGCCTTTCGGGCGCGTTCCACGCGCAGAGGGTTGTAGTCGACGCCCGTGGTCTCCAGCTCCCGTATCCCGGCAAATTCGTGTAACCAGTAGCCGTCGCCGCAGCCGGCGTCCAGCAGGCGCAGAACGCCCGCGCGCCGGTGCTTCGCGCGCTCAATACAGGCCCGGAAGAACTGGCGGCGCCGCTCATAGATACGGCAAACGCAGGGTTGCCGGGCCCAGGCAAACTGGCTGCTCGTATACCAGTCGTTCCCGGCCTCGATCTCCCTCAGCGCATGCGCGCCGGTCTCCTCAGGTGAGCCCACGGGTACCCTCCTCCACGCGCCAATCCGCTTTCTGCGCCCAGAATCCCTGGCTGGGCAACGGCGTCCGCCCCGTGCCGAAGTAATCGGCCGTCTCGACGTGGAACCGGATCGCGTGATCGACACAGTCGAGATTGTGCGGCGGTGTGCCTTGGCCAATCATGATGGAGATGGAGTACTCGCCGCCAACCAGAGGCAGGGCGGGAACCCGGCACGTCAGCACGCCGACCCCGCGCAGGACCGGGTTGAAGTCCGGCGCCAGGTGCGTACCCACCGTGAATAGGCGCATGCCGGTAATACTGCAGAATCCCAGTTGCGCCAGATCGATGAAATCAGGCCCGGTGTCATACCGGATCTCCAACTCCAGGTCATCCCCCGTCTTCAGCCGATTCGTGTACGCCGAACTGCCGGGCACACGGATGCCGACGCCCCGCAGGATGCTATGCATGCCGGAGGGCCGGCCCGCATGGTTGGTCAGATCGACGAGACCGTCTGCCTGCACGTCGACGCTGCCCAGATAGGCCTCCACCGCCCCCTCGACCGATCCCAGATAGGCGCAGCCGCCCTTGTGCAGGAACAGCCCGCGCGAACAAAGGTTCAGAACCGCATCCATGTTGTGGGACACGAACAGGACGGTCCGGCCTTCCTGGGCAACGTCCTTCATCCGCCCCAGGCATTTCCTCTGGAAGGAGACGTCGCCGACCGCCAGCACCTCGTCAACGATCAGAATCTCGGGTTCCAGGTGCGCCGCCACGGCAAACGCCAGCCGCACATACATGCCGGACGAATAGCGTTTAACGGGTGTGTCGATAAACCGCTCAACCTCGGCGAACGCCACGATTTCGTCGAACTTGCGCGCGATCTCGGACTTCTTCATGCCCAGGATCGCCCCGTTCAAATAGATGTTGTCGCGACCCGTGAGTTCCGGGTGAAAACCCGTCCCGACTTCCAACAGGCTCGCGCCCCGTCCCCGAATCACCGCCCGCCCGTGGGTCGGCTCCGTGATCCGGGAAAGAATCTTCAAGAGCGTGCTCTTACCCGCCCCGTTGCGCCCGATAATGCCCAGTACTTCGCCTTGCTTGACGTCAAACGTGACATCCTTGAGCGCCCAGAGTTCGCGATCGCTCCGATCCTGCCCGGCCCCGTCCCGCACGGACGCCGGCGGGACTGCGGCCGCACCCCGCCCCCCGGGCCGCCGCCGGAAACCGGACCAACAAGCGACTGCGGCCTCCCGAATGGTGGAAGCCCCGATCTCGCCGATCAGGTAGCGCTTGCCGAGAGATTCGACACGGATGATAGGTTCATTCATGACAGGTATCTCACAATTGCCGGGTATCTTGGGTAGGGCGACGGCGTCCCCGCCGCGCCGTAACTGTTGCGTTCCTGTCGCGGCGGGGCGGGGACGCCCACGCCCTACCTGGAACCGGCGGTCCGATGCTCGGCCCGCAGCGCGGCCAGATTCAGCGCACACGCCGCATAGTCGTAGCGTTCCGCACAAGAGGCGCAGGGCGCCCCCGCCCCGTTGAACCGTTTCCCAACAATACTCGCGACCAACTCGCGCCGCCGCTCCGAGCTCCACAGCGTGTAGACGGAATCGTGCAGGACGTTGCCGTACGTCATGGCGGTGCCGGGATCGAGACAGCACACATAGGCATCGCCTTCGGTCGACACGAACAGGTTCGACAACAATTCACCCACGAGCAAGGGGGGACAGTGCGTCCGCTTGGGCCGGCGCGGGCCCCCTTTGTTCCACGCGAAAAGCCACACGGGTTCGGAGATGCTGTCGCCCTGGCCCAGGAGCGGCCCCCACTGGCCGAATACCTCGGGCGCATCATACGGCACCGCAGGCCCCCGCCCGTCTCTCCGCAACTGCAGGTAGCGGCAGGGCGAAATCACGGTGATGTTGACACTACACCGGCTGCGTAGCTCATTGCGCAACCGGATGAAATGCCGGAGATTCCCGGTCACGCGCTCGAAGTCGAGGCCCGGCTTGCTCACCCGGTAAGTGCGCGCCGTCGCGCCGTCTATATTGACGGTAAGACTGCGCAAGTTGCGCCGGAGCAATTCCTCCGCCCGTTCCGGCGTCAGGTTCATCATGTTCGAGTAGAGTGCCATCGAGGCCTGCGGCACCCGCTCGTTCACCATCGCCACAATGCGCCCGAAGGCGGGATTCATTAGCGCGTCGCCGTTCTCGCCCAGGTTCACTTCCCCGGCATACGCGTGTTCCGCGAGTTGGTTGAGTACGCTCTCGGCGACGGATTCGGGCATGTACTGAAGCTTCCCGGCAGCGGTGGTCCCGGGCCGAATCGGACAAAACAGGCAGCGCGCCCCGCACTCCCGGCTGAGCATCAGGCCCACGAATGAAAACGGGGAATCCTTCAGTCTTCGGTAGACCCGGCGGTTGCGAAACCCAATGACGGGTTCGAACGAATCCCAGGCCGCCTGCCCGGCAGCCCTGAGGCCCAGTTCACGAATCGCGCGAAGGGTGCGCCGTAAGTTCATAATCGCCGTTCGGTGCCGAATCCGCGGCCTCGCCCCTACACCGTGTCGATGAAAGTGCGCTCTGCTCGTCCGAAGACGGCCACGCCCGAGATCAACAGCAGAACCGTAATCGAGACGGCCGCGACAACGCTCGGCCAGTCCAGGGTTCCCACCCCGAAGAAAGCTTTCCGGTACGCCTCGACGGTCACCGCCATCGGATTCAGGCTCACGGCCCAGCGCCACTGTTCCGGTACAACCGACAGCGGATAAACGACGGGCGTAGCATACATCCACAGTTGCGTCATGAAGCCGGACAAGAAACCGAAGTCCCGGTACCGCGTGGTCAGGGCCGAAATCCAGAGCCCGACGCCCATCCCCAACGCCGCCGACTGCAACAGCAGCAACGGGACGAGCAGGATAGATAGCCCCGGGTGAATCGTCGCGCCCGCCGGCGTCAAAAACTTGAAGTAAAGCAGGAACACGAGAAACGTGCCCAGTTGCACGCCGAAGGCGATTAGTCTGGAAAGGATGGCCGAGAGCGGAATAATGAGCCGCGGGAAATAGACCTTCCCGAAAATCCCGACATTGGACAAAAAGATCGATGACGTTTGTCCGAGGCACCCCGAGAAGTATCCCCAGGCCATCGTCCCGCACAGGTAGAACAGCATTGGCGGCAAACCGTCAGTCGGAATCTTCGCCACCTTGCCGAACACGACCGTGAAGACGATCGTAGTGATCAGCGGCTGGATCACGAACCACAAGGGGCCAAGCACGGTCTGCTTGTACTGCGAAAGAAAATCCCGCCGCACCAGCAGAAACAGCAGGTCCCGATACTCCAGAATCTCCCGCCACGGGATCCGCATCCAACCGCGGTGAGGTTCAATGGTCAGTTCATAGTCCATCGTGCGCAATCCTCAAGGTGCTTCTCCTCAATGTGGGAGGCGCGCTCCGTCGCGCCGATCCTTGTGCCTCCCCGGTGCCGGACCATCCTCTTCCCCTCAATGTGGGAGGCGCGCTCCGCCGCGCCGATTCTTGTGCAATCAGGTGCCTGACCGGACACTGTCGGCGCGCGGAGCGCCCCTCCCACATTCAAGATGTTCCATCCCACATTCAAGATGCTCCATCCCACATTCACAAGACCGCCACTCGCCCCGTCATTCCAGTTCGAATTCCACGGGCCAAGTCTCTGGAACAAGCGCCTTGTAGCGCTCGTTGGCTGTCGACCACAGCCAGTCGGAGGGTGCCGCCACCAGTCGTTTTCGAACTGGGTTATCCTCAATGTACTGGCGCATGAACTGGAACTGTTTGAGGCTGCGAACCCGGGTGTCGCGAAAGCCTTCCTGCCACTGGCAGGAGGCCGCCGCCAGGCGGGTCCGTGTCTTTCGGCTGATCCAGTGCCCGAGGGAGCGCATGAACTCAGAGACATCCCGCCCGTCCACGGTACGAAACAACAGGTGCCAGTGGTCGGGCATCACGACAAACGCACCGATAAGACTCTTGCCGGCCGGTGCGTACCAACTCAAGGCTTCCGCGATGACCGAGGCCAGATCGGCCTCCAGGACGGGCCGTCGAGGCGCAAGGCACTTGGTCACGAACCAGCACCCCCCGACCTCGTAACGACGTCCGTTCCGAAGGTCGGCGGAATGAGGAGCATCGGGGAGGGGCTTGGTCAGGGTCATTTCAGGAATCGGCGCGCGGAGCGCCCCTCCCACATTCAAGATGTCCTCCACATTCAAAATCTTCGCTCCCACATTCAAATCCACATTGAAAGCCGGAACCCAATCCAACAGTCACCGACCGTTACCCTGAATCAAGAGCGCCTTCAGCCGGCCGCTCAGATAGTCGCCCACCACCGCATTCCCCTCTTCGTTGGGATGAATATCGTCCAGGTAATACGGCGCCTTGCCGTGCCTGAGCGACTCCAGCAACGGCTCCATCACCCACTCGAACGCGATGCCCCGCTCCGCACAGTGCGCCGCCAGCAGGCGATGCACCGTGTCGGCATTGCGTTCAACGTCCGCCCCCCACCCACCGCCCTCGACCATCGGCGGGGCGGGACGCCCTCGCCCTACCTCTCCGTCCTCTGACCTCTGCCCTCTGCCCTCTGCCCCCTGCCCTCTGACCTCCGCCAACCCTTGCGCGTCGCCGGTCTCCGCATAGTGCAGCGCATACACGTGTTCGCGCGACGGCCAGAGAACCACCGCCATTTGCGCGCCGTTGGTCGCACACCACGCCTGCGCGTCATCAACCGCTTTGAGGACCGCACTCCACCCCGGCAGGGACTGGATGGCTTCAGCCGGAAGCGTCAGGCGTCCGGAAAACGCCGCCATGAACTCGGGCCTTGGCTCTCCGCGTTCCCCGCTGCCGCCGCCCGCCGCGCCGCCGCGCGGCGCGAACGTGCGCTCCAGCGCATATTCATACCACTTGAACAGGATGATCCGGTTTTGAAGGACCTCGTTATGCATGAGATAATCGGCGTAGCTCCGCCCGGACGCCTGCCACCGCAACCAGGTATCGTCGTCCCACGGGTCGTTGCCCTCGAAGATGCTGAACACCATCAGCCTCGGGTGATGCGGCGCACCGAACGCATTGAGAATCCGAAACCCCTCGGTCGGCCCGATGCCGCCGATGCCCAGACAACGGTGCGTCCAACCACAGGCCTTGGCCAGTCGCACGTGCCAGCGGGACGCGTCGGGCAGATGCCCCATCTCGGCAAACGAATCGCCGATGACCAGGAGATCGATGTGCCCCGTGACGTCCGTCGCGTTGCAGAACCCCTGGTAGTCCGTCTGGTACTCGTATGTCGCGTGTCCGGCCGGAACCGGCCCCCGCAGCGGCTTTATCGTGCTGAGGCGGTTGCTCACAGCGCACAACAGGGTTTCGCGCTGATTCGGCGCGAATCGGAAACGCACGCCATCCACGCCCAGGGTATGGGCGGTGTCATGGAAGTCGAGAAACATGCCGCCGCCCGCCAACCGGGCCTTGACTTCCGGCGGCACGAACCGCGGGCAGCGGTGCAGGAACACTTCCACGCACACCAGCATCAGGCCGAAGGACGCCAACAATAGCACGCCCTTCCAGAGGCGCTGCCGGCACTGCGGTCCGCCGGCCAGCCACAGGCCACCGAAGAGCCCCGCAAGAATCGCCCACAGCACTGCGAGGCCGAAGTAACTTGCCGAGTAAAGGTGAAACACCACCCGCCGCGTCTCATCGCCGGTCGGACGCAGGAACGGCAGCGCGAGCACTAGCAACAAGCCGATGATTTTGAAGACGCCAAACATGGGCTTCCTCTGTTCCCCTCCATCCACCCGCGCCCCGCGTGCGCGGCTACAGCATTCTGCAGACACGGGGCTGGTCGCGTTCATTCGCTATGGCGTCACCAATCGCTCACGCGGAATTGCGTACAAGACTTGTTCCCAGCAGTAGTCGCTGTAACGCCGGAGAAAGAAACTGTAGCGGTCAGTCATCGCACGGATCTGAAGTGGAATCTCCCAGAGGTCCGACTGCCGATGATAGAGGCAGATCGCCAGCACCGGCGCATCCTGTTGAATGACCTGGCGACACCCTTCCACGGCGCTGGGTTCTGCGCCTTCAATGTCCATCTTGATGTAGCTCGGGTTACGACCGGCCAAAAGGCCATCCAGCGTTCGGCAAGGGACCTCGAACGTGCCTTGCCCTGCCGCGGCGTCGGTATGGGAAGCGGCCGTTCCGGTCACTGCGAAACGGACGATTCCATCCTTGGCGCCGACGGCAGCCTGAATGACGGTCACCTTGGCCGCCACCTCTTTGGGTAGGCGCGACATGGACTCACGAAGGCGATCGGCGTTGCGTGGGTCGGCTTCAATGGCGACAACTCCTTTCAAGGAACCGCCGCTTCGCTTGAGAAATGCCACCACGGAGTCGCCGTCAAAGGCGCCGCAGTCCACGAACACCTCGTCCGATTTCAAGTGCACCAAATCCGTCGGGACATAAAGAGAAATCCGCTACGCAACACCCTCAACCGCGGTTATCTTGGGTACCAGTAGGCCGCGATAAGGTATCGCGTAGCACACTGTGTCATCAATTTCGTGCGTGTAGTGCCGAAAGACAAACCGGTAGTCACCGTTCAGCGAGTGCAGCAGACCGGGCAATTCCCACAAGTCGTGGGGGTTGTGGTATACGGACGTCGCGATTTGAGGAGTGTGTCCTTTTATCAGGCCAGCCCCACCTTTCAATGCCCCCGCTTCACTTCCCTCAACGTCCAGTTTGATGAACGTCGGCGGTTCTCGTCGCTGGAAATAATCATCCAGACTGACAACTGGCAGCGAGGTTGAACCCTTGTCGCCGGTATTGGTGAATTTCGCATCGTGGGACCCGGTAGAGGTGAAGAATTGTCTACCCGATCGCTCCGCGAGACCCGCCTGAACTACATGTATTCTCGAAGGGTCAGTTCGCGCCGTCACCTGCAACCGTTCCAGGTTCTTTTCGTCCGGCTCAAACGCGTGATATTCACGGTAGGCACCAACCGTGACGCGCAGGAAATCTCGCATGGTATCACCGGTAAAAGCGCCGCCGTCTGCGAAGACTTCTGCCTGACTCAATGGCGCGATTCCCGAGTCGAAGTAGATTGGCCGCGATGTCCTGATGGTCTCGAGATACGCCTTGTCGAGGGTCAGCATGTAAGACAGTTTCGATCGAAAGACGATTCTGGACTCATCGTCGAGAACCAAGTCCCAGACTTTCTGCATGATGGCATGGTTGTCTCGATTCGCTGCGGCGTCAAACAGATGATCATATTCACGAGACACGAATATTTCCGGCAGAGAATAGTTCAGGTAAGGCATCGGGTAGATCAGTGAACACCCCAGCACCCGGAGACCCTCAGCGATCACGCTGTCATGTAGTGATGTTGCGATAAGGACGGCCGCGCCTGGATGTCTTACCGCAATTTCTTCCGGCGGGATGAGGGGAAGCCCGTCGAGTACGGTACCCCACCGGGAAGCATCGCCATCGGAGAAGGCCTTCACGTCAACACCACGCTGCAAAAGCTTCGGCGCGGCACACCTCGCCATGCGTCCCGCGGGATAGAGTATGCAAGGCATGAGTCCGGAAAGAACGGGAGTGAGGGAAGGAAAGCGCTTGGCAATCCCCGCCCTGTAATCCGCAGTGGGGATTCGGAAGACTTCATCGAGTTTCATCGGATTTCCCCATTCTGGAGAACCTTTGGATGGGTCAAGCGTTCTACCGGCACGCCATAGCAAACCGTCTCCCAGCATTCGGCAGCATGAGGGCGCAAGAAGAGTTGGCACTCTGGGAGAAGTTGATGTATGGCTTTCGGAATCATCCAGAGATGGTCCAACACATGATAGACGCACGCGGCAATCAACGGTCGGTCTTCGCGTAGAACTCGCCGACATCCCGCGATAGCATCTAGTTCAGCCCCTTCGATATCCATCTTGATGTAGGTTGGTCTGCTTTCTGCAAGCAGATCGTCGAGACGCACGCACTTCACAGCTGTTGAACCATGCGCGCTGACAGCTGAAGAAGTGCCTTCACCCGAAGCGAAGCGAAGCTTGCACAATTGCCGCCCAACGGCTAAAGGCTGCAGTTCGATCTTGCGCTGAAGAATGCGTGGCAGCGTGGACCAAAAGGCCGCTAGCCGGCGGTAATTTTCTGCGTCCGGCTCCAATGCCAGTACTTGGCGGAAACTGTCCCCCCGAAGTGCAAGAAACTTGCGCAGGGTATCGCCATCATAGGCCCCCACATCAACAAAGACCTCGTCCGGAGTGAGGGCGAACAGACCGAGGGGAAAGTACTGTTGATCCCATAGAGGGACCGAAAGTTCGCTGGACTGAGCATGGAGACGCCAGGCGATCTGCGCGACGTACTCCCGGCGCGACTCGTCGTCCGACCAAAGGGCGAAGACTTCACGTATCGCCCTGCTCTCAAGTAACACCTTATGGGGCAGGTCGTCATGAAAGTAAGGCAGAAATGCTTCGTGGTATTTCCACCGGACCGGAACCACGGAGACGACGTTGCCGCAGCCGAGTTGGAGTAATTGCTTTCTGGTCTCCAGATAGTTGTGCGTGTTGTTGTATATGGTAACTATGAATGTTGCTTCGCGGCCGAAGCGTCGCGCCGCATCGCTTGGGCAGAGCACAGTCAAGCCGTCGATGGTCTTATCCCAGTTGCTTTCCTGATTGTCAGCGAATGCGAGTGGAGCGATGTTGTCCTGCCGAAGACACGCCAGGACACGTCGCCCCATGTTGCCGGCGCCAAATAGGACAAACCGATTTCCGTAGCGACTCGCAGCCTGGTCAAACGCCGTCTTGGCGCGCTCCATCGCGGCATCCACTGGTTCGCTGAGCAGATGCTCAAGTTCCATCAGCGGCGACACGGCTTTCTTCATCTGAGCATCTGACTCCACGGCAAGGTCAGTGCTACCCGAAGACGCTCGGGACGATATTCTTGCGTTATTCATCCAACGGTGTGACCACCATGTTCTGGCGGAATTCCTCACGATCTAGAAATGGGAACAAATCTTCCAGAGGTTTGGAAACCATGGAGCCATCGGGTCGTTGCATGGACGAAACACGCGGTATTCGCGGCTCATCGGGCAGGACCATGATCTCACACACCACCGGGCCCTCCTGCTGGAGCGTCAAGCGCACCTCCTCGCGCAGGCGAGCCGGATTGGAGATGCGTCGGGCCGCCAAGCCATAGGCGCCCGCA
Source organism: uncultured bacterium (assembly GCA_903895695.1). Classification (GTDB taxonomy): domain Bacteria; phylum Verrucomicrobiota; class Kiritimatiellia; order CAIKKV01; family CAITUY01; genus CAITUY01. Next base: position 27,711 of record CAITUY010000081.1, read on the forward strand.
ACCTTCACAAAGTCCGGCAACGAGAGCCCGCTGGTGGAATCGGCCGCCGTCAGGCGGCCGAAATAGTTGCTCTGCGAAGCGCGAATGGAGGCGTAGCCGCCGTTGTTTACCACGAAGAACTTGATGGGCAGTTGTAGGCGATGGATGGTTTCGAGTTCCTGACTGTTCATGGCAAAACCACCTTCGCCATCCACGCAGACCGTCCGTTTGCCACCGGCCGCCAGGCAGGCGCCGAGGGCCGCGGGTTGCGCCAGGCCCATCGACCCGGTGCCTTTGTTGTGAAAGACACGCTGGCCCCCCTTGCACTTGAAGGCCGTCAGGAAGATCTCGGCCGTGAAGCCCGAACTCCCCGGCAGGACAACGTCGCCCTCGGCCAGTTCCTCGGCCAGAATTTCGGAGAAGGCATACATGCTGATCCCGCGGGTCTCCCGGCGTTGCTCGTCCTGAACAAAGGGATACCGGGACTGCCAAGCGCGGCAACGCGTGAGCCAGGTGCCGCGATCGCGGACCTGAACGGTCCCCTGCAACGCCATCAGTTCCTGGATGAACCGCCCGGCATCGGCCGCAATGGCCAGATCGATGGACGAGCCCAGTTTCACGATCTCAGCAGGATCGATGTTTACCATGACCTTGCGAGCGCCGCGGGCAAGTCGCTCCGGCGCGTAGGCGATGAGCGCCATATCCAGGCGGGCGCCGAGGATGAGCAGGAAATCACAATTCTGGAGCGTGAAGTTGGAAGCTCGCGAGGCAATTCCGCCCGGCATTCCAAAGCAGAGCGGGTGACTGGCGGGCAACAGGTCTACACCCAGGCGTGTGGTGAGAACCGGAATCTTGATCGTGTCCACCAGTTGATGGAAGAGTGTTTCGGCGCCCGCGATACGCACGCCGTTCCCGACGAGAATGACTGGACGCTCCGCCTGATTGAGAAACTTTATAGTTTCGGCGACAAGGTCACGGACGGGCACGTCTTCCCACGGCTTTTCCACTTCAACAGGATCGAAACCGCGCAAACTGTCTGGCTCAATCTTGGCGGCTTGAACGTCGAGCGGGATGTCGATCCACACCGGTCCGGGGCGTCCCGAGCGGGCGAGATAGACGGCCTTCTCGAGGTGGTACCGAATGCTGGCGGGATCGAGGATCGTAACTGCGTATTTGGTGATGGATTGGACGATGGAAACGATGTCGATCTCCTGCACGCCCAACTGGCGAAGGCCGCGACCGGTCTTGAGATCGGCCCGCTTCACCTGGCCCGACAGGAACAGCACCGGCGTAGAGTCGAGCCACGCGGCAGCCACGCCAGTCACGGCGTTCGTGCCGCCAGGACCCGTGGTGACCATGGCCGCGCCGAGATTGTTCGTGACGCGAGCGTAGGCTTCCGCCGCAACGGCAGCCGCCTGTTCGTGTTGCACGGCCACGTACGTCAGACAGGGGCAGTGCCCGAGCGAATCGTTTAGATGCATGGCGCCGCCGCCGGGCAGGAAGAAGACGTGCTTCACGCCCTGTTGCGCCACGAAGTTAACAACGTAGTCGGTGAGTTTCATTTTATCACAAAGTCCACTAATTCACGTACGGCACCTTGGCCGCCCGGTCTCTTACAGACGTACCCCGCAATAGCTAGAACCGCGTCGTGCGCGTCGGCGGGGGCAGCCGCCAGGCCGGCCAACTGCAGGGCCGCCACATCGTTGATGTCATCGCCCATGAAGCAGACCTGCGCCAGCTCGAGCCCCTGCGTCTCGGCAAACGCCCGAAGCGCGGTGGCTTTGTCCTTGCAGCCCTGATAGACGCAGCGGATGTTGAGCTTCCGGGCATAGCGGTCGATCAACTCGTTCTCCTCGCCCGATATCAACGCGAAGACCAGGCCGGCCTTACTCGCCCGCGAAATGCCCATGACATCCCGGAACGAGAAGCGCTTCCACTCCGCGCCCCCGGGCCCCCACCAAAAAGCGCTGTCGGTCAAGACGCCATCCACATCCAGGGCAATGGCTTTGATGCGTTGTTCGCCCATGTTCACCCGCTTCGTGTCCTTCGTGCTCTTCGTGGTAAGGGTCTCTGCGATCCAGTCAATCGCCCGTCACTTGCGGCGCAACTTCTTCTGGATCGCCACTTCGGCGGGATACACACACTTGACGCCATCGCCGATGGCCGGCTCGATATAGCGAATGTGCTGAATCATCTTGGCAATCCCGGATGGGCCGAGCGATGCTGCCTGGTCGGAGCCCCACATGGCGCGATCCAGGGTGATGTGCCGCTCGACCACGCAGGCGCCCAACGCGACTGCCGCCGCCGACGTGACGACGCCGGTTTCATGCCCTGAATACCCTACCAACACGCCATACCGTTGCCGCAAGGCGGGAATCATTTTGAGGTTCAGTTCGGTGTTGGCCGACGGATAAGTGCTCGTCGTATGCAACAGGATTAGGTTCTCCTTGCCGAGAACCTCGACCGCATGGTCGATCTGCGCCAGCGTGCTCATGCCGGTCGAGACCAGCAGGGGCCGTTTGCCCGCCTTTTGCCGCGTGTGCCGCAGCAGGCCATCATCCGTCAACGAAGCCGACGCAATCTTATAGCACGGCGGATGGAAGGGCTCGATGAAATCCACCGAGGCTTCGTCCCAACAGGACGCGAACCAGTCGATTTCCGTGTCTTTGCAGTAACGGTCGATTTCCTCATACTGCGCGCGGCCGAATTCCAATCCCCGTTTCAAATCGCCGTTGGTGAGCCCGAACGGACTCTCGCGCGGCTTGGCCAGTTCCTCGGCCGTGTAGACGATGTCCACGGTCCGCTTCTGGAACTTGACCGCATTGCAACCGACGGCATCGGCCATCTCAATGAGTTGCTTGGCGATCGCAACGTCACCGTTGTGATTGATGCCGACCTCGCCGATGACATAACACGGATGCCCGTCGCCGACTAATGTGCTTCCAATCTTGATTTCCGCCATGGCTAGCCTCCCCTTCTGTTATTGCGGTCTGATGTACGTTTCGATTCGTAGTGCGTAGTCGTTCCGTTGGTCTTGTCTCCTGCGCCTTGAGCCCGACTTGATCAGCATGCTTCTCTGACAGGATTAACGGAATTGTTGCTGCCATTCAGACCACACGAAAATCCTGTCAATCCTGTCAAACCGCTCCTGGCAACGAAGCTGCCTTGCGCTCGCCTGCCCTGTCGCTCAACCGCGAATGCCAGGCCATGGTTCGCCGGATCCCCTCCGCCAGGCCCACCGTTGCCTGCAAACCCAGTTCCGTCTGCGCGCGTGCCGTGCCGGGCACATACCGCGATGCCGGCTGATCCGGCACCGGGTCACGGGCGCATCGTACGCTTACCGGCGGCTGACGCAGGACACCGACCTGTTCGGCGATCTGCCGGATGGTGTGCCCCTCCTTGGAACCCACATTATACGGCTGATTCGGTTGGCCGCGCAGCAGAATCGTCCACAGCCAAACCGCCAGATCGGCCGCGTACAGATAAGACCGGTACGGCGAGCCGTCCCCCATAATCTTGATCGGGCCGCCGGCGAGCGCATCACGGATGAAGTTGCCGATGGCAAAGTGAGCGTCGAGCGGCAGGTAGGGTCCGACGAACGCGAAACAGCGGGCGATCTTCACGTCCAGGGCGTTATGCGTGTGATAAAGCGCACACAGTTGCTCGGCCAGGCGCTTGCCCTCGCCATACGCCGAGCCGGGCTCCAGCGGGTCGGGGGCGCCGCGGTAAGCCTCCGGAATGTGCGTCAGGTTGGGCGGCTGCGGCCCGTAGACCGCCCCGGAACTGGTCAGCAGGAGCTTCCGGGCGCCGCACTGTACGGCAAAGTTGAGCGTCCGTCGCGTCCCTTCCACGATGGTATCGAGCATCAGCAGCGGATCCTCAGCGTTCAAACGGGTGCTCGATTCCGTGGCCGCGTGAATCACGTGCGAGAAACGGCCCGTCGGGAAATCGAACCGCCGGACATCCCCTTCGAGCAGCGCCACGGCCGGATGGGCCGCCAGATGGGGCGCTTTCAGGCGGAACGCGGCCGGCTGTCTTGTCAGAACCATTGCCTCCGCACCCAGTCCCAACTTGTCATTCGCCCAGCAAAAACTCTCCAGCAACCAGCACCCGAAAAATCCCGTGCCGCCGGTGATGAAAATGCGCTGGCCGCGCAATTCCTCCCAAAGCCCTTCCGTATGGGCGAGAACGTGGTCGAGGTCGGCGGAGAGGGGGTTGTTCATCAGGGGTCAGGGGTCAGGGGTCAGAGGGCAGGGGGTGGTGTCCGCGCTACAACCATCTTCGACTCGACGGCAAGAACGAATTCATCGAATACGCGCATGAGATCGCCGCTCCGTTCGTAAATCGCATTGATGGCAACAGCTTGCTCGGCCCGTTGTTCGGGGTCCCAGTCATAACGCTACTCCTTCCCGGGTCGCTTCCTCGACAATCGGACGCCGATCACCAGGCACCGCCATGACGACGTCAATGCGTTGGTCGCCGAGTCGGGCCTTCACTTCAACAAGAAATCGAATCTTGCACTGCAACGCTTCCCGGCCTTCCCATTGGCCTTGCACCAGCAAATCGATGTCGCCACCCCGCCGGCTATCATCGGTGCGGGAACCGAAGAGCATGATGCGTGTCGCCGGGCCGAAGCATTGCTTGGCCTGGGATACGATCGTATCCCGTTCTGTGTTTGTGAGTCTCATGGCGTGACAAGGTCAATCATTGGAGATCAGGAACGGGGTGGGACGGTTTGTCATGGCGCCCAGCATTTCTCCAACTTCGCGACAGCAGGCAACCCATTCGGCATGCTGTTCCGTAGCCGATTGGTATCATTCAGAGTGTCACGCGGAGACGCGGAGGCGCGGAGAACACCACATCCGATCCTCTATTTTATTCCTCTCCGCGGCCTCCGCGTCTCCGCGTGATCGAATCCTTCGTTCGTTCCCAACTATATCTTCTTCCTCTGACCTCTGTCCCCGGCCCCTCACTTCCGCGCCATCACCAACCCCGTCTGGTAGCCGTAGGCCTCCGGCGTGACCGATAGCACCTCGAACATTGGGGCGATGATCTTGCGGAAGTAGGGCAGGTCGTAGAACACCATCGAGCCCGGGCCGCGACCCACGACCATCATGTCGGCCCGGTCCTTCTCGCGGAGGTAGACCTCGTGCTGCCGCAGGCGCTGGGCGAGCCATTGGTCGCGACAACGGCCCTCGAACAACTCCACCGTGTGCCGGTCATGAAGCGTGATGAAGAGCCGCCCGCTCGGGGACAAAGCCCGGCGCAGTTCCAGCAGCCAGGCCTCCGCCAGGTCGTCGATATGCGTGAACAGCGATCCGCAGTAGATCAGGTTGAAGTAACCATCCGCGAAGGGCAGGTGCGGGATCGTCGTGGTCGTGGCGAAATGGAACGGGGGCGTCAGGTACTGCTTACACCAGAACATGCAATCCGACGAGATCTCCAGGCCCCACAGTTCGCACGTGTCCGCGAACGGGCGGAGATGACGCAGCATCCGGCCGGCCCCGCACCCTAAGTCCAGGACGCGCGCGCCGTCCTGCACCGAAAAACCGGTTTCCTTCAGAAGCTTCAGCAGTGTGGCCGTGTCGTCGCGGCCGCTGTTCAAGTAGTCCTCGTTAGTCTTGCCGTAACCGCGCCACAACGGCGGGGGCGGCACCGGCAGGCCATACGAACAGGTTTCGTGCCGCGGCGCCGGATGGTCGGGTATGGCAAAAGCCGGATCCCCGTCGCGATACGGCAGGTACGGCAGCCAGTTGAGTTGGCCCGGGTTCAGCCGCCCGCCTTCGTTGGCAACGCGACGGATGGCCGCCTTCACGCCTTCCCGAATCTTCCGTGGCACCAGTTTTCGGATCATTGCATGGATCTCCCGTGTCCGCCAGGATCACCCTCTATCGCTCTTCTGCCGCCGCGTACGGCTTGTCCCGCCGTAGCCTTCAGGCGGAGGCGGATGGGCGCGGGAGTAAGGGAAGAAACGCTTAAGGCCGTTGAGAGGCTTCTCGTAGGCAAACCACGAGGCCGTTGTGAGCGCCAGCAGAATCGTGCCACACCAAGCGAGTCGCCACGGCAACGATGTCATCCACAGGTGGGGCAACGCGCATCTCTTTACCGCCACACCCCAGATGATCGGCACCAGGGGATGCAAAATGTAAAGGCCATAGCTGATCACCCCGCAGCCGACGAGTGGCGCCCAGGACAGACACCTCCCCAGGGGAGTCCCCGCCGCCTGCGAGACAAACCCGACCGTTCCGATGCAGGCCATCACCATCGCCAGATGCCCACAGGCGACGATCAACGCCCCGCCATGCTCGCCCTGAACAACACGGATCAACCACCACGCCGACAGTCCCAACACCAGCGTGCCCCACACCAGACGATTCCAGGGCCGCGACTTGGCGGGAATCAGGGCGAGCAACGCGCCGCCCGCCAACGCATCTGAGGCTGCAAAAGGCAGCATCGTGACAAAGATGACGTTAGGCATGAAGATCGCCGTCAGGAGTCGCAGCGCCGGAACCGATACGGCGAGCGCCGAGACCGCGCCGATGAGGTAGCGCTGAGGAACATACAAGATCACCCACGGCCACAACCAGTAGAACTGCTCCTCGACCGCCAGCGACCAGAAGTGCGCGACAGGGCCATACCAGTCCTGCGCCATGAAAAAATAGATGTTCGACGTATAGGTCAGATGCCACCACAGGGTCTCGCGAACGGAAAAAATCCCAGCCAGTGCCATCAGCAACACGACGGCATAGTAGAGCGGAAAGATGCGAAGAAAACGCCGGGCATAGAATGATTTCAAAACCCATCTGCGCGACGCAGGATCAGCACCGTGGCGTCGGGCATTGGCCAGGATGCTAGTGATCAGGAATCCACTGAGCACAAAGAAGAGCTGAACGCCAAGCACGCCCCACGCAATCCCGCCTTGGAACGAGGCCGGGAACCAGTGGGAGAAGATGACGCTCAGTACGGCCAGGCCCCTCAGTCCATCGAGCTGCGGGATGTATTTCAATCGTGCTTCGCTCCTCTGTAGCCGCGCACGTTGGGCGCGGGAAGAACGCGGTCACCGCCCGCGTCTACAATGTGCTTCGCTCTTCTTCTCTTCTGTAGCCGCGCACGCTGGGCGCGGGGATGCAACGCTTCGCTCTTCTACTCCGGCCGGCTCGAAAAAAACTGATCGAACGTCGCGAGCATGTGCCCGATCATGGGCGCGGTCAGACCCGGATACACGCCAATGAAGAAGGTGCGTTCGGTGATGGCATCCGTGTTCGTCAACTTGCCGACGACGCGATGCTCGATCTCCTGATACGCCGGATGCCGCAGCAGATTCCCGCAGAACAGGTTCCGGGTCTCGATCTTGGCGGCCTCAAGCGCGCCCACGATATCGGCTCGCGCAAAGGGCGCATCGGGCCTCACCGTGATCACGAAGCCAAACCAGGACGGGTCCGACCCCGGTGTCGCGGCGTGCAGGATCAGGTGCTGCTCGTGTTTCTTCAGTCCTACCATAAGCGCCGCGTGGTGACGCTTCCGGGCCGCCACAAAGGAGTCCAGCTTCTTCAACTGGGCCACGCCGATCGCCGCCTGCAGGTCGGTTGCCTTCAGGTTATACCCGATATGCGAGTAGACGTACTTGTGGTCATAGCCGAACGGCAGCGTGCCGAACTGCTGGCTGAAGCGCTTGCCGCAGGTGTTGTTCTCCCCGCCTGTGCAGTAGCAGTCGCGGCCCCAGTCGCGGAAGCTGCGGGCAATGCGCGCCAGCTCGTCGTCCCGGGTCGCCACGGCCCCGCCCTCGCCCAGGGTGATGTGGTGCGCCGGGTAGAAACTGAATGTGGCCAGGTCGCCGAACGTGGCCGTGAGCTGCCCCTCGTAGCGGCTGCCGAGCGCGTCGCAGTTGTCCTCCACCAGCCACAGGTTGTGCCGGTCGCAGAACTCGCGCACCTCGCGCACGGCATAGGGCACGCCCATGGTGTGGGCGATCATGACGGCGCGCGTCCGGGGACTGAGCGCCGCCTCGATCGCGGCCGGCGTCGGCACATAGGTGCCGAGCTCGACGTCGACGAAAACCGGCACCGCACGATTCTGCAGGACCGGGTTGACCGTGGTGGGGAATCCTGCCGCCACGGTGATGACTTCATCCCCGGGCTTCAACCGCCGGTCTTTGAGTTTCGGGGACGTGAGCGCCGATAGCGCGATCAGGTTTGCCGACGAGCCCGAGTTCACGAGCAGGACATTGCCGATGCCGAGATACTCGGCCAGTCCGGTCTCGAACTCCTCGGTGAACCGGCCGGCCGTGAGCCAGAAGTCCAGCGAAGCATCCGCGAGCGACACCCGTTCCTCGGCATCAAAGACCCGGCCGGCGTAGCGCACGGGATCCTCGCCGGGCCGGAAGGCACGCGGCGGCTCGGCCTGATGGTAGGCGCGCACGAGGTCGAGAATCTGGCCGCGTAATTCGGTTCGTTTGCTCATGGGTTGACCTCAATCATCATCGCGACCAACCAGGTAGGGCGAGGGCCTCCGGCCCCGCCGTATCAGGCGAGTCGCAGAGGCGCGGCAAGGATGCCGCGGCCCTACCTCATACAACATCGCTCCGTCTCGTATGCCGCGATATCACCCAGCGAGGCGTCGCGCATGGAGTGCCCGGGATTCGCCTGGTACCGTCGATACCACGCCACGGTCCGGTCCACCGTCGCGGCCAGGTTCCAGACTGGGCGCCAGCCCAAAACAGACATCGCCTTGTCGATGCTCAGCCGCAACACGGCCGCCTCATGCGGCTGGGCGGGATCACTGACGTCTTTCCACGTTCCCTGTCCCCACGCCCGGCACACCCGTTCCACCAAATCGCGGACCGGCACTTCATCACTCTGCTGGGGCCCGAAATTCCACGCGCCGCACCACTGCGGCTCGTCAGAAGCCAGCATCCGGGCGGCCAGGGCCAGATAGCCCGAAAGCGGTTCCAGGACATGCTGCCAGGGGCGGACCGCCGATGGGTTGCGGACGGGCACCGGTTGGCCGGAAACCAAGTGCCGGATAATGTCGGTCATGATTCGATCCTTGGCCCAGTCACCGCCGCCGATCACATTGCCGGCCCGGGCCGTGGCGACCTTCACCCCGTGATCCGGCAGGCGCGCGGGGTTGAAGAAGGAATGCCGGTAAGACTGCACGAGCAACTCGGTGGCGCCCTTGCTGGCGCTATAAGGATCCGCTCCTCCCATCGGGTCGGTCTCGCGGTACGCCGGTCCCTGCTCACGATTCTCGTAGCATTTGTCGCTGGTCACCACAATCACGGCACAGGGCCGGCCCGCGGCCCGCACGGCATCGAGCAGGGCGGCTGTGCCGAGCACGTTGACGTCAAAAGTTTCGCGCGGAGCGCGGTAACTTTCGCGTACCAGCGACTGGGCCGCGAGGTGGAAGACCACGTCCGGCTGCGCCCGATCGACCGCCGCCTGCAGCGCGGCCGTGTCGCGGAGATCGGCCTCGTGATGATCGGCGAGGACCTCGCGCACGCCCGCCACCTCGAAGTGACTCGGAACGGTCGGCGGCTTGAGCGCATAGCCCGTGACGTGGGCCCCCCGTTCCGCCAGCCACAGGCTGAGCCAGGAGCCTTTGAAACCGGTGTGACCGGTAACCAGGACCCGTCGGCCTTGGAAGGCGGACTGGATGGACGCACGGTTCAACGCCAGACCTTCCAGGGAGCCTGCCCGTTCTGCCACTGGCGCTCCAGGGCCTCCCAGTCGCGATAAGTGTCCATGCACTGCCAGTAGCCCGCGTGTTCGTAGACGCGCAACTGGTCGTCCTTCGCGCACCGTTCGAGCGGCCCGCGTTCGAGCAGGCAGCCCTCCTCATCGGCCAGGTAGGCGAGGAAGGCCGGCTCGAAGAAGAAGAAACCGCCGTTGATCATCCCCTGGCCCACCTGGGATTTTTCGCTGAATGAAACCACGCGGCTCCCGTCGACCTCCATCTCGCCGAACCGGCTCGGCGGCCGGACCCCGGTGATGGTGGCCAGGCGCCCATGGGCCTTGTGGAACGCCAGCACCTTGCGCAGATCCACATCGGCTACACCGTCCCCGTAGGTGACGCAAAAGGTCCCGGCACGTTTCCCCAGGTAGGGCGCGGCCCGTTTGATGCGGGCTCCCGTCATCGCGGCCTCGCCCGTGTAGGCGAGCGTGACTTTCCAGCCCGCCTCGGAATGCCTGGCGCCGTGATAGCGGATACTGTCCGGCTCCCCCAGTTTGAGGGTGAAGTCGCCGTTCATGGCCTCGTAGTTGAGAAAGTATTCCTTGATGAGATTGGCTTTGTAGCCCAGGCACAGGATGAAGTCATTCAGGTCATAATGAGCGTAGAGCTTCATGATGTGCCATAGGATGGGCCGGCCGCCGATCTCGACCATGGGCTTGGGACGGATCTCGGTGTGTTCCCGCAGCCGCGTTCCCTGCCCACCGCATAGGATCATTACTTTCACGCCATGTCCTCCTTCGCCGTCACTTCATCAAGACTTTCACCAGCGGATTACCCCACAGCGACTGCACTTTGCCTTGAAATTCGCGCAATCGCTTGACCCGCGACTGAAGAAAAGCATGATTTGGAACCGGCTTGGCCTGCGCATTAAGCTGCGCATCCGTGGCGTCCAGCAGTTCGGAGAGGGAGGATAACCGCTTGCCCATCACGTCCATGATGACGTTCCGCAGCATTCGGCCAAAGTAATCGTTGGCCGTGTAGTAATCCTTGCGGTCCCCCTTGATCCAGACGCGCTGCACGGCACCCCATTGCTCGAGTTGCCGTACCACCATGCTGGCGCTGCCCTTGCTGATGCCCAGCCCCTCCTTCAGGTCATCCAAGGACCGGGGCTCCGGGCTAAAGTACAGGTAGGCAAATACTTGCCCCGCCACGCGCCCGACGCCGAGCGTCTGGGTGGTGTTGCCCGCTTCTTCGACGAAGCGGCGGATCAAGGGGTCGTCAGAGGGAGACATGGAAGATGAGGACGAAGGAGAAAAGCAGAAATCTGAGCAGGAGCGCCGAACCGGATGGCGAACGGGAGAAGGCGGGGAATCGGGAAGCAGGTTTCAGGTTACCGAATTACGTCTTCCGAACAGACTCCGTCCCCGTCCCCTATGCAGCAATCAACATCGTTCAATACGTACTGAACGATATGCTTTGCGCCAAGGTGTGTCAATCGGGAAAAACTGACGCGGCGGGGCGTTGTCAATGTGGGAGGCGCCTATCTGCCGTCGCCGGAGTTGAGCTCTTCAGGCGACTTCCGGCTGTCCTCTGCTTGAATTCTCTCGCCCACCGCACTGCAGGTGAGACTGTACTTACCCTCATGCGCGGCAAACAGCTTCGCAAGGAACAAGACGGCTTCGCTGGTATCCATCGTCAGCAGAGCTTCCACATCGCGATTCCAAGGGAACTTCGCTTTTCTGTCGGCCTTCTGGCGATAACCCCGTTCGTAGGCTTCACGAGCGGACATTCCGGGATGGGGATACAGGTTGCCGTCAATGAGGAAGACGTTGTTATACTCAAGTTGCACGATCCGATACTCATGGGCTACGCACAGTTTCTCGACCTGTGAGATGCTCATGCCAAAAAAGTGCGACTCATCCCACGAATACGCCTCGTCATACAGGACGGTGAATTCCAACGGTGGCGGGATCTTCTCGTTGATCTCGGCAATCACGATCGCCGGCCGGTACGTGCCCAGCAGCGAATCCAAGACGAAATAATCGTAGGAGTCTATGTCCAGGCTCAACACGCCGAAGTGCAGAGGTATGCCGTACGCCTGAAGGAATCCGCAGACGTTCGCGGGGGCAATTCGTGCCTGGCACGTGGAGACTCGCGGGAAAGCCCGATAAAGTCTGGCCATTTCGGCAACCTTCACGGCGTCGCATTCAAAACACACGCCCCTCCAGCCGCCCCGTGCCAGGTTGACGGTGTTGGACCAGTTGATTCCATCGCTAGCGCCGATGTCGACATAACTGTCCTCGACGATGCCCAATTCATGAATGAATCGGTCCAGTACCACGGCCTCCTCGCCAAAGGAAGCCCCCCTTGCCAGGGTGGCGGCGTCTTGCTCTTTCTGCAGCCACTTCGTACGAATGACCCGAAACCCAAGCCGAGCAAAAAAATGGTTGTTTAGAACGTCTGAAATGCGTGTCATTATCGACCACTCCCCTTGTCCCGCCAAACTTGCCGTAGGCACCACTCCCAAAGCCCTGTACAGACAGACGGTATACTCATTTTGTTTGAACGGTACAGAAAATCAGCACCGTTGTCAACTCGGTCCTGCAGATCTCGCACTGGGCGAGTTGCGCCACATTAGATGTTACCGAAGGGAAGGAGGTGGACGGGAGGGAGAGAGACGGTTGCGCCATAATTGATGTTACCGAAGGAAAGGGAACATTCAGCTATGGTCAGCCAGTCGAAGCGGGAGTATCTCGCCC
>CAITUY010000082.1 GCA_903895695.1 uncultured bacterium
ATCACGCCCATAGCCGGCCATCAGGCGCACGGATGAAGGCACGAGAGTGCGGCCCCATCGACGCCAGCCCCCGCCATGGCCCGTAACAGACTCGACCCGCTCGTGCGGCCGATCCTCGTCATGCGGTGCCCCCGGCAAATGCCGCCATCGCTCCGCTAGAGGCGAAATAGTGCCTGGAGACGGCGCCGGGGCGCAATTTCTTTATGCACTGGTACAGATTCGGATCGAGCGACTGTCCACCCCACCGCGCCAGAAGAACGCCATAGCAGCATTGTCCCGTCCACCACGTGAACTCCGACTCTCCGTGCAGAAACGTTTCAACCGCTTCATAGGACATGGCAGCCCGGGGAAAGCACAGCAGTCCCGCGTTAAGATCCGTGAAGCCGTGATACCGAGAGAACGTGTCAGTCGGATCGTGAGGCGAATCCTCGGCACCGTACAGAGCACCCGTTCCATTGCCGTCCGCCCAGCCGATGATGGCCTCGGGTTTCCTTAAAAACAGGATATCGCTGTCCACCGAGATGATCCTCCGGCCCTTCGCGAGCCCCCAATAGTCCAACAACTGCAAGGCGATGACAGACGTGCGGCGATACCGGGCACAATGCGGGTAGTCGACTAACCGCGCGGCCATCGCCTTGTCCGCTGTCCTCCTATCCAGGATCCTCGCCTCTCCGACATTGCGGCTGATCAGCGCCACGTCCCGCGCACTCAGGGTGCCGTCATCATGAACCACCACGGCCACGTTAGCCCAGAATCTCAACAACGACTTGACGGATACGAGATAAGCGCACACGCCCTTATGCCCCAGTAGGGTGTGAATCTCGGTATCCGCCCCAGGTTGACAAGCGAGGGGCTCGGACTTCAGGACCCCGGCCAGCCTCAGCCGTAATCGCCATGCTCCATATTGCCTGGTTAATGCGTCGATCATCGCCTGCCACCTGTCTGCCGCCGGACCTCCCGTACCCGACCTCGCCGCCTCACGGCCGCGCCTCACCTGACGCCCTCCCGGTGACCTGACGCGCGAACTGCCTCAGTTGTCGGATGCGCCTCACCGCAAAGGGCGGGAGCCGTCGTTTCAGCCACGCCTTGGCCTCCAGCGTGGCCATGACCCGCGTATGGGCTTTCACGGCATGACTGAGGCACGCATCGTGCGCCACCACCTCGGGGTCGAAAAAGATTCCAAAGACCCACCCTCCAAGAAGAGAGGCAGTGTGCGGCCGGCCATCCCGCCTCAATTTTGCGCAGATATTCAGAATGGCTTCACGCGTGATCCAGAAATCGTGGAACAGTATGGCACCGTGCTCGCTGACCACCTGCTCACAAAACCGATAATCCGATATTATCGCCGCTTCTGTGTGTTCGCCATCGATGAACAGAAGGTCGGGGTGCGGCTGTATGTCGTTGGCGTTCAAGCAGGAGGCGTCGCCGTCGAAGGTCACGATCTTCGCAATGCTGCCGGGGTCGATACGCGCAAGTTTGTCAAGCATGCCCTTGGTCGAGTTCTCTTCATACACAATTACGCACCCCGGCGTTCGGTCATCGTCCGACGAATGACGCCGCGAATCGATCGAGTATATGCGAAGGCAACGGTCATCCACAAAGTGCGGCTGGATGGTGCCTCCCAAGTATGAACCGATCTCGAGATAGGTGTAGGTCCCGCACCGCGCCGCAATGGCCCTTTGGCTTGCAAGCAAGACTTGTCGACACTCTGTTGTCGTTTGCGATTGAATGGCGTCGAATAGCGACAGGTCCAGCCTATCTACGCGCTCCGTCCAGGAAGTCCTGGGCATGGGGTTCGTTGTGTTGCGGGTGTTCATAGTGGCGGCTTTTCACGGCGGTCCGGGCACGGGTGGACGTCGCAGGTTTGAATCGGTGGTCAAGTCCTTAGGCCTTTGTCCTCACGCCGTGCCAGACTTTGGTATAGACTTACCGTCCGTGTTAACATTGTCTCTCTGGAGAATAGTTTGTGAGCGCGTCGCATTCCATTCGCCCCCAGTTCGGCCGCGTTGCGGGGGGCGTCCATAAGGCGGCGTATGGCCAGGGCCAAGGCAGGAGGCGATCGGACCGGTACGACGAGGCCAGTTTCACCGTGGAGGTTGATCTCGGGCAGGGGCCCGAAGTCTGAAGTGATAACCGGCAACCCTGACGCCATGGCTTCCGGGACTGCGGCCGGACAGGACTCGTGGCTTACCGACACAAGCGCGAATGCATGAGCGATCTGGAGGTAGTCTTCAGGGCGTTCGGTGTGCCCAACAAGTTCAACGGACTGTTCCAGTCGATACCGGCGTATCAGGTCGGCCAGCGTGGCGCGTTCTGGGCCTTCGCCCAGGATGCTCAACCGAAGCCGCGTGTCCTCAAGGAGATGGACCGCTTCAATAAGGTCCCCAAATCCTTTCATTGGATGTAAACGGCCCACGCTGAGCAGGCAGAACGGATCTGCAACCAGGCGGACCCTGGAACGCGACGGCGTGAAACGCGACAGGTCGACACCATTCCAAACATACGAACAGTTCTCGCTCCTTAGTCCTGCAAACTGGCTCCAAGCCAGCGTACAAGCCTGGGATTGACTCGAGACGTGGTCGCAAACACGCAACGTCAGCCGCATTAACCGCCGTCGCAGCCAATTGGGCTCGTCCGGCGGGGTAATCATGTTCATCACCAAGCACGGGATGTGACACAACCGGCACGCGAGGCTGGCGACTTCATAACCACTGTTGCTGACGTGCATCACATCGACCCGGGAACGCGCGAATAGGCAGCGCAGCAACAGGGTTTCCCTCGCGTTGCCTGCGAGCAACTTGACGCAGTGCGGCAGGACGCTAAGCACTCGGCGTTTGACCGCCGCCTGGCTTGGCAGACACGCTGCGGCCTGCCTCTCTGAACGGCCAACCTGCCCCGCGTCTTCCTGTGCCGTCCGGTGTGTGACCTTCCAGGCCACAACAGCGATCCCGCTCTTCTGTGTGTCGCGAAAAAGGCGCGTCCCTTCCACGCCATACAAAACGGGCTCGTGGCCGGCATCCGCGACCCCACGCATAAGCGAAAGCAGGTAGGTCTCTGACCCGCCCCAACCTTCAATTGACGTAAAGAAACCGATACGCATGGGCGGCAGTGCTCAGTGTTCAGTGACCAGGCAGGCCCGCCGATACACGCCCAGGGTGGCTTCCGCCATTCGCGCGCCGGTAAGGAATTCACGTGCGTAAGCCACGGCCTTGCGGCCTTCTTCCTCACGCCGTACCGCGCTCCCCGCATACGCCCGCATGGCGGTCGCCAACGCCTCCACGTCGCCCCTGGGCACGACGGCACCCCCGCCGGAAGCGGTCACAATCTCCTTGGCGCCGCCTACGTCACTGACGATCGACGGCACGCCCGCCGCCATGGCCTCGACCACGGTAAACGGCATGCTTTCCAGGGTCACGGACGGCAGAACGTTCACATCGATGGCCGCCAGGAACGTCCGCGAGTCTTTGAGGTACCCCAGCATGCGTACAGACTCAGCAAGGCCGAGCTGTCCGATGAGTTGCCGCACGGACGCCTCGTCCGGTCCGTCCCCGGCGATCAGCAATCGAACCCCGGGGCAGTCGGCCTTGAGGCGGGCAAACGCCTGCAACAACACCGGATGCCCCTTCATCGGGTGCAGTCGGGCACAAATGCCGAAAACAATGGCACCATCGGCAAGCCCGAAACAGTGCCGGGCCGATTGGCGGTCGGGGATCTCCCCCTCAACCGGATCGATACCGTTGTAGATCACGGTCACCCGGTCACGGCGCAACCCCGTACGTGCGTGCCAGGATGTGTAGGTGGCATTGGACACGGCGA